>NZ_JAYFSJ010000026.1:0-29516 GCF_039708975.1 Chromobacterium indicum
TGGAAGCAGAACGGCAAAACCTCTACCGGAACCTGGGTCAAGAAGTACAAGCCGGAAATCTTCCCGCTGTACCAGTCATTCAAGGACGGCGCGCAGGGCAAGACCGTCAATGCCGACGCCCGGCAAAACATCCTGGCGAGTAAAAAGCTATGGGCGCTGGTGGGCGGCATGGTGCTGATGGCGGGCATGTCGGCGCGCTACACCTGGCTGTTCTTCCACCCAAAGCCGAAGAACGAGGCCACTGCCGCGCCCGCAGATCCTGGCAGGCCCGCTGCGCCAGGGGCGGCAACGCCTGCGCCTGCCGCACCCGCTGCGCCTGGTATGCCTGCCGGCCCCGGCTACTCCGACGCCTGGCGCGTGGTGGGCCGTTACGAGAGCAACGGCACGGCATGGGTAGTCGTGGCGAATGGGGCAGGGCGGTTGCGAGTTGAGTCGCCGTCAGTGTTCAGCAATGACGGACAGGCGACCGTCGGCATGATTGATGGGCAGAAAGTGACGGTATGGACCGGCTCTCCTGCAGCTGGGGCGCTTACTGGAGATCCGCGCAAATGAAACAGTGGTTGCTGATGTGCTTCATCCTCTTGGCCAGCGCGACGCGCGCGGCGGATCTGCCGGCGAAGGCGGTTAAATTCGACTTTCAAGGGGTGCCAGTCGCCCAAGTGGTGCAGCTGGTCTACACGGATGCGCTGAAATCTGGCTACGTGCTCGATCCCAAGGTTCTGCAGGATACCCGCGTCGTGTCGTTCCGCTTTGACGGCAAGGGCGATCTGCGGGCCTTCTGGCGCGCGTTCATGGATAGCTTGGGCTATCAGGTGGACAGCCGCGCCGGCATCGACTTCGTCCAGGCCAAGCCGGAGACCCAGGCCCTGGCGGGCGAGGTGTTCGTTTACCGCCCCAAGCATCGAGACGTAAGCTACTTGGCGGATCTGCTGGGGCCGTTCGTCAAAGGCTCGTTTGCGGCCAATCGCACGATTGCCGTGCCGCCTGAGCAGCGTTCGGACAAGCCGGCGCCCCAAGGGTCAGCCGCGGCGCTGCTGGATAAGGCCGGCTCCGATGTCCTGCTGTTCCAGGGCGACAAGACCGACATCCAGCGGCTCAAGCAGATCCTGCCCCAGCTGGACACGCCAGCGGGGCAAGTGATGGTCCGCAGCCTGGTCTACGAGGTGAACACCGGGCGAAAGGAGGGCAGCGCTTTCGACCTGCTGCTATCCGTCCTGGGTGGCAAGCTGTCGCTCGGGCTGAACACGACGGCCAGCCAGCAGGACAGCTTTATTCGATTCAAGTCCGGCACGGTTGACGCCGTGTTCAGCGCTTTGGCCGGCGACAGCCGGTTCAAGGTGGTGACGAATAGCCGGTTGTTGGTCAACTCCGGCCAAGTGGCGCACTTGTCGGTCGGCCAGGACGTGCCGACGGTGTCGTCAATCTCGTATCCGAACGGCGGCAGCACGCCGGTACAGTCAATCGAATATCGGTCTTCGGGCGTCATCTTCGATCTGACGCCGAATGTTCGCCCTGGTGGCGTCGATATGCGGGTGCGCCAGCAGATCAGCGACTTTGCCAAGACAGAAACCGGGGTGGACAACAGCCCGACGCTGACCAAGCGCGAACTCTCGACCTCGGTCGCGGTAGCGGATGGCGAAATGGTGTTCCTGGGCGGCCTGCAGCAGAACAAGGAGGAGGGCAGGCGCAAGAGGTTCAGCTTCCTGCCGCGCGCCCTGGACAGCGCGTCGTCGGATGCCAGCAGCAGCGAAATCGTGATGCTGTTGCAGGTCAGCACGCAAGGCCGGGGCGGATAAGCGCCCAGCAGCCGCCCGCCCGCAGCGGCAGCGAGGACGGACGGACTGCGGGGCGGGCAGCCGCCGGGCCACATCGAGCGGGCATGCCCCACATCGTCGCGCCGAAGCGCGCGCTAGAGCCTCCCCAGCCTGTCAATATCCAAACCGGAAGCCGCACGCGGAGCACAGCCATAGGCGAGCACCGAACGGGTGAGGATTTGCGGTATTGACGGGCCTGCCCACGTAAAGACCCTCCACGGCAAGGCCGGGGGATGTTGGCTTGCCAAGCATCCCCGGGGCATGCCGCCCGGCGAGGGCGCTTTTGACTTTTCAGGCCTGTACCATGGACGAGTGGAACAGGCCTTTGCCTTTGAGGTAGCCTCCCGCCATTCATAGCGGGGCGATATCCATGAAACCTGTTATTCGATTAGGCGATCCGACTGACCATGGTGGCCAAGTCACGAGTGCGTCGGCAACGACGACCATGTTCGGCAAAGCGGTTGCGCTGGTGGGTGACGCTGTCAGCTGCCCGCGACAAGGGCATACAAACTGCGTGATTGTTGAAGGCGATCCGTCATGGACCGTTGGCGGCAAGGGGGTGGCGCTCGAGGGTCATAAGACGTCTTGCGGGGCCTCGCTAATTTCAACGCTAGGGCAGGTGATGCGCAGCTATGAAGGCAGCGGCACAGCAACGGCAGGGACAGAGGTAGGAAATGCCGCCACTATCGCGGCAGCTGCGGCAGTGGCCGCAGGACTCATGTTCAACGAAAGGTACCAATTGCACGACGAAGAAGGCCAGCCATTGAAGAACGCCGAATACACGATCATTCGAGCTGATGGCAGCAAAGAACACGGCATATCTGACGGCAGTGGCTACACGCACATGATCGACGATCACAAGGCGGCTGAAGTGGTGGCAATCCATATCGGTGATTTCGATATGGGAGGTGATAATGGCTGAAAAGCTAGTCAGTAAACCGACAAAGACACCGTTGATCAAGGTGGCTGAAAAGACCACCACGCCCAGCACAGACAGTAAAGTCAAGGGTGTCAAGGTAGATAAGAAGGCTATCCGCAAGGCGCAGAACGAGGAATATCTCGCCAATCACAACGTGGCTGCATTCCTAAAAGCCATCGCCGAAGCCGAGGGCGGCGGGTACGATTTCATGTATGGTGCGATCAAGGGCAAAAAGAACGATAAGTGGCGCTTTAGCGATTACTCTAAGCATCCCGGCCCCGGCTACGGCGGCAAGACTAGCGCAGCAGGTATGTACCAGATCAATCTTGAGACATGGAAAGAAATGGGTGGGAACATGGGTCTGAAAGACTTCTCGCCCCATACACAAGACTTGATCGCAGTGGAAATTTTCAGAGCGGAAAAAGCCATTGAGGCAATCGTGGATGGCGATCTCGAAACATCTCTAAGCCGTTGCTCCGGACGCTGGGCTGCACTGCCGCAAGGCAAAGGCAAGCGGGGCAGGTACAAGCAACCATATGCCAAGTATGAAGATTTTGCCGGCTACTACACTTCAAACGGTGGAACTATCAAATGAGGCTGATTTCAGCTTTGGTAATGATGGCAAGTGTTTCGGCCTATGCCGCTGATCAGGCCGATTCCTTCCTTAAGAAAGACCAGCCATTCAAGTCAGCACGGAAGGCCGTGCTGACGCATGGATGGAAGCCGTTCAAGAATCCAGATCCAAGCACATTGATTGGAGTGGACAAGATTCTTTATCGAGCAGGGTATAAGGAGGTCTACTCTTGCGCCATGGACATCGGCGTCTGCATCCTTCAGTACAAGGATAAAAAAGGCCAATGCCTGTCGGTATTCGTAAAGGGCGAGGAGCTGCGGGACATGGTTGTCAGTGATTGGAACTATGAGTGTCAGTGATGATGCGACTCGACACAATTACTCTTTTGCTTTTGGCACCTGTTTGCCTGGCTGCCAAGCCTAAAGACCTAGACGTACAAAATTTCAAGACGAGCGCGGATGTTTGCGTTCATCTGTCAGGCGAGTGGGATGTGGATCTGCCGGAAGAGAACAAGGCCGAAATCAAAAAGAACATGAACGAGAGCTGCGGCCAGGCCAAGGAGCTGTATCTCGTCCTGCAGAAGCAATATCCGCATGATCGGGCCATCAAGCAGCTTCTGCGAAAATACCAGGACTTGAAGGACTATGAGGCTTGGAATTGAGATCCCGGCAGTTGTAACTAAAGCAGAGACCCGCCTTGGCGGGTTTTTTCATAAGTGTTTCCTCGTACATCCTTATGCTTTTACTAACGCTAGATTGCTGTTATGTCCTCTTGAGAGGTGGGCGCTATGCCGGGCTTGATTGTTGACTTCGTCGGTGGCGCATCCGATAAGCAGCACCGAACCGTGCCGGATGAGGCCGAGTTAGAGCGGCTAGGATATCGGGTATATCTGACTACGCGCGACAAGGCAGGCGAGGTTCTTGCCCTTGCCGTCCCGCTTGGGTGGACGGAGGACGAGGCAAGCTGGGCCATCCTGGAGAAGTTCTCCTTCAAGACCCTGGGCAACCCCGTGATGTGGTGACATCGCCGCCGCTGCAAGGCTCCGCCAGGGCCGGCGAAGCCGGCCTAGACGGGTGACTGGTATTACCCGTCTTTTTTCCCATTTTGACCCAAATTCCACTTACAGCGAGGGCTTTTTCCGGTATGTTGATGCCGTTGGCATTGTGGCGATGAGGGGTGTGATGGCGACAAAAGAACCTCCCAAGGGCTGGGGCACTGATGAGCTAACAAAGTTCTTGGACATTATTCACTGGAACAACTGGGCGGTGTTTTCAAATAAACACGCCGAATTTCAGTTGTTGCAGCAGGTCGACCAGGCCTTCTATACCATTTCAAGCAATCTAAATCACCCCCAAACCTTACTTGAACCAATGTTGTTGTTGCGCTCGCACTCCGCATATCGGGCAGCTTGTGGATTGGTGATGGGGGGGCAAACTGTCGATGCTTTTCCATCCCTTCGCAGCGTGCTGGAGTACGCCCTATATGCATTGCATATTCGTCGCAACTCTGGCTATGGGGAAGTTTGGATGCGCCGTCACGAAAGCGATGACAGTATCAGGGCCTGCCGAAGAAGGTTTGAGACTAGAAAAGTCATGGCTACTCTAGCAGCGGCTGATCAGTCTTTGCATGAGAAAATTCGCACCCTGTATGAGCGAACGGTCGACTACGGCGCGCATCCGAACGAACGAGCGCTAACCTCGTCAATGCAGATGAGGGCAGGTGACGATGACGTGGAGTTTCTGCATCTTTACGTGGTAGATGATGGCCCGGCCCTCGCTCATGCCATTAAGACTAGCGCGCAAATTGGGCTTGGCGCATTGCTTATTTTTCGCATGATGTTCAAGGAGCGATTCGACATCTTGGAAATTACCCCCAAACTTGATGAGCTAAAAAAGCAACTGTAAGTCACCGTCCCATGTCAACCATCACTGCTCAGTGTTTCAATCAACTCCGCCTGCCGCTGTGCCAATCGGTTTGCGCGCCGATACTCGGCCAGTAGCGGCAGCTCGGCGTAGTTGATCCGGGTGTTTGCCCTGGTTTTGGGTGATTAAAATTCCAATGTTATCGACCGGTATCCCGCTCCACGGCGCGCAGCGGAACCGGATCACGCCGCGGGGCAGGGGGCTGTAACGTCACGCCTGCCGCCATTGCTTGCGGGTTGGCCATGCCGCGCAGCCTCATGGCGATCCGTGCGATGTCCTCTTGCCTCGCCGGGCCGGCAATCCGCAGCGCCTTCAGGCCGACGCTTTCAACAACGCCATCCCGCGCGCGGTCCTTGTCTTGCTTGCCCTGGTGCGACCGGTCATCCAATTCCAAGATGGCCAACATGGTGAGGTCGTCTTTGCAGATGACGAAATCAGCCACTTTTTGGCTCATGGTCATCCACAGCTTTCTGTTTTCGGACTGCGTACCTCCCGTCACGTTGAGGATCTGGCTAAAGGCGACTTGAGGGAACACGATGAAGTCCGGCCCCAACTCCTTGACCAACAGCTTGTAGCAATCGATCTCGCGGCCCGTCAGCAACTGCTTCCTTTTGAGAAAGAAGCGGCTTTTACTGGCCTGGGCATGGCCTGCGCGTGGTGCACCTGATGTTTTCTTTAGGGCCAGAACGATGAAGGCGAGCAGGACCAGAAGCAGCAGTACAAAAACAAGTAGTAGGTAGCTCATGATAGGACTCCAGCAAGGAAAACCTTCATTCTCTACCTTTTTGTCATTGCCAATCCTGATGGTGTGCAAAAGGCCGGGCTAGCCTTTATCTCTGTGATTGAAGATGCCGCTTAGCAGCATGCCGTAGCGGGCGTCTTGGTGGCAGTTATGGCGATAGTAGTCGCGTTCCTTCATCAGCTTTTCAATCAGCTCCGCCTGTTGCTGCGCCAGCCGGTGCGCCCGTCGATACTCGGCCAGTAGCGGCAGTTCTGCGTAATTGATCCGGGTGCCGGTTCCTGGGCATACCAAGGCGTCGGCGCGGTCGCTGAGTTGGAAGTCGCGAAACGGGCCGTACTGCTTGCCAAGGGTCGTGCCGGTGCGATTGATGAGGTAGAGATAGACCAGCTTCGGCACGGGGTCGCGGCCACGTCGCCAGCGCTCAATTTTCTGAGGAGTGACGTCTAGTTCGTTGGCCAGGGTCTGGACGTCGCCAAAGCAAAGCGCCCGGTACAGATCGTCCGGGCGGCATGGAAAGGTGGCCACAGGGTTGTAGTGCTTCATCTGACGGCAAGCATTGAATCAGGGAATGACGTCAGTTTCGCGAAAGTGTTGCGTGCATGCGACATGAATCGTGTCAGTCGCGTAAAAATTTTCCGGCACAATCTTGCCCATAATTTGACTGACAAGATTTGACATAATATAGACCGTCATCATATTCAGCATCTAAATGCTGCGATATGTGCGTATTTTCGGCCCATGCTTTATTCGGGGCGAGGCTCCCCATTGTCAAAACTGCCGCTAGTCCGGCGATCCCCGCCTTGACGCCGAACTTTTTCCGAAAATCAGCCCAAATCTCCCGCCGTTCCTCGTTTTTCTCGCGCTCCATCTGCGCCGCTGCGATCACTTCCATCCCGTCAATACCAAGCGTCTTTGCGACCATGATGCATGTGAAATCATCCATGATTCGCTCGCCCGATCTATAGCTGCAGATGGCTTGCTTGCTGATCTTCAGGGCCGCTGCCGCTTTCGAATCGTTTTCAACTCCTAGCTTTTCAATCGCGTCCTGCAGGTATTCGATGCTCGGCTTCATGGTGTCAGTACCCCCTTGTATTGTCCTCACGTGTGGACTTAGCATTGCGCAAAGTCCTCACCCGTGGACTTGAGCATATTACCAATTCTAGCAGGGGAGGAAGATATGGGGCGCAATAGCCATGTGGTTCTTGAGGCGCATGATGTCCGCCGCGAGACAGGCACAGAGCCGCGCTATCGCGCCGTATTCGACCCCGACATGCCGGTGGCCATGCCGAACATGGCCAAGAAGCGCGATCTGCGCTACTGGCTTTCGTTGCCGCGCATTGGCGCATGGGGCGGCGCGGGACGTGATAGCGAGCGCCAGCGAGCAGCACGGCGCGCGCTTCCCCCCACTAGTAACACGGGGGGAAAGTCTGCACCGCAGGCAGAGGCGCAGAACCTCAGCCCGGAACTGCAGCAAATCAGCCTCGTTCTGGAGAATGGCGAGATCAAGCAAGTGATGGTGCGAGCAGGGTGGGGCGATGACTTGGCGCATATCGACCAAGTGTCGTTCACGGTCCACGAATCGACCTGTCACGTCATCGCCGGCCACATGATGGTGGCGGATGATGAATACATCCTGACCATGTCACAAAGGCTGTTCCAGATATTCGGCTTCGGCGTCTCCCACAAGCGGCCGAAGGGGATGAACTTCTACCGGGACACCTGGGTTCTCGGCCAGGAAGACGTTTGCTACGGCAATCTGTCCTTCGGCGGTCAACGCAACACGATGTTGATCCAGCTGACGGCCACCGGCTGCAATGCGGCTAACTCGGGCTGGGAAAAACGCCTGTACGACTTCCTGCAGCATGAAGCCGAGAATCCGCGCCTGACGCGGGTGGACTGCGCTTACGACGACTTCAACGGCGACTACAACGCCGATGTGATGAATGAAGAGGTGAGGGCGGGCCGATTCAATTGCGGCGGCCGCAATCCTTTCGTCGAACGGCACGGCGATTGGGACAACCCGGACGGCTCCGGTCGGACCCTCTACGTCGGCAAACGCAAGAACGGCAAGTTCTGCCGGGGCTACGAGAAGGGCAAACAGCTGGGCAGTCCGTCCAGCAACTGGTTCCGCGTCGAGGTCGAGTTCAAGGGCGTGGACCGCATCATTCCGCTGGAGATCCTGCTCAACGCCGGCAGCTATCTAGCCGGAGCCTATCCCGCCTTCGCCCGCTTCAAGGGCATGAAAACCCCGGAACGCATCGAGACCATCATCAAGGGCCAGGAATACAGCCTTGACCATCATTTGCACTATGCGGCGCTGCAGGTGGGGCGGCTGGTGAATTACATGCGAGAGGTTGCGTCCTGGTCGGTGGAATCCATCGTTGAACGCCTCGCCCGGCCCGAAGCCGGCTATCCGCAACGCCTGAAGCTGGCGCACATCAGCTGCGAGCTTGGCAATCAAGACTTCGTCCACGACTACGCCCATATCGATTACGACACCGACGCCTTTGTCAGGATGGCGCGGGAAGAGTGGCACGCCGGCGCCCGCTTCGCCCACGCCTAACCAATCACCCTCAGCGATTACGGCGGATCGCTGGCAGCAGGGAAGACGCCATCTATAGGAGATTTCCAGCATGCGTTTCCAAACTCAAATGAAGGTCATCGGCGCGAAGCGCTTCAAAGACACGGTAGACGGCACGCTCTACGACAACACCAAGCTCTTTGTCGAGGTGCCGCTCAATGACCAGAACGGCAACGCCGTCGGCACGGCTGCGCAAGAAATGGCCTGGGGCGACTCCGCCAACTTCGAAAAGATCAAGAACCTGCCGTTCCCGTTCCTGGCGGTGTGCGAGCTGGAGATGGTCACCAACGGCAAGACGTCCAAGACCGTCATCGTCGGCGTGACGCCCGCCAAGGGCGCAGCCGCGCAAGGGCAGGGCTAACCATGATCGGCCCCGTCTGGGTAGTGCAGGACAAGGACACGGGACAGTTCCTGTGTCCATTGGATGGTGACGTCGGGTTCACCAAGTTTCTGTCGGGCGCGGGTCGATTTGACAACCCCGAATCAGCGATCGACACCGCTCGCTTCATTCTCGGCAATTCGTTTGTGGTGTGTAGTTTTTTCGATGATGTGACCAAGTGCTATTCGTAGCACGCCAACTCTAGGAGAAAAACATGAAATTCCGTGAAATCGCTCGCCGCTACGGCTCCCGCGCCGCCTTGGCCGCCGCCATGACCACCGCCGCCGCCTCCGCCCTGGCGGAAGTGCCGGAAGAGGTCAAATCCTCCATCACCAACGCCGGCAAGGACGCCGCCATTCTCGGCGGTCTGGTGCTGGCGGTGATCGTCGGCATCTTCGGCTTCAAGTGGCTGCGCAAGGCGCTGTGACATGGGCTACAGCGTCGGCACGGCCTGCTATTCGAATCTGGCTGACGCGGCGGATGCGTACTACAGCGCCACCGCGCCGCGCCTCTCGGATACCGGCTATTCGGCTTTCGAAAAAACCGGGGCCGGCTGGCAGCTGAACACCTACCAAAACGGCCCGCAACGGGCCGTTTTAACCTCCAGCGTCGGCATTTCGCCCCAGCTGCCGGAATGCAACCCGGCCGAGCAGGTCCGCGACGGCGTCGCGCTGGGCTGGTTGGTGCTGCTGCCGGCCTTCATCGCCTGGGGCATCGTTGTCTTGCGCAGGACTTTGCAAACATGAGCGTCTACTTCCTGGCGGGCTTTCTGTCCGTGATCCTGGCGGGCTGGGTGATCCTCAAATGACCACACCGCCTATCCTGTTCCTGGCCGTGCTGTTCGGCCTGCTTGTTCCTCCCGCGCAGGCCGGCGGCTATCAGGTCGGCACCTATTACCGCTACGGCGACCAGATCACCCGTAAGGCCACCACCGCGGCGGATAAAGAACGCCTGTCCGGGACCATCATGAAGGTGTATCTCGACGACCGAAAATCGCTCGGCGTCACGACGCAGATCGCCTACGGCATGGAATCCAATATGATTCAGGGCCGGATGTTCGATCACTACAAAATCCCGGCGAAATCCTTGTCCGAACGCATCGGCCCGGCACTGCGCAAGAACATGCGCGGCGGGCTCGGCGGCATGATCGGCGGCGCTGCAGCCAGCATCGCCATTGATTACGCCATCGAAAAGGGCTGGGAATGGATGGGCGACGCCCAGGAATGGACCCGGCCCACGAATGCCGGCTCCACCGGCACCGGCAGCGGACGCGATCCTTACCAGGGCTACAACCCCGACTATCCGGTGGCGTGCTGGGATTACCCGAAGGCGAAAACGCTCTCCAGCTGCCTGGATCGGTTTTACGACGATCATAAAAACAGCTGTAACCGACAATACTACTTCCCCTCATACGAGACCAAAACCGAAGCGGTGGTGGTTTCGATATGCGGCGGCGTCGTGGCCGATCTCCACTTCAAACAGACCGACCCCAATATCCCCATTCGCACGCCGGTCCCGCGAACCAAGGTGAACGACGCCGATGTCGATGCGATGGCCGATGACGTCATTCTCAAGCTGTACAAGCCGCTGATTGAAGCGGTGGCCAAGGATGGCACGATCTTGGAAATGGATGATGCCGGCGAATCCAGCGTCAGCGGCGATCCGGTGACCGGTCCCAAGACCGTGACCGGCTCCAGCACCGAAACCCGCGCCGACGGCTCCACCGTCACCACCCAGACGCAGACGCAAACCACCTACAAGCCCACCGGGGGCGGCCTGATGGGCAAGCCAATCGGCTTCGAGCAAAGCACCACCTCGACCACCACGGTCAACAGCTGCACCGGGGCCGGCAGCTGCTCGACATCCACCTCGACCAGCACCACCAACAAGCCGCCACCGTCAGAGCCTCAGCAAACCGACTGCGACAAGTACCCCGACTCCATCGGCTGCAGCAAGTGGGGCGATCCGCCCAGCGTGCCGATCCCGGAAGAAAAACGAGAGGTTAGCTTCTCTCCGAAAAGCTTCTCCATGCCGGCGACTTGCCCGCCGAACTACGAATTCACGCTGTCCAGCGGCCAGCACTTCTCTTACTCGTTCGAATGGTTCTGCAAGTTCGCCACCGCCATTCGCGCGCTGATCCTCCTGGCCGCCGTCATCGTCGCGTACTTCATCATCTTCGGTGCCAGAAAGGGGGAGGGTAGCTAATGGCCACCATGAGTTCATTTTTGGTCGGCATGGTCAAGCCCATCATCGGCCAGATACTGGTCAGCCTGGGCCTGTCCGTCGTCACCTACTCCGGCATTCAACTGATCGCCGATCAGCTCAATCAGGCGATCCAAGCCAATCTCAGCGGCATTCCGTCCATCGCCGCCAATCTGCTCGGCCTCGCCGGCCTGGGCGAAGCGTTGGGCATCATCGTTGGCGCGTTTGCCTTCCGCCTGTCCATGAACGTGTTCAAACGCATCGAATTCAAACGGAGCTAGAGCCATGCTGACGTTGATTACCGGCGAGCCAGGGGCGGGCAAGACCGCGCTGGCCGTGTCGCTGCTGATGGAAGAGGTCGGCAACCGCCCGCTGTTCGTGATGGGGATTCCCGAACTGAAGATCAGCCATCAGCCGACGCCGCCGATTGCCGAATGGACGGAACAGGTCGCGCTGCCGGAAGACCCGACGCTCACGCGCCCGGTGTTCACCTTCCCGCCGAACGCCATCATCGTCATCGACGAAGCCCAAAACGTCTACCGGCCACGCTCGGCCGCGTCCAAGGTGCCGGACATCGTCGCCGCGTTCGAGACGCACCGCCATACCGGCGTCGATTTCTGGTTGATCACCCAGGGGCCGCACCTGATCGACTCCAATATCAAATCCTTGATTGGGCGCCATCTGCACATTCGCAATATGGCGCTTGGCCGCCAGCTCTACGAATGGTCGGAGTGCGGCGACCCCAAGTCCAAGGCCTCGCGCGACGTTGCCGCCCGCAAGCGCTACACGCTGCCCAAAAAGGCGTTTGAGCAATACAAGTCGGCTTCACTGCACCTGAAGCAAAGCAAGCGCATCCCTGGTTACGTCTGGCTGCTGGGCGCTGCCCTGGTGGCCATGCTCGCCCTGGGCTGGCTGTCGTTCCGCTCCATCAGCAACAAGATGGACCCGGACGCCGGCAAGCCGGCTCCCGCCAACGCCCAGGCTTCGCCCGATGCCGCGCCAGCACTGCCGACCGCCACCGCCACGCCGCAAGCGGCCGTGACCGCCGCCAGCCTGTTTGAAGCGGAAAACCCGCGACTTGCCGGCCGGCCCGAAACCGCGCCGGCGTATGACCAGATGCGCCAGGTCAGACAGATGCCGCAAGCGGTGGCCTTCATCGCCAATCGCCACACCTGCCACGCCTACACCCAACAGGGGACGCGAATTCAGATGACGGAAGCGCAATGCCGGGAAGAGATGAACGCGCCGCGCTTCAATCCTTATGTAGAGGTGGCCAGGGAAGCGCCTGCGCCTGTGGCCAAGGCTGAAGCCATGCCGACGCAAAGAGAGCAGGGTGGCAGCATCCAGATGCTGGGCGATAGCTCGCACAAGCCGAACATGTTTGACCGCCATCGCCAGGACTCGCCGGCAGAGAAGCGCCAGGAAGACCGCTCATAAAGGGAAGGGGGAGGAATGGAATTCTATTTGTGGCTCGTATGCTTCGTTATTGCCGCCGTCGGCCTGCCGGTGCTGCTCGTGTACTTGATCAAGAATGTGCGATAGGTCGTGAGCGGTCGGCCTCAAATTTGTGCTAATGGACAGCTTTCAGCCGCATCAATATGCTTTAAGGTGCTTCACCTTTTCCGATAAAGAGTGATGGCATGAAAAAGGTCATACGCTTGGGCGATCCGACCGACCACGGCGGCAGCGTTGTCAGCGCGGCCTCATCGACATCGATGTTCGGCAAGCAAGTGGCGTGTGTAGGCGACGCAGTCAGCTGCCCGCGACAAGGACACACCAACTGCGTGATTGTAGAAGGGGACTCCAGTTGGACTGTCGGGGGCAAAGCCGTCGCGCTTGAGGGCCACAAGACCAGCTGCGGCGCTGCGCTGATTTCAACGCTTGGTCAGGTGCAGCGTGATTATGAATCCAGCGCTAGCGCCAGTTCTGGCGCGCCTACGGGGGCAATTGCCGGGGTGGCCGCCTTGGCTGCGACCGCGCCAATGTTTTTCAATGACAAATTCCAGCTGCTGGATCAGGTGTCGCAGCATCCCCTTGCTCATCATGCTTACGCGATCGAGCGCGAAAACGGCGAGCTGGAGCATGGCGTTACCGATGATGAAGGCTATACGCACATGCTCGCGGACACGGTTAAGGCCGAAAATGTGAAAATCTATCTGGAATAGCACTATGGCCAATCAAAGCGTTAAATCTCCAGCTGGCAAAGAGTTGTTCCTGATCGCAAACCGAAGCTTAACCCCTGACTCGGACCAAGACGTTAAGCGGCTCCTGCTGAAGCGGGAAACCGTCGAAATACTGGTCAGCGACTCCCGGTTGATCTCTGCGGGCTCTCAATTTGGCCACACGGCTATCGAGATCGACGGCACGGTGTACGGCCGCGCGCATCCAGGCTGGGACGTCGACAATCGAGAGCATTACCTGATGCGGCAACAAACGAAAATGCACCGCGACACCTGGGGCTATAAGCTGGTAGTGTCGTCGCAGGAAAAAGAGAAGATACTGGCGTTCATCAACAAGCAACGGGCAGCGAATCGCCCGTATGACATCACCTACAATAGCTGCTCATCCAACATGGCCGATGCGTTGGGCGCCGCTGGCCTCATCGCACATGATCCTCGTTGGTCGTTCGGCAATGTTGTCTCTCCATCCGATCTGATGGCCGGTCTGAGCCATTCCAAGCGGCTGATCCAGAAAACCACCTATCCCAAACAATGATGAAACCTGCTTTGACACTGGTGGCGCTTGCCGCCCTGGCTGGATGCTCCGCACCCGATACGGACGCAACCGTGACACGGGACACCGTAGTCTATGCGGCGGTGAATGATGCGCGCGACAAGCCTGCGTTCACAGTTAAATCGGGAACTGCCTGCAAAGTAGGGGAGACCGTCTATGGCAAGGTGGACGCCTACACCGAGGTGATTTGTGGCAACAAAAAGGGATGGGTGTTAGATGCAGAGAATCTAAAGATAGTTAGATGAACGTGATAAGGGAGGTATCTTTAGGGTCTATTTTTTCCTTCCCTTCCCCAGTACAAATTGAATGTATTTTTCATTCATCTCAGCAATATTAAATATCGTCACAATAACATCCACCAAAAAGCAAACAGAATACAAAAATACCCAATACCCCACCATATTGAATGCAAACACAAAATACTGATTAAGATACGGCTTGCAGTCAGCAAGAATAGCATTTGCCAAAATAGCCACCAACATAGCCAATGCTTGACTTAGGGAGGCTAGGCATATTTGTGTAGTTATAGTTTTAAAGGTGGTCGGCGTTCCCTCAGCGGCGCTTTCAAGCTCATGACATAGCGCCTTTTTAAAATCATGATCTCCAAGGCTAATAAATATAGCAAAGCCCCCAATCGAAAAGCCTAACAAAGTTGGAATGGTATTTAAGACTTGCCCCCACCACTCATGCCTCATCCAATATTGCATGGTAAGCAACAACATCACAACCGAAATCCAAAAGTGCAGCGTCATAAATATGGCACATACTCCACCGTATCCAGAAACGAGTCTCAGAATGGAATTTAAAACAACAAACCCCCGGGGAATTAATGATGCAATCTTCATTAAAATAACCTTTCAATCTCTTTTCATGTGCTTTTCAATTAAATAACTTATAAGCCAGTTCCTTCTTGCAGTCGCATCAGTCGTTTTAATTTTGGGCATAACCCTATAAACAATAGGGACGCTTTCGCTAGAAACCTCCCCCATGCAAAGCTTTGCAAAGCCGCCAATCACCAAATTAATCATTTCTCCTTGCGAAGAATTATCCCTCTGAATAATTGCGGCCTTAGCCTCGCTATTTGGATCATCCTTCTCGGAAACTTTATCATCATCATTACTTGCGCCATCAACATTAGCCCTATTAAGCTCCTTAATTATTTGATCCATAACATCCGGATTGCATGACCTTAACAATATAGTTTCGCCTTTTATTATCTCAATGAATCTATTTTTGCCATTGAAATCAAACGCCTTTTCCAGCGAGCTAATCAAATAGGAAATATTAGGGATTGGATAAGCTGCTGCATTTTCGTTCTGGCTTTGAAATGCAAGACGCGCAACAACCCCTTGAAAGACATCAAAAACATTTTTCGGAGGAAGTACAATACCTTCCGGCTCGCACTCAAAACACAAAAGACCATCTTTGGGATTAAAAATGAATACATACTCTCTTTTATTTTCCCTTGTTGAAAAAATGGTCTTAAATTGGCCCGCAACAAGGCTCGCTTGCCCAGCGACAGGAATGCTTTTCTTCCCCACGATAGAGAAGCAAGCATCATCAGGAAAGTTCTCCACAATCAAATTGAATAGCGAGGTAAGATTTGATGATCTTTTGAAATCGCTTATTTTTAGCATGGCATAACATATATCTCTCATTGCAACGATCTCCCAGGCACTTCATGCAAGATAGACTGTGCTACAGAAAAATGTACTACGTAGTACTACTGAAGTTGCTGTTGTCACAGCGACCTCCTTATGACAATAACTTTTGATCTAGCCACTTGCTCATGACAATATCCCGTGCGGATAATTATGTGGTCGTCGCGCTATCGAGCGCGCTAGACGTTCTCTGGGTGTCAATGGCCGGCTCGGGAGACCGCATTATTTGCGGCGGCCGGTCATTGACACCCCCACCCGAAATACCCTCCGGACATCCGTCCGGGGTTGATGGCGCAGCCAATCATCCCCGGATGGATGCCCACCCGGCGAGGGGATTTAAAAAATGGAGAAGTGCATGGCACAAAATATTGAGGTTAAATGCATTAACAAAACGGACAGGAGTGATCCACATGAAAGAATTAAGAATATTGGTGGCGTAAATTCAAATGGAAGCCGGTGGAGAATGTCAGTTCCTGATGCAATCGTGGCGATAGAGCAGGGGAAGTACAATTTCTATGTGGCAGTAGGAGGGAAGTCCGTTTGGGTGGTAATAGCACAACATAACGGGAGAAAATATTTGAAAACAGAGCCCGATGGAATTCATCCAAATAACCTTTTGGCTCTACCTGAGTGCCCTTGATAAGGTGCAATTCAAAAGCGGACTAGATTGTCCGCTTTTTTTAATGAATTAAATCCGACAATCTTGCTGTGTCATCTTGTCCTGCACGTCACGCAACTTGGTAAACAAATCTCGGATTTTGGTGTTCGCTTTTGGGTCCATTTGTGTCATGTAATAGTCGCGCCATGTTCGGAGCTCCTCACATGATGGCAATGCGCGCCTGGGAGGCTCAATGACGAGAGGGTGCGAATAGGTGGGTGGGTTGCGGTTGTAAATGTAGGCGCGAGGGGCGTTAACAGATGGAGAAGGATAGTTCTCGTTCAGCTGTAAGGCACGCTTGGGCTTGAAGCCGTTGGGACATTCCGTTGCATTGGTAAACTCGACCTTGCCGCCGTTGACGCATTCCAGGACCTGAGAATTTGCCGTGTCACAGAACAGAGCTGCAGCCATGAATAGAATTCCCAGCCTCATAAGACCCCCGCCAGCATGATGACGAAGTCATTCTAAGGCATCAATCTTCATCAGGCGGGAAAATCTGGTTGATCAGCCAGCCGGCGCGGGCTTGCTGGTGGCAGTTCGACTGGTAGAAGTCACGCTCAGTCATCAGGCGTTCAATCAGCTCGGCCTGCTGCTTCACCAGCCGACTCAAGCGCCGGTACTCCGGCAACATGGCGATTTCGTCGTAGGGGATGCGAACGCCGGTTGCCGGACACTCCAGGGCCTCGCCGTAACGGCTGAGGCGGAACCCCCAGAACGGGCCGAACTGCTTGCCCAAGGTCGTATCAGAGCGATGGTTCAGCCACAGGAAAACTGCCTTCGGCACGGGCTCGCGTCCACGCCGCCAGTAGGCCAGCTGTTGCGCGCTGACACCGAGCTCGGCGGCCATTTCTTCAATGTCACCAAAACAAAGCGCCCGGTAGAGGTCATCCGGGCGGCAATGAAAGTTCGCAAAAGGCCTAGTCATGATGCAGAAACCGACGCGAGGTATGAGACCTGTGTCAGTTTCTGCCGAGTGTTGCGTAGGAGCGACATGAATCGTGTCACCAGCATTTTTGCTATTTGCTTGAAAATCCGCTCCATGCAGGATTTGACATAATATAGATTTGGAATGCGGATTCAACACAAGATATTGTGTTTGCATGAATGCCAGCCGCATACGCATTACTCGGGGTGAGGCTCCCCACTATCAGTGCCATTCCCAGCCCGGTGATCCCCAATTTGACGCCGAGCTTTTTCCTGAAATCCTCCCAGAACGCCTTTTTGTCTAGGTTTTTTTCTCTTTCCATCTGTGCAGCGGCAATCACTTCCATGCCGTCAATTCCCAGCACCTGGGCAACCATGATGCATGCGTAATCATCCATGATCCTCGCACCTGTCATGTACTGGCTCAGAGTGTTTCCGTTCAGACCCATCTTTTCGGCCTTTTTGTTCTGGCTCATGTCGCCCAGCTTTTCGATAGCGTCTTGCAGGTAGTCCACGCTTAGCTTCATGTCATCTCCGTTGTGGTCACGGTTGTGATTGGGTATATTGCCATCAATGGTCACGGTTGTGATCAGTAGCTTGTTGGTTAATTTTAGCAGGGGAGAGTTCCATGTACCGCGCTGTTCCGCAGTCCGTTGCAGTTCCCCAGCCGCTGGCGGCAGGTCGCTTCCGCCTCCTGTCGTTCACCTGGTTCCGCTACACCGGCCGTCCTGGCCGCCCGCGCCGCTTCCGCACCCCGTTCAAATTCATCGCAGACGTTCAACTGCGGTTGCTGTAACGCAATTTACCCCCGAGAGGATATTTTCATGCGCTCGCTGCTCACCATGTTCGAACACTCCCATGGCATCAGCCAGAAATCCGGCAAGCCGTACTCGATGGCCAACCTGCAGGCTCACTTCCCGGCAACCGACTTCAGCAAGGAAGGCTACAACCGCGAAGTGCGCGGCTATGAGCCGGTTCCGGTTGAAGTGGCCGAAGCCGCGATCGGCAAGCTGAAGGAAATGAGCTATCCCTGCATCGCTGACCTGACCACCGACACCAAGATTCTGCGGGTCAACGGCAAGCCTACTCCCGTCACCATCGTGACTGGCGTCACCAATTGGCAGACCCTGGTTCCGCAAGCGGCAGCGCCGGCCAAGGGCTGACCAATGAGCCTCTTTGTCGACTGGATCACCATCAGCCAGCGTCACCCCGGCCGACTGAACCCGGAAACGGGTGAGGTTGAGCCGGCGTTGCCGCTGGTGGATGACGGGATCGTCGGCAAATTCGGTCGAGGCGACGATGGCGAGTACTCGGAAATGCCTGATTGGGCGAGCCAGTCGGCCAAGAGCGTCAAAGGCTCGTTCTCCACGCTGATTCGGATCAAGTGCGATGGCTTCCGCGTCACGCTTTCCGGCAATGTGGGCCGCCTGGATCGTCCGGACAATCTCTTCAATCTCTCATTTGACGCCACCATTCAACGTTGCAATCAAATATTGGCGCGTTTCGGTTTGCCCCCGTTCACTGCAGGCGAGCGGCTGGTAAACCCAAATCCGTCAGCCTACGACGTCAAGCACGGCCTGTTCGAGTACTGGACCGGCGCCACCGTTTCCATGCTGCATATGACGCAAAACTTCTTGACTGGCTCCGAAGCCAATGCGCAGACCACCATTGATTGGCTCGCAACGCAGTCCTTGAGCCGTGTCAAACGTGGCCGGGCAGGGGAGACCACTGTCAATTTCGGCGACAACGGCGGCCGTAAAAAGCTGGTCGCTTACATCAAGTGGGCCGAAATGCTGGCCCATCCGCACGGCCGCAAACGCGAAGAAATCGAGCAAGACCCCGTCTACCAATACTGCCGGCAGGAAGGGGTTGTTCGGCTGGAGTTGAAAGCAGGTCGGCTGCTGCTCCGGGACAACCACCTGCGCTTCTTGGGTGATATCACCATGGAAAAACTGACTGAACTGTATGAGGCCGAGGTAATCCCCCTCGTGGGCCGCGTCAAAACGGATGTAACCCGTCTTGAATTGGAGCATCTTCCGGCCTCTGTTCGCGTCACGGCTGCTGCCTACCTTCGCGGTGAAAACGTACGCGCCCTTATGTCGCGTCGCACGTTTTACCGCCACGCGTCGCAGCTGCGCGAATACGGCCTGGATATCGCTGAGCCGCTGCCGACGCTGACCAAGTTTGCCAGCGTCATCAACGTCATCCAGATCAAGCCGCTGCAATGCCCTGAATGGTATTGGGACCATCAGCGCCGCATGACCATGTCGGCCATCCAGGGCGACGCCGTCGAGTCCGTCCAGCTCGTTGCCAATGGCGCGCCGGCACCGGCAGCGGGCGCAGGCTGCGCCGCGCCGCTGCCGGTGGCCGGCCGCCTTCAGGAGAATCCCTCATGCCAGTTTGCGCCGTCCCCGATTCGAACGGATCAATCCAGCTCACCACGGCCCAGCCTGATGGCTGTGCCGGATATGTATTAATTACGCCGTCTGAATATCAGCAACTGAATTCCGTGGCGGGTTTTCTACTGCCACTTACCCCGATGCAAGGGGCCCAGATTGGTTTTGCGATTGTTGGCGTCTGGGCTGTTGCATGGATCGTCCGCCAACTCGGACGCGCTTTAGAAAACTCAACTGGAGATTCATCATCATGAAAACCAAACTCGCTCAAATCGCCGCCGCTGTTTTCGTCGCTACCGCTGCCGGTTCCGCCATGGCTGATGGCACCATTGATGTTTCCGCCCTGGTCACGCAAATCGGTACCGCCAACGCGCCCGTCCTGGCGTTGGGCATGGCCGCCATTGGCGTCCTCGTGACTGTTTTCACCATCAAGGTGATTCGCCGCGCGCTGTAATCATCTGTCGTCATGGCATTAGGGCGGCGTTTGCCGCCCGTTTTTTATTGGAGGGCGATAATGTGGCGGGCTATTTTGTTTTGGTTGCTATCGTCGGTGCTGGCTGGATTATTTTCCGTTAGCGCATATGCCGATTATCAGGCTATTTTACGAGTCGGTTTTTATGGCAGCTCATACGGATCAATGGATGCTGCAGCGTCTGCGTGTCTCGCTATTCCTGGTGAGTGGACTGGTGTGGGTTGCAATGTCGCCGGTAATTTTTACCCGGCTACTGCCACGTATTCCTGCGGCTCTGGTGATGGTGATCCGACGTGGAATGGTTGGTGCAGATCGTCGCGTGATACGCCCCCAGGTACTGGAAACGGTAATGGCAATTCTAACCCTCCTTGCCCTGATCCGGCAGTCATGCAGGTGACGTGCGGTGCTAAATCCGGTCAGAATCAATCGGGTACGGTTAATCCCACGTTTGGCCCGGCATGCGATGGTGGTGCGGGCTCGTCTGGTATGCAGCAGTGTGGCGCTGGTTGTGCCATGACTGATGTCACAGTAGTTATGCCGCGCGCTAGTTATGTGAATCACGTTTACACCGGCAGCTATTGCACGCTGAATGGTGGTTCTCCCGGCTCCTATAATCCTCAGCCGCCTGCTTCGAATACCGCCTGCCCGGCCGGGCAGACATATGGCCAAATCAATGATATTCCGACCTGCGTCCCCAATGCGCCTAAACCGTCCACGCCGCCGCCTGATGGCTCCACCGATTTAGCGTGTCCTGCTGGAACGATGACCTTATACGATTCGAATGGTAAACCCCTCGCGTGTGTCGATCAGAAACCACCCGGCCAATCGTGCCCAACTGGAACCAACACTGTCACAGTAAATGGCGGTACATTCTGCATGGGTAATTCGGGTAATCCGACCACGACCAGCGATCCAACGCCGGGCGGCAAATCCTCTAGCGGTTCGTCTGGTTCCAGCGGCTCTTCTGGCTCTAGCGGTTCCACTGGTAACGGCTCGACCGGCTCTAATGGTGGCAAACCTGGCGATGCTAGTGGTTCAACTGGAAATAACAATAACCCGGCATGCGATCCAAAAAAGGATTCTAGTTGCAAACCTCCTTGTGACCCATCTAAAGACCCAAGTTGCAAACCCTGCGACTATACCGGGCTTTTTGCTTGGCTGTGCAGCAGCTCGCCGCCAACTGCGGATACATCAGCGGGCAATCTCACAAATGATCCGTCTATTGACGTTTCATCAATGCTCAACACCAATGATCAGTTTATGTCTGGCGCGACTTGCCCACCCGACTACTCGTTTCCGATTTCTCTTGATGGTTACACTCAACAAATCACGATTAGTTATCAAATATATTGCACTTTCGCAAAATACCTACGCCCAGTAGTAATTGCACTTGCCTTAGTGGCGGCGGCATTCATTATCTTTAGGAGGGGTTGACATGCCGGTAATTATTGCAATTTGTTCAGCAGTTGCTGTTGCGCTTCTTACGAATTTGGTTTCTCGCGTAATTGGCGCGATTGGTTTTGGCATGGTGGGCTACATCGGAATCAATTCATTATTTTCAGCACTCAAATCCACCATTGCCGCCAATGTTTCCGGCATGGTGGTGAACGTATTTGCCATTGCGGGCTTGGCTGGCTTTGGCCAGGCGATATCGATAATGTTTTCCGCCCTGATTATTCGCGCCACTTTAGCAGGAATGGATTCTGCCGGCTCGATGATTCAATCCAAGTGGAAGGGGTTTAAAGCATGATTACATTGATTACTGCCATCCCAGGCTCAGGCAAAACCCTGTACTGCTTGCAGTCAATCAAGAAAATGGCCGACGATGACAACCGCCAGGTTTATTATTTCGGAATTCCTTTGACAGAAGAGGGCAAGCGCATCCTGGGCTGGATTGAAATGAACGACCCGCATCAGTGGCATTTATTGCCACCACTGGCGATTGTGGTTATCGATGAGTCGCAATATGTATTTCCGGTTCGCCGATCCGGCACAACGGTTCCTGTTTCTGTCGATAAATTCGCTACTCACCGCCATTTAGGTATTGATATTTTCCTTATCACCCAGCATCCCCGCCTGATTGATTCATTTATTAGACCCTTGGTTGGCCGCCATTATCATCTGATCCGCCTTTTTGGTATGTCGCGCTCTAATTTATTGCGCTGGGAGTCGTGCCAAGAAAACCCGAATGCACGCCAGGCTAAAGCCGACTGTCTGGATAAGCGCACGTTTCAATTTCCGAAAAAGGTTTATGCCTGGTACAAGTCCGCAGAGGCTCACACGGTCAAGGTTCGACTGCCCAAGAAATTATTTCTCCTGGGTGGTGTTCTGCTTTTCATCGCTTTGGCGGTGCCGTATGTGTTCCATTCATTGAAGGGGGTAGGGGACAAGGATCATCAGCCCCAGGCTTCGGCCGCGCCATCTTCTGGCGGCATCATGCCAGGCGCGCCGGCTGCGCCGTCAGGTCCGGCCCGTGTTGCGCCTCTGACGCCCGTTGAATACGCCCAGGCGCGCGTCCCGCGCATGCCAGGCGCGCCGGACTCGGCCCCGGTCTACGACGAGCTGGCCAAACCTCGGACGTTCCCCAGGGCGGCCGCGTGCGTGGCGTCAGCCAGGCGCTGCCAGTGTTATACCCAGCAAGGCACGCCGATTGATGATTTGCCGGAAGGAACTTGCCGGCAGATGGTGGTTCGCAGCTGGTTCGATCCGTACCGCGATGAAACGCCGCTGCAGCAGGTAGACCGCGTAGAGGATCCTCAGCGTCAGCTGCAGCAGCCAGGCGAGCAGCCGCGGCGCTCGCAGATCGCCATGATGGGTAATGCTCAGATTGCCCGTATTGATGGTGGCCCGCCAATGCAGTCAGATTTCGGCAATCAGCCCCATCGATAAACCGGCCTGCGCCGGTTTTTTTTGGCTGTTGATTTCACTGCGCCATCCAATGACGGCGGAAACGCGTCTTGGAACGATTCGAGCGGCGCGAAGTGTAGGCGAGGGCGGGTGTGGGGAATAGGGGTCTGAGCGATTTCGGAGCCCCCGCCGGCGAGAACGCCCGGCGTAGCTTCCGGAGCGCAGCGAAGCGTAGCGGAGTGTGCGAAGCCAGTGAGCAAAGGCGGAGCAGGGCGACGCATGAGCGAATGGCGCCTATCCACATGCCGGACCGACCTGGAATGCAGTAGAGAGAGATAGAGTGTTCGTTGCAAGCGTTGACGCCGTCGCGCCATCGGGCGCGCTGGATTGTCTTCAGGGGGTCAAGGGCTTGGCGCGGCCCGCAGCCGTAGGCGAGGACTCGGGCCCTTGACGCCCGAATCACCAAATACCCTCCGGGCAACGCCCGGTGATGTTGCAAACATCGCCGGGGGATGCCCTCCCGGCGAGGGAGTCTTTGCCTTCCCATGATATCGGCATGGTAAATTGAAGCGTTTTCACGACCTGAGGACGTTTCATGCGATCCGCGACACTTTCCATTCTGAATCCGCCGCCAGAAGTCACGCCGTTGAAATTCAAGGGCTGGCTGCAGACCGAGGCCGCCAAGATCAACGCACACTATCCGCCTGGCCACGTCATCAGGATTCGCTTGTTCCTGACGCCACGGCTGATGTACTGCCTGCCACGCAAGAAAATGGACGCGCTGATGCAAGGCATCGTCAATCGGAATGACAAGATTTTCGGCATTGAACTGTATGAGACCGATCATTCCTTGACTGCTGATGAAATGATGGAAGAGGCCCAGCTTGCGCAGCAGGATTTGCCTGGTGCCTGACCGCTTTTCGACGTGTGGGGGTGGACCGCAGAGAGACGGGTGACTAGTAATACCCGTCTCTTGTGCCATATTGGCACTCACTCGCCACTTTAGACCCCCGTCTTTTGTCTCATTTTGAGACTACTCGTCGCCCAGCAGCCGGTTCAGCAGCATGCCGAATCGTGCTTGCCGGTGGCAGTTTCTTCGATAGAAATCCCGCTCAACCATCAGCCGCTCGATCAGCTCGGCCTGGTCGCTGGCCAGGCGCTGGGCGCGGCGGTATTCCGGCAGGCGTGTAACCTCGGTGTGGTTTATCCGGATGCCAGTTCCTGGGCATACCAGAGCGTCACCGCGATCACATAGTCGGAACCCGGCGAACGGCCCGTATTGCGCGCCTAGGATCGTCTCTGAGCGGTGCCGCAGGTACAGGTAGACCACGCGAGGCACTGGCTCACGGCCACGCCGCCAGTAGGCCAGCTGCTGGGCGCTGACGCCGAGTTCTGCAGCAGTTTCTTCAATGTCACCAAACGAAACAGCCCCGACGAGATCGTCAGGGCTGCAGGGGAATTCGCACCACGGCTGATTCTGTTTCATACGAGCGCTGATTGTTGTTGGTGGAACTCCCTAGATTGGCAGTGTTGCGTAATTGGTGCCTGTACGAAAGGACAGTATCCTAGCCAGGAACCGCCTAATTCTGGTCAGTGCACGATTTGACATAATATAGATTGTCTATATTGCTCAAGTCATTGATTCCAATCGACTTTGCTGCCTCAGGATGTGCGAGAAGGGCGGCCCCTGCGACCCATCCTGCGAGCCCAAGGACGCCTAGTTTTTTTCTTAGCTCCTCCCAAAACGCTCGACGCTCTTCGCTTTTCTCTCTTTCCATTTGCGCGGCTGCAATTACCTCGATTCCCTCCAGGCCCAATACCTGGGCAACCATCATGCAGGCGTAGTTATCCATGATGCGCTCACCCGATAGATACATGCTCATGCCGCCACTACTGATGCCTAGCTTTTTAGCCTTTTGGTTCTGGCTGATATCCCCCATAGCCTCTAGCGCTTCTCTCAGATAATCGGAACTCCGTTTCATGTCGTCTCCATTGCGCTTACGTATGTGAGCAGTTTATCATCCCCTCAGCTGCTTACGTCCGTGAGCAGCTAATTGTTAACCGATTTATCTAGGGGGATAGCATGTATAGGGTTCATAAGCCACACGCGCCCAAGATAGGGCAGTACCTCAGCCGCCGTCCCTATGCATCGCAGTTCGTGCTCTTCACCTTGGTATCCGGCAGCACGTTGTTCTTCTGGTTTCTGCACAGCGGCACAGATTCCAAGCTCTACAACTTCCGCCGCGCCAAGTCTCATGCGATCCGCTTGCATGCCTACCTGACAAGTCAGCAACTGAAGAACGTCCAATGTCCTGACTTATCACAAACTGTTGAAATGTCAGTGCCCGCAAATGCCTGGGATTTCGGCCCCTCCGGCGCGGATCTGATTGCCGCCCTGGAGATCGCCTACCAGGACGTAGACAAACAAATGAGCGTTTGGGCGCTTCAGCTGGCGGATCAGCTCCTAACTCGCCGCCACGGCCACAAACCCGCCTTTCTACTCGGCTACGGACAGGCCCGCGAGACTCGTTGCGAGTGGATGCGCCGGCTGTTCGTGCTGGAAACCCGTTACGGCGTTTACGCCTTTTAACTCGGCCAGTCCCGGCCCTTCACCCCTCACGAGGACTATATGAAAGCACTTCTTGCAGGCTTCACCCATTCCAAGGGCATCGCCAAAGAGTCGCAACGCCCGTTTGACATTTTGTCGGCCATCGTCCTGAACCCGGCCGGCAACGTCGCCAAAGAGAATTTCTCCAAGCAGGGCTTCGGTTACGAGGCTGTAGAAATCCCGGTTGCTGCATCTGCGAAATCGGCCTTCATGGCCCTGACGTACCCTTGTCGCGTTGAGCTGGCCATTGATCACGAAATGTTCGCAGGCAAGCTGAAGGCGGTTATCTCTGGTCTTGAACACCCGGTCAACCTGGTAGAGCAACAAGCTAAGGGCTCTGCGTAGGATGAATTCGCTTTTTATCGACAGCATCACGATTTCGCAGACGTATCCGGGGCGTTACAACCCGGATACCGGCGAAGTCGAGCCGACTCTGCCGCTGGTGGACTCGGGAGTTGTCGGTAAGTGGGGGCGAGACATGGAAACCGGCGAGCTAGTGGAAGATGCGGAGTGGGGGCAGTCCTCCAAACTGTTTATTCGCGGCTCATTTGACAGCCTTGTGGTGATCAAAAGCGACGGTTTTCGTGTTTCCCTCACCGGGAACATTGGCCGCCTGGATAGGGCTGACAACCTCTTCAATCTCGATTGGGATGCCACCATTGCCAAGTGCAATGAGATTCTGGGGCGTTTCCGTTTGCCTCCTTTCACCAAGGGTGAACAGGTGGTAAACGCAAACCCTTCAGCGTATGACCTTCAGCACGGTATCAACTTGATCAAGTGGACCGGCGCAAAGGTTTCAAACTTCCACGTTACAGAAAATCTCGCCACCGGCAGCCCGGAAAACGCGGCTGCTTTCATGGGCTGGGCCTCTACTCAGTCCATGAACAATATCAAGCGGAACCGCACCTGCCCAGAGTCTTGCTCCTGGGGCAGCAAGGCGGGGCGCAAGATGTTCAAGCTGTATATCAAGCACATTGAAATGCTCGCCCCTGGTCACATGCATGGGCGCTCTAAAACCGAAATCAAAACTGACCCTGTTTATCAATTCGCAAAGGAACAAGGCATTGTGCGGGCAGAGCTTGAGGCAGGTCGCCTTCTGCTGCGTGACAAGAGCCTTCAGTACCTTGGAGACATTACGATGGAAAAAATCGTAGCTCTTTTCCGCTCAGAAACGCAGCCCTTGCTTAACCGCGTCCGCGAGGATATTACCCGCCTGGACATCGAGGGCTTGCCGTCCAAAATCCGCATGACTGCCGCCTGCTACCTGCGCGGCGAAGACGTGCGCCCGCTGCTGTCTCAAGCGACTTTCTACCGCCACGCCAAGCAGCTGCGCGAATACGGCATTGATATCAATGAACCGTTGGCCAAGTTCGAGAAGGTCAATCACGTCATCAAGGTGATTGAGGTTCAGCCGCTGGCGTGCCCCGACTGGTATTGGGCGCATCAGCAGCGGCTGTACGTGGATCGAGTGCGCAAGGAAACCGCCGAGTCGTTGCGCAAGATCGAGCAACAGGAACGCATGGCCGCCGTCGCGGCGAACGAACAGGCTCCGGTGCTGATGGTCAGCAACGGCAATGTGATCGACGACCCCGACCGCCTGGCGGCCTTCGCTCAGGCGCTGGGCGACTACAAGATTCCGGCGCGTGATGCCTCCGCGCCCCCGCTGGAGTCGTCGCAGGGCTACTACCAGGCCTCACGCGGCGGCCGCCAGCAAGGGGAGGGCGGTCATGGCCATCTGCGTCAGCGCTGATGCCGTTGGCCAGCTGCATACCGTCGCGACGCCGGTCGAGCAGTGCGCCGGGCTGATCCTGCTTCAGCCCGCCGATTACCAACAATTTCAGGCTGCCAATGCGCCGTTTGATTACGGCTACGCCTCGGCGATTTGGGCCTTCGCTTTTTCGACTGTTGTCGGCCTCTGGCTGGTCAGTCATTCCATCGGGTTGGTACTCGGCTTTCTACGCCGCGCCTGACCCACGCACCGGACGTTATCCGGGATCTACAAGGAAATCCGTGATGTTCAATAAAGCTTTCTCCGTCGCCCTCGCTGTTGTCGCTCCGGTTGCCGCGCTTCTGGCTCCTACCGCTGCCAAAGCTGCCGCTGCCGGCCCGGATCTGACGCCGCTGACCAGCAATATCGACTTCAGCACCGTCATTACTGCCGTGCTGGCCATCGCGGGCTTGATGGCCGTGGTCTACCTGGCAATCAAGGGCGCAAAAATCGTGCTGGGCATGGTCAAGAGCGCCTAACGCAGCAGGTTGTAAACGAATTATTTGGACTTGGGGCGCTTCGGCGTCCCTTTTTTTCGCGAGGATGGAATGTCGATCAAT
This sequence comes from Chromobacterium indicum, assembly GCF_039708975.1. Classification (NCBI taxonomy): domain Bacteria; kingdom Pseudomonadati; phylum Pseudomonadota; class Betaproteobacteria; order Neisseriales; family Chromobacteriaceae; genus Chromobacterium; species Chromobacterium indicum. The sequence continues at coordinate 27,761 of NZ_JAYFSJ010000026.1, forward strand.
GCGCTTTGGTATCTGTTTATTTTTGCATTCGGCATGATCTGCGGCTTCGTGGTCGTCCTGGGATTGCGGGGGCACTGACATGAAACTGTGGAAGCGGATAGTGCTGATTTTTTCGCTGACGTCGGTGTTGTTCCAGCAGCAGGTTTACGCCAGTCCCGCGCTGGCGCTGGCGCCCGTGTTTGAGGGGGTGATTAACCGGGCCGTGGGCAAAGCTGTCGTGATGAACCTCGAGCGCCGGGGCGTGATGTATGCCGCCAATGATGCCGTGTTCGCGCGCACGATGACCTATATCGGCAACGCGGCGAACGATGCCATGTGGGCTAGTACGGCGGTGACGACGATTGCCGCCGTCGCCGGCGCGCCGGTGTGGCTGACTTGCGCCCTCGGCGTGGGAGCGGTGGCCGCCGTGGGTGCGGTCGCCTGGGGCGCGTACAAGCTCACGCAGGAATCTGCCACGGTGCCCGGCCCCAACGGCCAGGAAACACCCAAGCTGATGCCCAACGGCCAGCCGGAGCCCGCCGCGCTGACGCTGTCCATTGCGACCGCTACGGATAATCCCACCACGCCGCAGCCGCAGCCGGTGCCCGGCGCTGGCGCTATCCAGCTTTACCGCAGCCCGCTATGCAATGCCTCGCTCAGCTCCGAATGCGCCGCCCAGCCCGTTGCCGGCCCGCAATTCCCGTTCTGGATGCTGTCCATGTCCTCCACGAATCAAGCCTTGTTCGTGATGTCAGGGGCCGACGCCACGCAGCAGTATCAGGCGCATGTGCTCAACACGCTATGCAAACCCAGCAACAACCGGAACAACTGCCGCGTCACCTGGCTGAAGCCGATTGATTATCAGCTGGAAGAGCCGCAGCCCGCACCGCCTGGCTGGCCCGGCCCATGGAACCCCACGCCGCGCAAGCGCTGGTATGGCATCTATCGGTTTGAGTACGACCGAGGCGGGCCGACTCAATTCGATGGTGCCACGGTCTATCTCTTGCCTAACGAGGCCTACAAGCCCCCGACCTCGACAACGGGCACGCTTGAGGATGTGGTCAAGTCGCTGACGGACGAGGATCTGAAACAGCCGGTGCCGGATGCGCTGATTGCCCAGTTGGCGAATCGCCTCTGGCAGCAGGCAGCGGGCAAGCCTGGCTACGATGGTCTGCCGTACTCGGCGACCGATCCCATCACGGCGGAGGACATCGCCAAGATGCGCGCCGAGAACGCGGATATCCGCCCAACCTGGGGCGACATGATCAACAGCACGCCGTCCCGCGCGCCTGGCCAGCCGGTGCCGATCTCGCCGAATCCCATCCCGCTGACGCCGCCGACACCGACACCGACACCGGACCCCAAGCCAAATCCGACGCCGGAAACGAGCCAAAAGCCGGACCTCGGGCCAGATCCGGGCGTAGGCGTGCCGGGTCTGGAGAACATCCCATCCGCCGCCGAGATCCTGCGGCCGCTGCTGAACCTGTTCCCGGAGCTGCGCAACTTCCGCATGCCGAACCATACAGGCGAGTGCCCCAAGCCGGTGTTCGATCTGTTCGGCAAATCCATTCAGATGACCACGCACTGCGACCTGGCCGAGGAGAACCGCGCGGCGATCTTCTCCACGATGTCGGTCGTTTGGATGCTGGTCGCGCTGTTCATCATCCTTTCCGCTTGAGGTCGCCATGGCTCCACTTTTTGGCATTCTGGTTTCCGCGCTCAATACCGCGCTGGCGTTCCTGGTGCGCAGCATCATCGTCAAGTTCGTGACCTTCTT
>NZ_JAYFSJ010000027.1:0-15734 GCF_039708975.1 Chromobacterium indicum
TAGTGGCGGGCTTCGGTTTCGTATTCAACGTGCGCGGTATTGATGGTGATACCACGAGCCTTCTCTTCCGGCGCGCTGTCGATCTGGGAGTAGTCCTTGGCTTCGCCACCGAACTTCTTGGACAGAATGGTGGTGATAGCGGCGGTCAGGGTGGTCTTACCGTGGTCCACGTGACCGATGGTGCCTACGTTTACGTGCGGTTTGGTCCGCTCAAACTTTTCTTTTGCCATTTTGCAAAAATCCTTAATTAAAGAACATTAGATCGGGACTGGCCGGGTCGGCCCGGCCAGCCTCAGCGCGCATTACTTCCTGGCGGCCATTACGGCTTCAGCGACGTGCTTCGGAGCCTCGGAGTAGTGCTTGAACTCCATCGAGTAGGTCGCACGACCCTGGGTTGCCGAACGCAGATCGGTGGAGTAGCCGAACATCTCGGCCAGCGGTACTTCAGCCTTGATGATCTTGCCGCCCAAACCGTCGTCGTCCATGCCCTGAACCATGCCGCGGCGGCGGTTCAAGTCACCCATGACGTCGCCCATGTACTCTTCCGGAGTCTCCACTTCCACGGCCATCATCGGCTCGAGAATGCACGGACCAGCGCGGCGCATGGCTTCCTTGAATGCCATGGAGCCAGCCAGTTCGAACGCGATCTGCGAGGAGTCGACGTCGTGGTAGGAACCGAAGGTCAGACGCACAGTGACGTCAACCACCGGGAAGCCGGCGAGAATACCGCTGGACAGGGTGTTTTGAATACCCTTGTCCACGGACGGAATGAATTCACGCGGAATCACGCCACCCTTGATCTCGTCGACGAACTTGTAGCCATTGCCCTCGCCGGACGGCTCCAGGGTGATGACTGCATGGCCGTACTGACCCTTACCGCCGGACTGCTTGACGTGCTTGCCGTCAACGTCGGTAACCGTCTTGGTGATGGTTTCACGGTAGGCCACTTGCGGCGCGCCGACGTTGGCTTCAACGCCGAATTCGCGCTTCATGCGGTCAACCAGAATTTCCAGGTGCAATTCGCCCATGCCGGAAATGATGGTCTGGCCGGATTCTTCGTCGGTACGCACGCGGAACGACGGGTCTTCCTTCGCCAGGCGGTTCAGGGCCACGCCCATCTTCTCCTGGTCGGCCTTGGTCTTCGGCTCAACGGCGACGTGAATCACCGGCTCCGGGAACTCCATGCGTTCCAGAATCAGCGGAGCATCGATGGCGCACAAGGTTTCACCAGTGGTGACTTCCTTCAGGCCGATGGCAGCGGCGATGTCGCCAGCGTGCACTTCTTCGATCTCTTTACGGTCGTTGGCGTGCATCTGCACGATACGGCCGATACGCTCTTTCTTGCCTTTGACCGAGTTCAGCACGGTGTCGCCGGACTTCACCACGCCGGAGTAGACGCGGAAGAAGGTCAGCTGGCCCACGTACGGGTCGTTCATCAGCTTGAACGCCAGCGCGGAGAACGATGCGTTGTCGGAAGCTTCGCGAGTGGTCGGCGTGCCGTCTTCGTTCTCGCCCGGAACCGGGGGAACGTCGAGCGGGCTCGGCAGCAGTTCGATCACGGCGTCCAGCATGCGCTGAACACCCTTGTTCTTGAACGCGGAGCCGCACAGCATCGGCTGGATTTCGCACTTCAGGGTACGCTCGCGCAGACCGGCGATGATTTCTTCCTCGGTCAGCGTTTCGCCGCCCAAGTACTTGTCCATCATCTCGTCGCTGACTTCGGCGGCGGCTTCAACCATCTTCTCGCGCCACTCTTCGGCAACGGAAACCAGGTCGGCCGGGATATCGCCGTATTCGAACTTCATGCCCTGAGACGCTTCATCCCAGATGATGGCCTTCATCTTCAGCAGATCGACCACGCCGGTGAAGTTGTCTTCAGCGCCGATCGGCACCACGATGGGCACCGGGTTGCCGCGCAGACGGGTTTTCACCTGCTCGACCGCGCGGAAGAAGTTGGCGCCTTGACGGTCCATCTTGTTCACGAACGCGATGCGCGGAACCTTGTACTTGTTGGCCTGACGCCATACGGTTTCCGACTGGGGCTGAACACCGCCCACAGCGCAGTAAACCATCACGGCGCCGTCCAGAACGCGCATGGAACGCTCTACCTCAATGGTAAAGTCCACGTGCCCCGGGGTGTCGATGATATTGAAATGGTGGGCCGGGTACTGCAGGGCCATACCTTTCCAATAGGTGGTGGTAGCAGCGGAAGTGATGGTGATGCCACGTTCCTGCTCTTGCTCCATCCAGTCCATGGTGGCCGCGCCATCATGCACTTCACCGATCTTGTGGTTCACACCGGTGTAAAACAGAATACGCTCGGTAGTAGTAGTCTTACCGGCGTCAATGTGAGCGGAGATACCGATATTACGGTAGCGCTCGAGGGGGGTTTTCCGTGCCACGATCTACACCTTGATTAAGTGGGTGAGCTTAGAAGCGGAAGTGCGAGAAGGCCTTGTTGGCTTCTGCCATGCGATGCACTTCGTCACGCTTCTTCATTGCGCCGCCACGGCCTTCGGCCGCATCGAGCAATTCACCAGCCAGGCGCAGGTCCATGGACTTTTCGCCGCGCTTGCGCGCAGCGTCACGCAGCCAACGCATGGCCAGAGCCATACGACGGGACGGACGTACTTCAACAGGAACTTGATAGTTGGCACCACCGACGCGGCGGCTCTTCACTTCCACCACCGGCTTGGCGTTGGACAGTGCGGCATTGAACACTTCGAGAGCGTTCTTGCCGGATTTCTTTTCGATCTGTTCCAGAGCACCGTAGATGATGCGTTCAGCAACAGACTTCTTGCCATCGATCATGACAACGTTCATGAACTTGGACAGGTCCTGGGAACCGAATTTCGGATCCGGCAGAATTTCACGCTTGGGGACTTCTCTGCGACGTGGCATGTTACTTCCTTAAATATTCAGTTGAGCTCTATTCGCTCATGACTACCCAGCGGAGCAGTCACTTACTAGACGATCCTGAGGATTGATCAGGCCGCCTTCAAAACATCCCGATTACTTGGGACGCTTGGCGCCGTATTTGGAGCGAGCTTGCTTACGGTCTTTAACGCCGGCGGTATCCAGGGAACCGCGCACGGTGTGGTAACGCACACCCGGCAAGTCTTTCACACGACCGCCGCGAATCAGCACAACCGAGTGTTCCTGCAGGTTGTGGCCTTCACCGCCGATGTACGAAATGACTTCGAAACCGTTGGTCAGACGAACCTTGCACACTTTACGCAGAGCCGAGTTCGGCTTCTTCGGAGTGGTGGTGTAAACACGGGTGCACACGCCACGCTTCTGCGGGCAGGCTTCCAGCGCAGGCACCTTGCTCTTCGCCGTGATGGCGACGCGGCCCTTGCGAACGAGTTGGTTAATGGTTGGCATTACTATCAGTTCCTAGTTGATTCTTCCTGAAGACAACACGCCTCCAGAAAGGACGGAGGATTATATTTTAGTCAACGGCCCAGCGTCAAATAAAAAACGCCGCCCCGCCAACGTTAACCGTTGATGGAGCAGCGTTTTTTCAACACATGGCCGTCAGGCCAGTGTTAGTCGCCGCTTTCCAGCGCAGCCGGAGCCGAGTCGAACAACATCGAGTCGGCCGCGTCCAGGCCCAGGTTCTGGCGGCGGCGGGTGCGATGGTAAGCGAGACCGGTGCCGGCCGGAATCAGACGGCCGACGATCACGTTTTCCTTCAGACCGCGCAGATCGTCGCGCTTGCCCATGATGGCCGCTTCGGTCAGCACGCGCGTGGTTTCCTGGAAGGAAGCCGCGGAGATGAACGAGTCGGTCGACAGCGAGGCCTTGGTGATGCCCAGCAGCACGTTTTCGTACTGCGCCGGCTCCTTGTTCTCGGCCATCATCTTGTCGTTCATTTCCAGCACGTCGGCGCGCTCCACCTGCTCGCCCTGGATGAACTCGGTGTCGCCGCTGTCGGAGATCACGACGCGACGCAGCATCTGGCGAATGATCACCTCGATGTGCTTGTCGTTGATCTTCACGCCCTGCAGACGATACACCTCCTGCACTTCCTGGACGATGTAGCGGGCCAGCGCCTCGATGCCCTGCAGACGCAGAATATCGTGCGGGTCGACCGGACCATCGACGATGGATTCGCCGCGGTTCACCACCTGACCGTCGTGGACCAGCACGTGCTTGTCCTTCGGAATCAGGTTTTCGTAACCGCTGCCTTCCAGGTCGGTGATGATCAGACGCTGCTTGCCCTTGGTGTCCTTACCGAACGAAACGGTACCGGTCACCTCGGCCAGCATGCCGGCATCCTTCGGCGAACGGGCTTCGAACAGCTCGGCCACGCGCGGCAGACCACCGGTAATATCGCGGGTCTTCGACGATTCCTGCGGGATGCGGGCCAGCACTTCGCCCTTGCCCACGTCCTGGCCGTCGCGCACCGTGATGATGGCACCCACCTGGAAGGTGATCGACACCGACGCGTCGGAACCGGCCAGCTTCACTTCGTTGCCGTTGTCGTCGAGCAGCTTCACCAACGGACGCAGCATCTTCGACTGCGAACCGGCGCGGCGTTTCGGATCGATGACCACCAGCGTCGACAGGCCGGTCACTTCGTCGGTCTGCTTGGCTACGGTGTTGCCCTCTTCCACGTTCTCGAACTTCACGCGGCCAGCGTACTCGGTGATGATCGGACGGGTGTGCGGATCCCAAGTGGCCAGCACGGCGCCAGCCTTGATCACCAGACCGTCGGTCACCATCAGGGTCGCGCCGTACGGCACCTTGTGGCGTTCGCGCTCGCGGCCCATGTCGTCGTGGATCACCACTTCGCCGGAGCGGGTGATGACGATCAGCTCGCCCTTGGTATTGGCCACGTAGCGCATCTGGCTGGAGAAGCGCACGGTACCGTTGGACTTGCCTTCCACCTGGCTGGCGGCCGCGTTTCGCGACGCCGCGCCACCGATGTGGAAGGTACGCATGGTCAGCTGGGTGCCCGGTTCGCCGATCGACTGAGCGGCGATCACGCCCACGGCTTCGCCGGCGTTGACGCGCTTGCCGCGCGCCAGGTCGCGGCCATAGCACTTCGCGCACAGGCCGTAGCGCGTGTCGCAAGTGATCGCGGTGCGAACCTTGACTTCGTCGATGCCGAGGCTGTCGACCAGGTCCACCATCTGCTCGTCCATCAGCGTGCCGGCTTCGATCACGGTCTCGCCGGAGGACGGATCCACCACGTCGACCGCGGTCACGCGGCCAAGGATGCGGTCGCGCAGCGCTTCGATCACGTCGCCGCCCTGCAGCACGGCCTTCATGGTGAAGCCGTTGCTGGTGCCGCAATCGTCCTCGATCACCACCAGATCCTGGGTCACGTCGACCAGACGACGGGTCAGGTAACCGGAGTTCGCGGTCTTCAACGCCGTATCCGCCAGACCCTTACGGGCGCCGTGAGTCGAGATGAAGTACTGGAGTACGGTCAGGCCTTCGCGGAAGTTGGCGGTAATCGGCGTCTCGATAATCGAGCCGTCCGGCTTCGCCATCAGACCCCGCATGCCGGCCAGCTGCTTGATCTGGGCTGCGGAACCCCGCGCGCCCGAGTCGGCCATCATGTAAATGGAGTTGAAGGACTCCTGATCCACTTCCTTGCCTTCGCGGTCCAGCACCTTCTGCTTGGACAGCTCGTCCATCATCGCCTTGGCGATCTTGTCGCCGGTGCGGCCCCAGATGTCCACTACCTTGTTGTAGCGTTCGCCCTGAGTCACCAGACCTTGGCGGTACTGCTCCTCGATCTCCTTGACTTCCTTGTTGGCCTCGCCCAGCAGGTCAACTTTCTTGGCCGGGATCTGCATGTCGTCCACGCAGATGGAGATGCCGCCGCGGGTGGAGTAGGCGAAACCGGTGTACATCAGCTGGTCGGCGAAGATCACCGTGTCGCGGATGCCGCAACGACGGAACGAAACGTTGATCAGTTTCGAGATTTCTTTCTTCTTCAGCGCCTTGTTGATGTGCTCGAACGGCAGGCCCTTCGGCAGGATGTCAGACAGGATCGCGCGGCCGACAGTGGTGTCGTAACGCTTGATCACCGGCTGGAACTCGCCCTGCTCGTCCTTTTCCCATTCCTTCAGGCGGACGGTGATGCGGGTGGCCAGTTCGACCTGACGGGTTTCGTAGGCGCGATGCACTTCCTTGGTGTCGGCGAACACCATGCCTTCGCCCTTGCCGTTCACCTTGTCGCGGGTCATGTAGTACAGACCCAGCACGATATCCTGCGACGGCACGATGATCGGCTCGCCGTTGGCCGGGGACAGCACGTTGTTGGTGGCCAGCATCAGGGTGCGGGCTTCCATTTGCGCTTCCAGCGACAGCGGAACGTGGACGGCCATCTGGTCACCGTCGAAGTCGGCGTTGAACGCCGCGCAGACCAGCGGGTGCAGCTGGATCGCCTTGCCTTCGATCAGCACCGGCTCGAACGCCTGGATGCCCAGACGGTGCAGCGTCGGCGCGCGGTTCAGCAGAACCGGATGCTCGCGGATCACTTCTTCCAGGATGTCCCAGACTTCCGGCACTTCCTGCTCGACCAGTTTCTTGGCCGCCTTGATGGTGGACGCCAGGCCCATCACTTCCAGCTTGTGGAAGATGAACGGCTTGAACAGTTCCAGCGCCATCTTCTTCGGCAGGCCGCACTGGTGCAGACGCAGGGTCGGGCCCACGGTGATCACGGAACGGCCGGAGTAGTCGACGCGCTTACCCAGCAAGTTCTGACGGAAACGACCGCCCTTGCCCTTGATCATGTCGGCCAGCGACTTCAGCGGGCGCTTGTTGGCGCCGGTCATCGCCTTGCCGCGACGGCCGTTGTCCAGCAGCGAGTCAACCGACTCCTGCAGCATGCGCTTCTCGTTGCGCACGATGATGTCCGGCGCGCGCAGTTCCAGCAGGCGCTTCAGACGGTTGTTACGGTTGATGACGCGGCGGTACAGGTCGTTCAGGTCGGAGGTCGCGAAGCGGCCGCCATCCAGCGGCACCAGCGGACGCAGTTCCGGCGGCAGCACCGGCAGCACTTCCAGGATCATCCATTCCGGCTTCATGCCGGAACGCTGGAACGCCTCCAGCACCTTCAGGCGCTTGGCGATCTTCTTGATCTTGGTGTCGGAGTTGGTGGTTTCCAGCTCGCGGCGCAGGCCTTCGATTTCGCTGTCCAGGTCCAGCTTCTTCAGCAGTTCCTTGACGGCTTCGGCGCCCATCATGGCGACGAACTCTTCGCCGTACTGGTCTTCCTTGTCCAGGAAGTCCTCTTCGGTCAGCAGCTGGCGGTACTGCATCGGGGTCATGCCCGGATCGGTCACCACGAACGCTTCGAAGTACAGCACGCGCTCGATGTCGCGCAGCGTCATGTCCAGCACCATGCCCAGACGCGACGGCAGCGACTTCAGGAACCAGATGTGCGCGGTCGGGCTGGCCAGTTCGATGTGGCCCATGCGCTCGCGGCGCACCTTGGACAGCGTCACTTCGACGCCGCACTTCTCGCAGATCACGCCGCGATGCTTCAGGCGCTTGTACTTGCCGCACAAGCACTCGTAATCCTTCACCGGTCCGAAAATGCGGGCGCAGAACAGGCCATCGCGCTCCGGCTTGAAGGTGCGGTAGTTGATCGTTTCCGGCTTCTTGACTTCGCCATAAGACCAGGAACGGATCTTGTCAGGCGAGGCGATGCCGATCTTGATCGCATCAAACTCTTCTTCTTGCGTAACTTGCTTAAAGAGATCGAGCAAAGCTTTCATTGCGTCTCCAGTTCAGGGGACAGGCGCGGCGGCTTTCCGCCGCGCCCTATTACCCAATCAAAAACGTTCCAGGTCCATGTCGAGGCCCAGCGAGCGGATTTCCTTCACCAATACATTGAAGGATTCCGGCATGCCGGCGTCGATCTTGTGCTCGCCCTTGACGATGTTCTCGTAGACCTTGGTACGGCCGGTCACATCGTCAGACTTCACGGTCAGCATTTCCTGCAGCGTGTAGGCGGCGCCGTAAGCTTCCAGCGCCCAAACCTCCATCTCACCGAAACGCTGGCCGCCGAACTGGGCCTTGCCGCCCAGCGGCTGCTGGGTCACCAGCGAGTACGGGCCGGTGGAACGGGCGTGCATCTTGTCGTCGACCAGGTGATGCAGCTTCAGATAGTGCATCACGCCCACGGTGACCTTGCGGTCGAAGGCTTCGCCGGAGCGGCCGTCGAACAGGGTCATCTGGGTCTTGGACTCGTTGAAGCCCATCTGCTCGGTCAGCGCGTCGCCGTTCGGGTAGGCCAGATCCAGCATGTGCTTGATCTCGGCTTCCTTGGCGCCGTCGAACACCGGCGTGGCGAAGGTCATGCCCTTGCTCAGGTTCTGCGCCAGCTGCAACACCTCGGCGTCGGACAGCGCGGCGATTTCCTCCGGCTTGCCGGTTTCGTTATAGATGCGCTCCAGGTAAGCACGGATCTCGGCGGCGGACTGCTCCTTGATCATGCGGTTGACGCGCTCGCCGATACCCTTGGCGGCCCAACCCAGATGCACTTCCAGAATCTGGCCGATGTTCATACGCGACGGTACGCCCAGCGGGTTCAGCACGATGTCGACCGGACGGCCATCGCCCATGTACGGCATGTCTTCCACCGGCAGGATGCGGGAGACCACACCCTTGTTGCCGTGGCGGCCGGCCATCTTGTCGCCCGCCTGCAGGCGGCGCTTGACGGCCAGGTAAACCTTGACCATCTTCTGCACGCCCGGCGGCAGCTCGTCGCCCTGGGTCAGCTTGCGCTTCTTGTCTTCGAACTTGAGGTCGAATTCTTCGCGCTTCTGCGCCAGGCTTTCCTTGATCAGTTCCAGCTGCTTGGCGATGTCTTCGTCAGCCATGCGGATGTCGAACCAGTCATGCTTGGTCGGCAGGCCGGTCAGGTATTCCTGATCGATCACGGTGCCCTTGGCCAGACGCTTCGGACCGCCGTTGGCGGCCTTGCCGACGATCAGGCGCTCGATACGGCTGAAGGCGTCGTTGTCGAAAATACGCAGCTGGTCGTTCAGGTCCAGGCGATAGCGCTTCAGCTCCACGTCGATGATGGACTGGGCGCGCTTGTCGCGCTCGATGCCTTCGCGCGTGAACACCTGCACGTCGATCACCGTGCCCACGGTGCCGGTCGGCACGCGCAGGGACGTATCCTTCACGTCCGAGGCCTTCTCGCCGAAGATCGCGCGCAGCAGCTTCTCTTCCGGCGTCAGCTGGGTTTCGCCCTTAGGCGTCACCTTGCCCACCAGCACGTCGCCGGCTTCGACTTCCGCGCCGATGTAGACGATGCCGGATTCATCCAGACGGCCGGCCATGCGCTCGGACAGGTTCGGGATGTCGCGGGTGATTTCTTCCGGTCCCAGCTTGGTGTCGCGGGCAACCACGGACAGCTCTTCGATGTGGATCGAGGTGTAGCGGTCTTCGGCGACCAGCTTCTCCGAGATCAGGATCGAGTCTTCGTAGTTGTAGCCGTTCCACGGCATGAACGCGATGGTCATGTTCTGACCCAGCGCCAGCTCGCCCAGGTCGGTGGAGGCGCCGTCGGCCACCACGTCGCCGCGCGCGATGTGGTCGCCCACTTTCACGATCGGACGCTGGTTGATGTTGGTGTTCTGGTTGGAACGGGTGAACTTGGTCAGGTTATAGATGTCCACGCCCACTTCGCCAGCGGTCGCTTCTTCATCGTTGACGCGGACCACCACGCGGCCGGCGTCGACATAGTCCACCACGCCGCCGCGACGGGCGACAACGGTGGTGCCGGAGTCGACTGCCACCGAGCGTTCGATGCCGGTGCCGACGAAGGCTTTTTCCGGACGCAGGCACGGTACGGCCTGGCGTTGCATGTTGGCGCCCATCAATGCGCGGTTGGCGTCATCGTGCTCCAGGAACGGAATCAGCGAAGCCGCCACGGACACCACCTGGCCGGTGGCCACGTCCATGTACTGCACGCGGTCCGGGGTCGCCAGAATGGTTTCGCCCTTCTCGCGGCAGGTCACCAGCTCGTCGATCAGCGTGCCGTCCTTGCTCAGCTCGGCGTTGGCCTGAGCGATCACGTAGCGGCCTTCCTCGATCGCGGACAGATAGTCGATCTCGTTGGTGACCTTGCTGTCCACCACCTTGCGATACGGCGTTTCCAGGAAGCCGAACTCGTTGGTGCGCGCGAACACGGACAGCGAGTTGATCAGGCCGATGTTCGGGCCTTCAGGCGTTTCGATCGGGCACACGCGGCCGTAGTGGGTCGGATGCACGTCGCGGACTTCGAAGCCTGCGCGCTCGCGGGTCAGACCGCCCGGGCCAAGAGCCGATACGCGGCGCTTGTGGGTGATTTCCGACAGCGGGTTGGTCTGGTCCATGAACTGGGACAGCTGCGAGGAACCGAAGAATTCCTTGATCGCGGCGGACACCGGCTTGGCGTTGATCAGGTCGTGCGGCATCAGGTTGTCGGACTCGGCCTGGTTCAGGCGTTCCTTGACCGCGCGCTCGACGCGCACCAGACCGGCGCGGAACTGGTTTTCGGCCAACTCGCCCACCGAACGCACGCGACGGTTGCCCAGGTGATCGATGTCGTCCACTTCGCCGCGGCCATTGCGCAGCTCGGTCAGGATGGCGATCACGGACACGATGTCTTCAGTGGACAGCGTGCCTTCCATCACGTCGCGGCGCGGCGCGAACTTGTCGCCGATCAGCGACTTGAACCACTCCGGGGTCTTGTCGTCGAACTTGTACTGATAAGTGCGGGAGCTGAACTTCATCCGGCCCACGCGCGACAGATCGTAGGTTTCTTCGCTGAAGAACAGGCGCTGGAACAGCGCTTCCACCGCGTCTTCGGTCGGCGGCTCGCCCGGGCGCATCATGCGGTAGATCGCCACGCGGGCTTGCAGCCGATCCTGGATGTCGTCGGTGCGCAGGGTCTGCGAGATGTAAGCGCCCTGATCCAGATCGTTGGTGAACAGCACGTCGACCTGGTTGATTTCCGCCAGCGCCAGCTTGGCCAGCACTTCCTCGGTCACTTCCTCGTTGGCGCGGGCGATCACTTCGCCGGTGTTCTGGTTGACGACGTTATGCGCCAGCATCTTGCCCAGCAGCGCGTCGGCCGGCACTTCGATGCGGTCCAGCTCGGCGGTCTGGATGTCGCGGATGTGCTTGGCGGTGATGCGCTTGTCCTTGGCGACGATCAGCTTGCCGTCGGCGGCCACGATGTCGAACTTGGCCACTTCGCCCTTCAGACGATCCGGAACCACGCGCATGAACACGCCGGACTTGGTCAGGTAGAAGGTGTCGAAGCTGTAGAACTCGGACAGGATTTCTTCGTTGCTGTAGCCCAGCGCCTTCAGCAGGATGGTCACCGGCATCTTGCGGCGACGGTCGATACGGAAGTACAGCAGGTCTTTCGGATCGAACTCGAAGTCCAGCCAGGAACCGCGGTAAGGAATCACGCGGGCCGAGAACAGCAGCTTGCCGGACGAGTGCGTCTTGCCGCGGTCGTGCTCGAAGAACACGCCCGGGGAACGGTGCAGCTGGGAAACGATGACGCGCTCGGTGCCGTTGATGATGAAGGAGCCGTTGCCGGTCATGAGCGGAATCTCGCCCATGTAGACTTCGTTCTCGCGCACTTCCTTCACCACCGGCTTGGAAGACTCTTTGTCGAAAATGGTCAGGCGAATGCGCGCGCGCAGCGGCGCCGCAAACGTGATGCCGCGCAGCTGACACTCCTGCACGTCGAACGGAGGCTCGCCCAAAATATAATGGGCAAAGTCGAGCTTAGCGTAGCCGTTGTGGCTGACGATCGGGAAGATCGACTTGAACGCAGCCTGAAGACCCACATCCTTGCGCTCATCCAGCGGCTTGCCCAGCTGGAGAAATTCGGTGTAGGAATCAATCTGGGTCGCCAACAGGAAGGGGACGTCGAGAACACTGGTACGTTTCGCAAAGCTCTTACGAATACGTTTCTTCTCAGTAAACGAATAACTCATAGAGTCTCCATCGAGGTGGGTGGCGCAAGAAACTAAAAGTCAGCAGCCACGCCTAGTATATTGCTGGCTTTTACCTTCTTCGTTTCCGCCAACTACAAGCGCAATAAGGCTGGCGGATTTCTCCGCCAGCCTCACCTTCTTTTTTCAAAGAAGATTATTTGATTTCAGCCTTGGCACCGGCTTCGGTCAGTTGCTTCAGGATGTCTTCGGCTTCAGCCTTGGACACGCCTTCCTTCACGTTCTTCGGAGCGCCGTCGACCATGTCTTTGGCTTCCTTCAGACCCAGACCGGTGATCGCGCGAACAACCTTGATCACGCCAACCTTGTTGTCGCCAGCGGCGGACAGAACAACGTCGAACTCGGTCTTTTCTTCAGCGGCAGCAGCGCCGGCGCCAGCCGGGCCAGCAACAGCTACAGCAGCGGCGGAAACGCCGAACTTCTCTTCGAACGCCTTAACCAGGTCGTTCAGTTCCATCACGGTCAGACCAGCAACGGCCTCGAGGATGTCTTCTTTGGTGATTGCCATGTGAAAATCTCCTGAATTCTATAAGAATCAAATAAGTTAAGCGGCTTCGGCTTGCTTCTTGTCGGACAGGGCAGCCAGCGCGCGGGCGAAGCCAGCGACCGGAGCCTGCATAACGTAGAGAAGCTTGGACAGCAGTTCTTCGCGGCTCGGGATGGACGCCAGCTCAGCAACCTGAGCAGCGGACAGTACCTTGCCTTCGTAGGAACCTGCCTTCACGACGATCTTGTCGTCAGCCTTGGCAAATTGATGCAGCACCTTGGCAGCAGCAACCGGGTCGGCGGAAATCGCGTACACCAACGGGCCGACCATCTGGTCAGCCAGTTCAGCGAACGGAGTGCCTTCCACGGCGCGACGAACCAGCGTGTTCTTCAGAACGCGCAGGTAAACGCCGCTCTCGCGCGCCTGAGCGCGGAGTTTGGTCATGCTGCTTACCTCGATGCCCCGATATTCAGCGATAACGAGGGTCTGAGCGCCTGCCAGTTCAGCAGAAACTGCTTGGACGACCGCCTTTTTATCTTCGATATTGAGACTCAAGGTCTACCTCCTAGACTGAAATGAAATGGAAAAATTTCCATCTCGCTTTGCAGCGGCGACCTGTATCAGGAGACATCAAAAAGAACTGGTGCTCATGGGCGGAATTGAACCGCCGACCTCTCCCTTACCAAGGGAGTGCTCTACCCCTGAGCTACATGAGCTTTGAACTTAAGAAGCCTGTTTCGGGTACACCATCTGCGTAGGATGCGGATTGCTGCGCCAGCCAATCTGCGATTAAGCCTTTCGGCACCTACGGTCTTTGACAATCTGGCAGGCGAGCCTGCCAGCCCAAAGCCTTAGACAAGGCGGCTTTCACCGCCCTATCATGCTCCGGCAACGCTTAGGCGTTGACGGTAGCGGTATCTACGCGAGCGCCGACACCCATGGTGCTGGATACGGCGATCTTTTTCAGATACACGCCCTTGGCAGCTGCCGGCTTGGCTTTCACCAGGGCATCAACCAGAGCGGAGAAGTTTTCACGCAGGGCTTCGGCTTCGAAGGAAGCGCGGCCGATGGTGGCGTGAATGATACCAGCCTTGTCGGTACGGTACTGAACCTGACCGGCCTTGGCGTTCTTCACAGCCTCGGCGACGTTCGGGGTAACAGTGCCAACCTTCGGGTTCGGCATCAGGCCACGCGGGCCCAGAATCTGGCCCAGCTGACCGACAACGCGCATCGCATCCGGGGAAGCGATCACAACGTCGAAGTTCAGGTTGCCGGCCTTGACTTGCTCGGCCAGGTCGTCGAAACCGACCACTTCAGCGCCGGCAGCCTTGGCGGCTTCGGCGTTGGCGCCTTGAGCAAATACGGCAACGCGTACGGACTTGCCGGTGCCGCGCGGCAGAACCACGGAACCACGAACCACTTGGTCGGACTTACGCGGATCCACGCCCAGGTTCACGGCGATGTCGATCGACTCGTCGAACTTGGCGGTGGCGGCGGTCTTGACCAGAGCGATGGCTTCGTCAACGGCGTACAGCTTGTTGCGGTCAACGGTAGCCTTCAGAGCTTGCAGGCGCTTGGAGATCTTAGCCATTTATACGCCCTCCACTTCCAGGCCCATCGAACGGGCGGAGCCGGCGATGATGCGAACAGCGGCGTCCAGATTAGCAGCGGTCAAATCCGCTTGCTTGGTCTTGGCGATTTCTTCCAGCTGAGCGCGGGTTACTTTACCAACCTTGTCCACGTGCGCCTTGGCGGAGCCGGACTTGATGCCAGCGGCCTTCTTCAGCAGGAAGGTTGCCGGCGGAGTCTTCATCGTGAAGGTGAAGGACTTGTCAGCGTAGGCGGTGATCACAACCGGAATCGGCATGCCGGGTTCCATGCCCTGGGTTTGAGCATTGAACGCCTTGCAGAATTCCATGATGTTCAGACCACGCTGACCCAGTGCCGGACCGATCGGAGGCGACGGGTTGGCTTTGCCAGCGGCGACTTGCAGCTTGATATAGCCGACAATTTTCTTTGCCACGATTAAAACTCCTAAAATGGGTATAGCGCGAACAGGCGTTCGCTTCCCGGACGAAAGCGCAGAATCTTACACGCTTTCCAAAAGTTTGCCAAGCGAAATCTTACAGCTTTTCGACCTGGCCGAATTCCAGCTCAACCGGCGTATCGCGACCGAAGATCTGAACCGACACGCGCAGCTTGTTGCGCTCGTAGTTCACTTCGTCGACGCTGCCGTTAAAGTCGTTGAACGGGCCATCGATGACGCGGACGCGCTCACCCACCTCGAACAACACCTTCGGCTTCGGCTTCTCCACGCCCTCTTGCATCTGCTGCATGATGGCCTCGACTTCCTTCTTGGAAATCGGAGCCGGGCGGTTGGCGGTGCCGCCGACGAAACCGGTCACCTTGGGCGTGCTTTTCACCAGGTGCCAGGTATCGTCAGTCATTTCCATTTCCACCAGCACGTAACCAGGGAAGAACTTGCGCTCAGTGATGGACTTGCGGCCGTTCTTGACGTCCACAACCTCTTCCACCGGCACCAGAATCTGACCAAATTGGTCTGCGATGTCGGAACGCTCGATACGTTCACGCAGCGCTTTTTGCACGCTCTTCTCAAAACCAGAGTAAGCGTGTACCACATACCAGCGCTTTGCCATTATCTACCTCGACCGAGAATCACATCGTAAAACAGCCAGGACAGGCTGGAATCCACCAGCCACATGAAGAGCGCCAGAACGGTGACGAATACGAACACCATCAGCGTCACCTGGGTCGCCTCCTTGCGCGTCGGCCAAACCACCTTGCGGGCCTCGACCATGGACTCGTTCGCGTACACGACCAAACCCTTGCCCGGAGCCGAAGTCCACACCACGCCAGCAGCCAGCAGGATGGAAGCCACGAAAGCCAGCGCGCGCAACAGGCCCTGACCATCCGGAATCAGATAGAAGCCGACGATGCCGGCGACCACCACAAGACCAGCCAGGAACAACTTGATCTTATCTTGCATTTCCATGTCGATTTTCTCTCGCACACATGCGACAAAAGACCAACCGGCGCAACGCGCCGGCTGGTCTTAATTGGCAGGCCAGGAGGGTCTCGAACCCCCAACCCTCGGTTTTGGAGACCGATACTCTACCAATTGAGCTACTGGCCTTTAAACCTTACTTGATGATCTTGGCAACCACGCCGGCGCCGACGGTACGGCCGCCTTCGCGGATAGCGAAGCGCAGACCTTCTTCCATCGCGATCGGAGCGATCAG
>NZ_JAYFSJ010000028.1:0-15689 GCF_039708975.1 Chromobacterium indicum
GCCCAGCGCCGCCAGCGAACCGTTGTGCAAACCCAGCCCCGCGCCTGTCACCACTGCAACCATACCGCCCTCCAGGAATAATCAAATCGACATAACAGTCTTATCCCTGGATTTCTGAAACAGTTTAGCCATTTTTGCGAAAAGAAATATTATTTCACCATAAAACTTCAATGACAGAGAAAGTTAAAATAAATAAATTATTTTCATTTAAAAATGCCAATAGATTTAAAATTCACGCATCTACAAACCACCCAGCCATACGTAAGATTCCATCGATGGCACTGAATTTATTCAGAATCTCTATTGGCAGCCGCCATTTACCGGATACCTGATGCAGGAAAACGGCCCCAAAGGAGCCGCCACCCAGCTCAACGCGATCCGACCGCCTCGCCGAAATAAGACCGATACTTGACCCTTCTGACCACCATCACGTTGCGGACATGGGTGTTGGTGATGTCGGCGAAGGACTGCCCGTAACCGGCCCGCCGGCGCCTGGACTGGCCGCTGGCCTTGTCCAGCCCGCCGAACCAGCGCGCCGGATCGCAAGCCGCCATATTGGCGCACAAGCGGCGGCGCTGCAGCACCGAGCCGAAGCCGGAATTGTAGGCGGCGTCCATCATCGCCAGCCTATCCTCGCCTTCCGCCCAACGGATCAGCCGATAGTTATCGCGATTTTTCAGCACCATCGCCGTCAGCTGATAATGAGGATCGAAGGCGTTCTGCCAGCCCCAGCCCCGCAGCTCCGGATGGCGCGCCGCCATCTCCCGGATCGCGTCGAAGCGCACGCCGCCATCTGCCCGATACGCCTTGGTGAACTGGCCGAGCCCGGCGCCATACTCGCGGGAAGTCTTCAGCACCGCCCGCTCGCGCCATCCGCTCTCCTGCTCCACCTGGGCCGCCAGCACGGAACGCGACGGCATGTCAGGCCAATGCTGCGTCGCGGCGGCATTCAACAGCGGCAGCAAGGCCAGAGCGCCGACGCTCAGCCCCGCAGCCACAGCACGCCCGCCAGCAACACGGCGGCCATGAACAGCCTGTCGGCCAGCACCACCAGCGACGCCCCCACCGGCGAAGCCAGCGCCAGATCGGCCGCCTGGCTGACATCGGAATGGAACAACACCTTGCGCAGCAGCAACGCCACGCCCACCAGCACCGGCAAAGCCAGGCCCAGCTGCAGCCAGGTGACGGCGACGACGCGGTCTATCCAGCACAAGCCCGCCAAAGCGGGCAGAATCAGCACATACAAGCGGTAATCGCGCAACTTGCCAAACATGATGATCAGTCCTCCTGTCATGAATACAGGATCAGCTTACCGATCATCGTCCGCCGCAGCCCGCTGACAGATTACACTGTCAGACAAGCGCACTAAATTACTGTTCTTCCGGACATTTCCCGTAAAACTAGCGGTTCCTACTTATAAACAAAACACCTCTAGCCTCGTAAGATACAAGGGCAATGTTCAGCCCGCCCCAGCCATCAGCCAAAGGCGGAGACCCCTTCCAAAGAGGTGAGTGCCATGCTTGACAGCAACTTCGAACTGGATGAGCCGTTGGAGGCCATCCTGCAGCGCCCCCTGACCTGGTTCGAGAAACAGCAGATTCAGGATAATCAGCAGGCTTCAGTCGACGAAGCCGAGGGCATTGTTGAGGCCGCGGCCGACACTCATCCCTTGCGCCGCCGCCTGAAGGACATGGCGATGATGCAGGTGGTGCGCATTGACCATCCGGAGGTCCGCAAGCCCAGAACCGACACGGCGCTCTGCGCCAAAATCGCCTGACCCTCTGAAAAAAGCCAAGCCCCGCGCAATGCGGGGCTTGGCTTTTAAACCTTCAGCCGGGCGAAACCTTCCACCCAAATCCACAGCCATGCCTACTTGCTCAGCATAAACTCCACCAGGATGTTCTTGAAGACAAATCCGGTGACGCCAAACCCCAGCACCAGAAACAAAACGATCATGCCAGTCTTTCCGGCCTTGGACTTCTTGCCCAAGTCCCAGATGATGAAGCCCATGAAAATGATCAGCCCAGTCAGGCACACCACCAGCGAGATATTGGTGAATTGCTCTTCCGACACGTTTGACACCTCTATTCAAGCGCGCCCGCCGCTGGCGGGACGGCCCGGTAAACGAAAATCTCCGCCGCGCAACACCAAGGCCACGCCGACGGCTGCCAGTACGATACCCCCCATCGCGGCCGGGCTCAAGCGCTCGTCGAACAACCACCAGGCCTGGACGGCTGTCAGGCCCGGCACCAGATAGAGATAGGCCGCTACCCGGCTGACATCGCCGTCGCGCAGCATGCGCAACAACAGCAGAACCGCCAGCACCGACAACATCGTCACACTCCAGCCCAAGGCGAAGATGAACTCTCCGCTCCACACCACCGGCACTCCCCGCTCGAACAGCAAGGCCAGTGCGCCAGTCACCGCCAGCGCGGACAGATACTGGTGAAACGCACCCGCGACCGGATGCACGCCGCCGCCGCGGTAACGCTGGTATAGCGTGCCGCCAGTAATCAGCAGCAAGCCGGCGATCACAAAGGCCGCTCCGGCGCCGCCAGCCAGAGCTACGCCCTTGCTGCCCGCGATCACCAGCGCCGTGCCGGCAAGCCCCAACGCCATGCCCAGCCATTGGATGGCGCGAAAACGCTTCTCGCCAAGCCGCCAGGAAATCAGGGCGGTCAACAATGGTTGCATGCCCATGATCAGCGCCGCCAGGCCGGCTGGCACGCCCAACTTGATCGCCGCGAACAGGCAACCCAGATAGCCGCCATGCAGCATGCCGCCGCTCACCCACTGTTGCCGGGCCTGCGCGAGCGTCGGCCAGGCGGGACGCAGCACGGCCAGTAAAGCCGCGAAGCACAGCAAAGTCAGCGCCATCCGGATCGCCAGGAAAGTAAACGGCCCGCAATACGGCAAACCGAGCTTGGCGCCGGTGAACCCAGTGCTCCATAACACGACGAAAACCCACGGTATCCAACTGCTCGCTCGCATGCGCGACACCTCACCCTACCTGCTTAAAGAACGAAAAATGGCGGCCGGATGGCCGCCATGTCAACGGTATGAATCAATTGTATCAGCCGCGCTTGCTCCGCGCATTGGCGGCGATGCGCATCCGCAGCGCGTTCAGGCGGATAAAGCCGGCCGCGTCGGCGTGGTTGTAAGCGCCGCCATCCTCGTCGAAGGTGGCGATGGTCGGATCGAACAGCGAATCGGTCTTGGACTCGCGGCCAACGACGATCACATTGCCCTTGTACAACTTCAGCCGCACCCAGCCGTTCACCGTGGCTTGAGAGGCGTCGATCATCTGTTGCAGCATCGCGCGCTCCGGACTCCACCAGTAGCCGGTGTAGATCAGCTGCGCGTACTTCGGCATCAGCTCATCCTTCAAGTGAGCCACTTCGCGGTCCAGAGTGATGGACTCGATGGCGCGGTGCGCCTTCAGCATGATGGTGCCGCCCGGGGTTTCATAGCAGCCGCGCGACTTCATGCCGACATAGCGGTTCTCGACGATGTCCAGTCGGCCGATGCCGTGCTTGTTGCCCAGACGATTCAGCTCGGTCAGCACCGCGGCCGGGCTCAGCGCCTGGCCGCCGACGGCGACGATGTCGCCATTGCGGTATTCCAGCTCCACGTACTCAGCCTGGTCCGGCGCATTCTCCGGGCTCACGCTCCACAGCCACATATCCTCTTCCGGCTCCTGTGCCGGGTCCTCCAGCACCGTGCCTTCATAGGAGATATGCAGCAGATTGGCGTCCATCGAGTACGGGCTGCCGCCGTTTTTCTTCTTGCTGATGTCGATGCCGTGGGTTTCGGCATAGGCCAGCAATTTCTCGCGCGACAGCAGATCCCACTCGCGCCACGGCGAGATCACCTTCACGTCCGGCTTCAGCGCGTAATAGCCCAGCTCGAAGCGGACCTGGTCATTGCCCTTGCCTGTGGCGCCGTGAGATACGGCGTCGGCGCCCACTTGGTTCGCGATTTCGATCTGGCGCTTGGCGATCAGCGGCCGGGCGATGGAAGTGCCCAGCAGGTACTCGCCTTCGTAAATGGTATTGGCGCGGAACATCGGGAAGACGTAGTCGCGGACGAACTCTTCACGCAGGTCCTCGATGAAGATGTTCTCCGGCTTGATGCCCAGCGACACCGCCTTCTGGCGCGCCGGCTCCACTTCCTCGCCCTGGCCGATGTCGGCGGTGAAGGTCACCACTTCGCACTTGTACTCGTCCTGCAGCCACTTGAGGATCACCGAGGTATCCAGACCGCCGGAATACGCCAAAACCACTTTCTTGATGTCAGACATTGCTTCTCTTTCCACTCGTTGTTTGTTTATCGATTGCCGGGCGGGACTCAGTCCTCGCGGTGCCCCAGCAACAGATATTCGATCAGGGCCTTTTGCACGTGCATGCGGTTTTCAGCCTCATCCCAGACCACGCTCTGCGGACCGTCTATCACCTCGGCCGCCACTTCCTCGCCGCGATGCGCGGGCAGGCAGTGCAGGAACAGCGCGTCCGGTTTGGCATGCTTCATCAGCTCCGCCGTCACCTGGTAGCCGGAGAAAGCCTCCAGGCGGGCCTTCTGCTCGGCCTCGAAGCCCATGCTGGTGAACACGTCGGTGGTGACGATGTCGGCGCCGTGCGCGGCGCGTACCGGATCCTGGGTCAGTTCCAGCACGTCCGAGCCGTAATAATGGCCGTCCAGCGGCTTCAGCTCGTAACCGAGCGGCGACGCCACCCTCAGCTTGAAACCGAGCACGCGCGCGGCCTGCAGCCAGGTGCGGCAGACATTGTTGCCGTCGCCGATCCAGGCCACGATCTTGCCCTTGATCGAACCGCGCCGCTCCACATAGGTGAAGATGTCGGCCAATATCTGGCACGGGTGGTACTCGTTGGTCAGGCCATTGATCACCGGCGCGCGGGAATGCGCGGCCAGCCGCTCGACCAGACTCTGCTCGAAGGTCCGGATCATGATGATGTCGCTCATCCGGGACAGCACGCGCGCCGTGTCCTCGATCGGCTCGCCTCGGCCGATCTGCGAGCTCTTGGTGTCCAGGAACATCGCGTGGCCGCCCAGCTGCGCCATGCCGGCCTCGAAAGAGACGCGGGTACGGGTGGAATTCTTTTCGAACACCATGGACATCACCTTGCCGACCAGCGGCCGATGCAATTCGCCGGCGCTTTGTCGTCGCTTCAGGACCCGGCTTCGCTCGAAGAGATGGTGGTACTCGTCGGGGGAAAGGTCGCTGAACTGAAGGTAATGCCTTACGGACGTCATGATGCTCCAATCAAAAAAAGAGGCCGCTGCGCGTGCAACACCGAGAGGTGGTTTCATGCGCAACGGCACATTACTACACGCTAGTCTCAAGTCACTTTACAAAGTATCGCCCCCTGCAAATACAAAGGCATGATTTACAGAAATGCGACATTTGTTATATTTATCGGAAATCCTCCTGCCTGACAAGCATTCAATTGAACAAACTGCGTCCCGGCAATTCCGCCAGCTCCTGCGGCTTCAGCACGCGCAGATAAAACTCTCCGCCATCCTCCGCCAAACCATGCATCTCGATGCTCTTCTGCGTCTTCTGCAGCCGCGCCAGATAGGCCAGGATGGTGTCATCCACCACCTGCCCCGGCACCAGCACCGGGATGCCCGGCGGATACGGCACGATCTGGTCGCAACACACCCGCCCGCTAAGCGCCGGGTTCGGCCGGCCATCGTCGTCCAGCAGCGGCAGCCTCTCGCCGGCCTCGTAGAAAGCGTCGCGCGGCAGGCAGGCCAGGCGCGAGAAATGCGGAATTTCCGGCATGCGCCCCAGCGCCCGCGGCGGACGCCCTTCCTTGGCCAGGCGCAGCATCGCGTCGTACAGGCGGGACAACTTGCTGCGGGTGGTGCCTATGGTCAGCAGCAGGGTGATGGTGCTGAACGTCGATTTCTCCACCTGGATGTTGTAGCGCTCGAACAGCGCCTGCTGCAACTCGTCGGCGGTGAAGCCGGAGCGGCTGAAATCGACCGTCAGCTTGGTCGGATCCAGCAGAATGCCGTCCTCCTGCACCTCCGGCGGCAGCAGATCGTCGAGTTCCAGCACGCGGAAAGCACCGGTGGAGTTGATTTTCTCGCGCAGCTCCTGCGCCAGCTTCAAGGTGCGGTCCAGCAGTCTGTAGCCTTCCGTCACCGCCTGCTTGCGCGCCACGTCCAGGCTGGCGATCAGGCTGTACTGCGGACTGGTGGACGCGTGCATGTTGAAGTTCTCGCGGAACAGGTGCTCGTCGAAACGCGGGTCGTTGACGTGGATCATGCTGGCCTGCGAGAACGCCGACAGCACCTTGTGCGTGCTCTGGGTCACATAGTCGGCGCCCGATTCCAGCGCCGTCGGCCGGAACGCGGGGTGGAAGCGCGCGAAACCATACCAGGCCTCGTCGACGATCACCTTGATGCCCTTCTCGTGCGCGGCCTCGATGATGGGCTTGAGGTCGTAACGCAGGCCATCGTAAGTGCATGAGGTGAGGATCAGCACCCGCGCGTCCGGATTGTCGTCAATCGCCTGGTAGATGGTGGTCTTGGGCACTGGACCGAAGATGCCGTACTGGCGGTTGATAGACGAATCCAGATACACCGGCCGCGCGCCGGACAGGATCACGCCGTGATGCACCGACTTGTGACAGTTTCGGTCCAGCAGCAACTTGTCGCCCGGTGCCAGCAGCGTCTGGAAGATCACCTTATTGGAGGTGGAGGTGCCGTTGGTGGCGAAATAGGTCTTGCGCGCGCCAAACGCCTTGGCCGCCAGCATCTGCGCCTCGGCGATGACGCCGGTCGGGTGCAGCAGCGAATCCAGCATCGGCACCGATACCGACAAATCCGCCCGCAGCAGATGCTCGCCGACGAAATCGTGGAAATCGCCGACCCAGTTGCTGCCTTTCAGCGAATCGCCGCCGGAATGGCCAGGCGTGTGCCAGGAATCCTTGGCCATCCGCACGTATTGCTTGAGCTTGTCGTAGAACGGCGTCGCCGACTTTTCCGCCAGCTCCGCCACCAGAATGCGGAACCAGCCGTTGAAATCGGCCTCGTCGCGGTAGAAATAGCCATCCACCGCATGGCTGGCCAGCTCCTCCACCAGCGCGCGCTCGTCGTCGTCCTGCAGGAAGACATAGAGCGAGATCTCCGGACGGAAATCGCTGATGCGGTTCGCCAGCTGGGCCGCGGCCTCGCCGTTGGCGGTGCCTTTCAGCTGCCGATCCACCAATACCACCTGGACTTCGCCGTCGTGGGCGATCAGATCCATCGTCTCCGCCGTGGTGCAGGCGGGGACGAAGGTCAGGCCAAATGAATTCTCCAGCCGCACCGCGGCGGCTCCCAGACCGGCCAGCACTTCGGCCTGCCATGTCACATCGTCGCTGACCACGACAACGCGGCTAACGGGTTTCATGAAGGTTTCTCCTCTTGCTGTTTGCCGCGCACTTGTTTTTAGCGTCTGTCCGGACGTACGCGCTGTTCTGTATTTTTGTTTGTCTCCTATCCTATCCACATCTTGTGCCCGCCGTCATTATGCAGGCGCACAACGGTCGCATGCGGTACAATCGCGCCCATGCTGACCGACGCCGAAAAAGACTCCATCCGCGACCATTACCGCGCCATTTCCGACCGCCTGCCGGGCTTCCGGCCGCGCGCCTCGCAACGCCGCATGCTGGCTGAAATCGCCAATGCCTTGTCGCGCGCGCAGGAAAAGGTCGGCGACGACTGGCCGGAGCGCGAAGGCGAGAGCATCACGGTGATCGAGGGCCCTACCGGCGTCGGCAAGAGCTTGGCCTATTTGCTGGCTGGCGGCGTGATGGCGCGCGCGCGCGGCAAAAAGCTGGTAGTCACCAGCGCCACCGTGGCGCTGCAGGAACAACTGGTCAACCGCGACCTGCCCTTCGTCGTCGAAAACAGCGGTCTGCCGCTGACCTTCGCTCTGGCCAAGGGCCGCGGCCGCTATCTGTGCCCGTATCGCCTGTACGGTCTCACCGCCCAGCACTCGCAGCAGAGCCTGCTGCAGCCCGACCCGATGATGGCGCTGTGGGACCACAAGCCGGAACAGGCCGAGCTGGACGCGCTGAGCGCGATGGCCGACGCCTTCCATTACCGCAAATGGAACGGCGACCGCGACACCTGGGACAGCATCGTGGAGGACGGCCTGTGGGCGCGCGTCACCAACGACCGCCACGGCTGCCTGAAAACCGCCTGCCCCAACCGCGTCGAATGCCCGTTCTACCTCGCCCGCGACACCCTTGAAAACGTCGATGTGGTAGTGGCCAACCACGACCTGATGCTGGCCGACGTCTCGATGGGAGGCGGCGTGATCCTGCCCGCTCCAGAGGAAAGCTTCTACTGCATAGACGAGGCGCACCATCTGGCGAAAAAAGCGGTCAACCAGTTCGCCGCCGAGCATTCGCTGGGCCAGGCGCTAGGCTGGCTGGACAAAGTGGGCGCGGTGGTCGTGCATGCCGAAGCGCACACCGGCAAGGCTGAACTCGCCAGCAACGCGATCGATTCCGCCGCCGCCTGCGTGGAAACGCTGACCGAGTGGCAATGGCTGCTGGGCAGCGAAGACTCCCTGGCCGCCAGCAGCGATAACCTGGAGCCATCCTGGCTGATCGAAGACGGCGTATTGCCGGAACGGCTAAAAACCTCGGCGGCCAATATGGCCATCTCCGCCCGCGCGCTGTCCAAGCAGCTGGACGACATGGGCAACGCGCTGTCCGAAGCCCGCAAGGACAAGAGCGGCGACGTGGATCTGGACAAAACCGCCACCGAGCTGGGTTTCCTGATCGGCCGCGCCGAGCAATTGATGGCGGTATGGGATCTGTTCGATACTGAAACCCCGGAGAACGCGCCGCCGATCGCCAAATGGATCACCCGCCGCGCCGAGGGCAAGGGCGACTATCTGTTCTCGGCCTCGCCGGTCAGCGCCGCCGCCAGCCTGGCCGCCACGCTGTGGCGCCGCGCCGCCGGCGCCATCCTGACATCCGCCACGCTGCGCTCGCTCGGCGATTTCGAGCTGCTGCTGTCGCAGACCGGCCTGAAATGGCTGCCCAAGGTCAGCTGCATGGCGCTGGAGTCGCCGTTCAACTTCGACGAGCAGGGCGAACTCTACCTGCCGCCGCTGCTGGCCAGCCCCAAAGACCCCGGCGGCCATACCCGCGAAATCATCGAATGGCTGCCCAAGCTGATCGACCTGAAAGAGCCGGTGGGCACACTGGTGCTGTTCTCGTCCCGCAAACAGATGCAGGAAGTCGGCGCAGGTCTGCCCGCAAGCTTGCGGGAAAGACTGCTGATCCAGGGCGACATTCCCAAGCGCACGCTGCTGGACACGCACCATCAGCGCCTGAAAGACCAGCAGGCCAGCGTGATTTTCGGGCTGGATTCGTTTTCGGAAGGACTGGACCTGCCGGGAGAGAGCTGCGTGCACGTGATCATCGCCAAGTTGCCGTTCGCGATGCCGGACGACCCGGTGGGCAAGACGCTGTCCCGCTGGATCGAGAAGCGCGGCGGCAACCCCTTCATCGAGCTGACGGTGCCGGAAGCATCGATCAAGCTGGTGCAAGCCGTGGGCCGTTTGATCAGAACCGAACGCGATTACGGTCGGGTGACCATTCTGGACAACCGCTTGACGCGACAAAGTTACGGCAAAAAGCTGCTGGCTTCGCTGCCACCATTCAAGCGCATATGATTTTCAGGTATGATCACGAAACTTTCGCATAAGTAAAAGTCGTCGGCCTAGAAAAAACGTCTTAGCACGGACAACAAAACAGGCTACACCAAAAGCAAACACACTGGTTCCACCGCCATGATCTGCAATCCGTACGAAATCGTGATCCAGGGCCTGACCTCAGAAGGCCGCACTTTCCGCCCCAGCGATTGGGCCGAGCGACTGGCCGGCATCCTGGCCTCCTTCGATACCAATCAGAAGCTGTCCTACCATGCCTTTGTTCGCCCCATGCTGCTGGAGGGCGTGCGTTGCGTCGCCGTGGACAAAAAACTGGAAAAAATCTACCCGCAAATCTTTCAGTTCCTGATGGACTTTGCAAAAGACAATGACCTGCGCGTAGTCGATTGTCGGACACTGATCGACGAGGTCTATCCGAACAAGTTTTCGGCATAATCGCAACAGGCGTCGCATCGACACCACTCTTTTTACCAGTCTTCGCAACACTCCCGTCATATTCTGTGGCTAAACTAATACAAAGTCGTGAAGCAGCCGTGCAAGCGTTGCCAAAACCGGACACGGTCTCTTCACTGCTTCACAACAGAACCACAGACTTGACTTGGAGTTCACCATGCAAAAGAAGAATCTGGCAGCCATCGTTGCATCTCTGTTCATCGTCCCGGTCGCGGCTCACGCCGACGTGACCATCTACGGTTTCATGAGCGGCGGCATCGAATCCGCAAAGGCAACCGGCAGCGGCAGTAGCGCCACAGAGTACAGCTCTCGTACTCGCGTAGTGGACGAAAACTCCCGCATCGGCTTCAAAGGTTGGGAAGACCTGGGTGGTGGCACCAAGGCAATTTGGCAGATTGAAAGCAGCCTACGCAACTTTGAGCAAGGCGGCACTAACGACAAAAACCAATCTGCGACCTTCGGCACTCGCAACACCTTCATCGGCATCGACAATGCAGACTTCGGTAAAGTGCTGCTGGGCCAAAACGACTCGGCTTACAAAGTATTCACCGGCAGCAGCAACAGCGCACTGGGCACCGACGTATTCGTGAACACCACCGCCGATAATTTTGGCGCGAACTCCGTCAACAGCCGCGGCGAACTTCGCATGGCCAATTCCATTCACTGGTTCTCTCCTAACTGGGCTGGCTTCACGCTGGGTGGCTCTTGGGGCGTGGATGAGGCTCGCGCCAGCGGCACCGATGCCAAGCGCATTTCTCTAGGCTTGGGTTACAATTGGGGTGCCTTGAATCTAGCCACCGCTTGGGACAAGCAGTACGATAAGGGCGTTGCCGCCAACACCACGACTGCCTCTGTCAATTCCGGCTCCAACATCTCGTTCTACAGCATCGCCGCCAGCTACAAATTTGACTTCGGCACCTTCATCGGCGGCAACTACGAATGGGGCTCCTTCGATCAGATTGGCGGCGGCCAGCTGAAACAAGATGACTGGCTGATCGCGCTGGGCCAGGATTTCGGCGCCGCATCGGTCAAGCTGTCCTACGGCGAACTGGGCCGTCTAAAGAATGTCGGCGCGGGCATCAACGGCGACGACTTCAAGGCCAAGCAGTGGACGCTGGGTGGTTATTACAACCTGTCTAAGTCGACCCAGTTGGTGGCTTACTACACCAAGATCACCAACAACGCGAAACAGAACGCCAACTTCGCCAACAACCCCGTGTATGACAGCGGACTCGGAACTGGTGGCGCCAAGCTGACTGCCGGCAACGACCCGCAAGCGTTCGGCGTTGGCATGAAGGTTTCCTTCTAAGCCTTGAGCAAAGCTGTTTAAAACCAAACGCCACGGCATGCCGTGGCGTTTTTTATCGTCGATACCAAACAAAATCGATCAGCCGCAAACCCTGTTCAACTCCTCCGGCTGGGAAACCAGGAAATTGCCCTCGCCCTGCCATTGCATGATTCGCTTGTTGCGCTGGCGCTCCCATTCATCCACCGGATGTTGCCGCGCCCATGCGCACATCAACTGCCGGTCCTGCTGACTCATCCTCAAACCATAGCGCTGATGCATGTATAAAGTGATGCGCGCCGCCGCGCCGCGCACTTCTTCCCGCGGCTGGAACCGCTTTTGCTTGAAATCCACCAGAGATTGGCACTGCCCATAAATGGGCCGGGGATGAATCTCCCAGGCGCCGTAGGCGAAATTGGCGCGGTCGCCGTTAACTTCGCCCACCGCCGGGACCAGATTGTTCAGATCGCCCTCGGCCATCTGGAACAACGGATCCTGATCGCCGCAGGCCTTGCGGCCGCCCTGCTGCCAGCACTGGCGCTGATGCCCTAGCACCCATGCCGGCACCACATGCTCCCACTCGATGCGGCTGGCGCGCGATTCAGACTTGCGCGGCTGATAGCCGCAAGACTGCCAATCGACCGCCTTGCCCTCATAGCGGCAACCGCAATAGAAGTCCACTTCCATGCCTGAGTACACTCGCGGCAAAATGCGCTTGGCGGCGGCGAAATCGCGATGGCCGGTCGCCTTGCCGCCGCTGACCAAGGGCTCGGCCCTGACTTGAGATGGCGCGCCTCCGGATTGCTGCGACGCAGCCGATGACAGTATGGACTCGCCCAGAGCGGCCAACTGTTTCACTTCCGGGGATTTTGCTATCTGATTGATTTGATGCGAATCGCAAGCGGTTAAGGCTGCGGCAAAGATGAAAGACTTGAATTTGTGCATCAACGGAGTGTATGCACCGAAACCAATTACAGCAATACCATTGTCAGATTATCCACCTTCTTCAGCAGCTGAAGACCCGCCACGCCGAGAAATCAACCACCAGCCTCATCGCCGCCAAAACCGTCCCACACGCGAAACGCGGGCAAGCATCCGCAAATTCGGCGCCTGCCCCCGTTCAGCCTATCCCGAAACGAGATGGGCTGAGACCCGCCTTACCAGATGCGGATACGCTGCTCCTCCGGCTTATACATCTTGTCCCCCGGCTTCACTTCGAAAGCGTGCTGGAAAGCATCGCTGTTTGAAGTGGCGCCGATCGCCCGAAACGCATCCGGCGAATGAGGATCGGATACCAGCCTGGCCAACATGGCCTCATCCCGGGTCTTGCCGCGCCAAACCTGGGCAAAACCATAGAAAAATCGCTGATCGCCGCCCATGCCGTCAATCACCGGGGCTGGCTTGCCGCCAAGCGACAACTGGTAAGCCTTGTAGGCGATCTGCAGACCCACGTTGTCGGCGATATTCTCGCCCAGCGTCAACTTGCCGTTGATGTGCTTGCCCGGCAGCG
Source organism: Chromobacterium indicum (assembly GCF_039708975.1). Classification (NCBI taxonomy): domain Bacteria; kingdom Pseudomonadati; phylum Pseudomonadota; class Betaproteobacteria; order Neisseriales; family Chromobacteriaceae; genus Chromobacterium; species Chromobacterium indicum. The sequence goes on from NZ_JAYFSJ010000028.1 coordinate 12,949, forward strand.
GCTCATAGGCGTCGTATTGCGCCACCAGCTTGCTGGTCAACTCATGGAAGCGAGCCTTGTCCTCTGCCGTCCACCAGTCCCGCAGATTGCCGTCGGCATCGAACTGGCTGCCCTGATCGTCGAAGCCATGGCTGATCTCATGCCCGATCACCGCGCCGATGCCACCGTAATTGACAGCATCATCGGCCTCTGCATTGAAGAACGGCGGTTGCAGAATGGCGGCCGGGAACACGATTTCATTCTGGGAAGGATTGTAATAAGCATTGACCGTCTGCGGCGTCATGCCCCACTCAGTCCTGTCCACAGGCTTGCCCAGATGCGACAGCTGCCACTGGTAATCGAACTGATTGGCGCGCTTGACGTTGCCCACCAGGTCATCGGACTTGAGTTCCAGGCCGGAATAATCGCGCCAATGGTCGGGATAGCCGATTTTCAACATGTACTTGGACAGCTTGACCTGCGCAGCCTGCTTGGTCGCTGGGCTCATCCAGCTCAAGCCATCGATGCTCTGACGATAGGCCTGCATCAGATTGCCGACCAGCTCCTCCATCTTGCGCTTGTGTTCCGGCGGGAAATACTTGGACACATACAACTGCCCCAACGCCTCACCCAAGGATGACTCCACCAACTGCACGCCCCGCTTCCAGCGCGGCCGCTGCTCCGGCGTGCCGGACAAGGCCTTGCCGTGGAAATCGAAACGGGCATCGACCATCGCCTTGCTCAGGTATGGCGCATAGCCGTCCAGCGTATGCGCGATCAGATAATCCTGCCAATTCAGCAACGGCTCCTTGCGCAGCAGCTTAGCCAAGCCCGCCACGTACTCGGGCTGGCTGACATTCAGCGCGGCTATCCCGGACATGCCGGCCGCGGACAAAAAGCCTTGCCAATCAAGCTTGGGCGCCAACTTGGCCAGTTGGGCCGGCGTCGTCTTGTTGTAGGTTTTCTGCGGATCGCGGTTTTCCACCCTGCTGCGCTGCAGCTGCGCCAGCTTGGTTTCCAGCGCGATAACGCGTTGGGCTCGCTTTTCCGGCTGCGCATATCCAGCCAGGCGGAACAAGCGGCTCAGATAAACCTGATAGGCATCCCGCGCTTTGGCGAAACGCGCATCCTTGCCCAAGTAGTAGTCTCGATCCGGCATCAGCAAGCCGCTCTGGTACAGATCAGGCAAATACGCGGTGGCGTCGTGGGCGTCGATCCCCACATACAAGGCCAGCGGCAGCTTGACGTTGCCGGACTGCCCGCCGCCGATCAATTTCAACAGCTCATTGCGGCTCGCCAGCAGGGTGATCGCCTGCAGATCAGGCTCGATCGGCTGCAAGCCCTTTTTCTCCGCCGCGGCCTCATCCATGAAGCTGGCGTATGCGGCACCGATCTTCCGCGCGTTGCCATCCTTCGCCTGGCCTGCCGAAGCCTGCTCGATCAATTCGCGGCTCCGCGCTTCACTCAGATCCCGCAGATCCTTGAACGCGCCGCTCCAGGATTCGCTGGCCGGAATTTCATGCGTATCCAGCCACTTGCCGTTGACGGCCAAGTAGATATCATCCTGCGGGCGGATGCTGGAATTGAAATTGGCGGCGTCGATCCCAGACACGCCATGCGCCCATGCCTGGCCTGCCAGCAGCAGAGCCAACGCCAACGCTTTCATCTTCATTGAACTTCTCCATGCGTGCTTCGAGAAAAGAAAGGCAGCCGAAGCTGCCTTTCCTGTCCGATCCTTACAGACCGTCTATTGCAAGAACTGTTCCGACCCGACGATGCCCAGCTTCGTCAATCCCAGACGCTGCGACTCCGCCAGCACCATCGCCACCGGCGCGTAACTCGCATCCTTGTTCGGCTTGATGTGCAGCTCCGGCTGAGGATCCGCCTTCCCCGCCGCCGACAGCCTCGTCTCCAGCTCCTCGCGGTTCGGCAATCGCTCGCCGTTCCACATCACCGCGTTGTCCGGCGCAATGTCGATCTGCACCACCACCGGCTTCGCCAACGGCTTGGCCGGCGTGTTCTGCGGCATGTCCAGCTTCACCGCGTGCGTCTGGATCGGAATCGTGATGATCAACATGATCAGCATCACCAACATCACGTCGATCAACGGCGTGGTGTTGATTTCCATCATCAGGTCGTCTTCTCCCGACGACCCCACATTCATCGCCATGTCTCTTCTCCTACTCGCCGCCGCCGGGCGCCGGCGGCTCCGTGATGAACGCGATCTTCACGATCCCCGCCTGCTGCACCGCCAGCACGATGCGGCCGATTGGCGCGTACTTCGCCGTCGCGTCGCCGCGGATGTGCACTTCCGGCTGCGGATCTTTCTTCGCTTCCTTCACCAGCCGCGCCAGCAATTCCTGCTGGTCCTTCACCGGCGACATGTTCCAGTAGATGCGGCTGTCCGGCCCCACTCCCAGCACCACATTCTCCGGCTTGGTCTGCGTCGGGATGTTCTGCTCTTTCGGCAGCGTCATCTTCACTGTCTGCGTCACCACCGGCACCGTGATCAGGAAGATGATCAGCAGCACCAGCATCACGTCCACCAGCGGCGTGGTGTTGATCGCCGACAGTACCTGGTCCTCGTCGCCCTTGCCGTGGCCAAATCGTTTGTAACGGGCCATATTCGATTACCGGCTCGGGGTGTTCAGCAGGCTGGCGTGCAGACGGCCCGACACCACGCGAACGTTGTCCAGCACCAGCTTGTTGCGGCGCACCAGCCAGTTGTAGCCCAGCACCGCCGGCACCGCGACGGCCAGACC
>NZ_JAYFSJ010000029.1:0-12202 GCF_039708975.1 Chromobacterium indicum
CGCAATCTATCCGTTATCGTTGTATCTGAATTCTTTGATGCCGCTCCGTGGAACTCACGCCGATATCGGCGGAGATGCGGCAACGGGGCGGCAGTTTCACAACATCTATCAGTCGCTGACGACCAGGCGCACACCATGCACCGGGCGCTCGGTGTCGTAACGCAGCGTGATCCTGCTGGACGGCACGCCGGCGTTCACCAGGTATTCGCGCACATTGGCGGCGCGGGTCTGGGACGCGGCTTTGGCGTTGCCGATATCGCGGCGATAGCAATGACCGCGGATCAGAACGGATTTGGCGGTCTTCAGTTTGGGCAGCAACAGGTCCAGCTGAGCCTCGCCCACCGGATTGAGCTTGGCGTCCATCTTTTCAAACGGCACCAGGGTAGCGTCGGCCGCGTAGTTGGCGGCAGCCTGCTTGGCAATCTGCGCCTTGGCATCATTGGCGGCGGCGACGGCCTTGCTGGCCTCCACCTGCTCCTTGGTCGGCGCCGTTTTGCAGGCAGCGCAAGACAAGGCGACAACCACGGCGATCAACAAACGTTTCATAGCGACTTTCCCCAAGTGAAAAAAACTTAAAAACCCGCCCGGGGCCGGGCGGGTCTGGATTCCATTGCTGGAATTAGGCGATGACTTTGTTCGCGGTCAGGTCCCAACCGGCGCTGACATTGCCGCCACCGGCGCCGTCGGCGCGCTTCTGCTGGGTGTAGGTCCACTTGATCTTGCCGTAGCTGAAGCTAACCTTCTCGCCCGGGAAGCCGCTGTCGGTGGCGGAACCATGCGGCTCAACCTTGGAGATCAGGACTTGTTCCATCTTGATTTCCATGTACTTCACCTTGTCGCCACCCGCGCGGCACAGCTCGATGGTGATCTCTTTGATGTGCTTGCCGGTGCAGCAAGCTTCGTAGATCTTCGGGCTAGCTTTGTCCAGGAAGTGGGTGATTTCGTACACGCCGTGGTTCACGCGTTCGGCGGTAGCGCCGCCGGCGGTGCTGGCGGAAGCCTGAGCCGGTTGTTCCAGCTTGTGGCTGAACGATTGGATTTCGATCCAGTCTTTGTGCTTATCGTCGCCGCTCTCACCAGGAATGCCATCGATTTTCAGAAATGCATCAAAAGCCATCTGTACTTCTCCTTAAACAAGGTTCAAAAAAATGGGGGCGGGACTCCCCCAAATAATCAATGCGCCGCGTTAGCCAGCCGGTTGCGGCAGCTCTGCCACCAGACGCAAAGAAATCGTCAGCTCGTCGAGCTGGAAATGGGGACGCAGGAAGGCGGCGGCGCGGTAAACGCCCGGTTTGCCCGGCACTTCCACCACGTCGACGCGCGCTTCGCGCAGCGGGTACTTGGCCTTGGCCTCCTGGCTGGCGGAATCGTCCAGCAGCACGTACTGGGCCAGCCAGGTGTTCAGGTAGTCCTGCACGTTCTGGCGCGAGGCGAAGCTGCCGATCTTGTCGCGCATGATGGACTTCATGTAATGCGCGATGCGGGATACCGCGAAGATGTACGGCAGCTGCGTCGACAGGCGCGCGTTGGCGTTGGCCGAATCGGTGTTGTAAGTCTTGGCCTTTTGCGCCGACTGGCCGCCGAAGAAGGCGGCGTAGTCGGTGTTCTTGCAGTGCACCAGCGAGATGAAGCCGAGGTCCGACAGCAGCTTCTCGGTGCGGTCGGTGATCGCCACTTCGGTCGGGCACTTCAGCGCCACTTCGCCGTCGTCGGTCTTGAAGGTGTGGGCCGGCAGGCCTTCCACCAGGCCGCCGCCTTCCACGCCGCGGATGGCCGCCAGCCAGCCGAACTGGGCGAAGGCGTCGGTCAGACGCGCGGCGTAGGCGTAAGCGGCGTTGGTCCACAGGTACTTGTCGTGGTTGCTGCCGTCGACGTTCTCTTCGAAGTCGAATGCCTCCACCGGCACATTGTCGCGGCCATACGGCAGTCGGCCCAACACATGCGGCAGCACCAGACCGACGTAGCGGGAATCTTCCGACTCGCGGAAGGATTTCCACTTCGCATACTCGACGGTGTCGAAGATCTTGGCCAGATCGCGCGGCTTGCCGATATCGGAGAAGCTCTCCAAGCCGAACAGGCCCGGATCGGCCGACGAGATCAGCGGCGCGTGGGCGGAGGCGGCCACGTGCGACAGCTCGTCCAGCAGATAGAAGTCTTCCGGATGGCGGGTGAATTCGTAGTCGCCCACCAGCGCGGCGTAAGGCGCGCCGCCGAAGGTGCCGTACTCTTCCTCGTAGATCTTCTTGAACAGCGCGCTCTGGTCGAACTCGGCTGCCGCCTTGAAGTCCTTGACCAGATCCTTCTTGGACGCGTTCAGCACCTTGATCTTCAGCTGGGTGCTGGTCTCGGACTGCATCACCAGGTAGTTCAGGCCGCGCCAGGAGGCTTCCAGCTTCTGGAACTCGGCGTGGTGCATCACGTTGTTCAGCTGGTCGGAGATCAGCTTGTCGATTTCGGCGATGCGGGCGTCGATGCTGGCGGACAGGTCGCGCGAAACGGTGACGCTACCTTGCAGCACCTGATCGACCAGTTCGCCGATCAGATCGCGGGTGTGGCTCTTTTCGCTGTCGTTGGTGGCGATGCGGCTCTGCTCGATGATGCTGTCGAGCAGGCTGACGCCGTCAGCCGCGGCCGGCGCCGCCTGTTGTTGCAATTCCGCGCTCACTGCTCGCCTCCTTCTTTCTTGCCGCCGATCTGGCGCAGCTTCTCGGTATCGCGCACCACTTCGTCCAGCAGCTCTTCCAGCTTGTCGTTGCCGGCCAGCTTGTTGCGCAGGTCGGCCAGGCGGGTGCGGGCCTCCAGCAGCTGGTTCAGCGGATCGATCTGGCGCACCACGTTTTGCGGCTCGAAGTCGGACAGGTTTTCGAAATTCAGCTCCACGCCCAGCTGGGTGCCGTCATCCTTCAGCGCGTTGTCCACCTTCATCGCCAGGCGAGGCGCCATGCCCTTCAGCACCTCGTCGAAGTTGTCGCGGTCGACCTGAACGAACTTGCGCTCCTTCATCTTCGGCAGCGGCTCCTTGCTGTGGCCGGAGTAATCGCCCAGCACGCCCAGCACGAACGGCAGTTCCTTGGTTTCGATCGCGTCGCCGATCTCGACGTCATAGGTGATCTGCACGCGAGGCGGACGGACCCTCGACAGTTTTTTCTGAGTGCTTTCCTTGCCCATGGCTCTTCTCTATTCAAAAAGGTTCAAAACTAAGCTACGCAATATTGCGCGCGAGACTGGATAGAACGGTTCGCAACTGTGCTAAAGACAGGCCCGGATCGTTCAATTGCCGCCCCAGCACATAGGCCGCTTCGGCGTAGGACTGATGATTGCGCCATGGCGCCTTCACGTCGTCGATATCCACCACGTGCTTGGAATCGAGCGGCGCGCCCCAGCACTGGCTGGCGATCTGCTCGTTCAAACCCGCCGGCAACAGCACTAGGAAGTGGCCTTCCGGACGGCGCACGATCAGGCATTGCTCCAGCGCCGCGCCGTTGTCGGTGGCGGCGTGGTACAACGCCAGCCAGGTGACCGCGGCCAGCACATTGTCGCCCTCCACCGCCGGCAAGGGCAGCGCATAGGCCTGCACCGGCAGGCTGTCGCGGAATTTCTTCAACAGCCGGTGATGGAATACGAAGGCCAGCAGCACCGACTCCAGATCGCCGCGGCCAGCCGCGCTCAGGCTGCGCGACAAAGAGTCGGCGGCCGTCATCGACAAATGCTTCTCCAGCAGCTGCTGCGCCAGATCGATATCGGCCACCGACGAGGCGCCGAAACGCAGCTGCTCCTCCAGAAACTGCTTGCAGGCCAGCATTTCCACCGAGTTCTCAATGGCGCTGGACAGCTGCTCCTTCAGACCGGTGAAGAACAACTCATTGGCCAGCAGCAGGATGGCGGTGGACGGCAGCGCCGGGTCGACCGCCACCAGCGAGGCCGCCACCAACGGGTAGTTGCGGCCGCCCTCGTCGCGGCTGGGCTGGATCACGCCCAGCGACAGCCAGTTGTGGTCGCGGCTTTGCAGCACGAAGGAGGTCGGCGGCATGGCCAGGTAGTCGCGCGTGGCCTCCTCGGTGAACTCCAGCCGCTGCAGGCTCTGCGCCAGCAGTTGGTCCAATTGCATCGCCGCCGGGTGGGTGGCGTTGACGCGCACGAAGTCGGCGCGCCGCGGCAATTTGCCGAAAATGCAGAACTGCGGTGGCACCTCCTGGGTGCGCTTGAAATTGAGCGGCATGCCGTTCATCTCTCCATTACAACGTCACGCGCTCGGGCAACGTCAGTTTGTACAGGCGGTTCAACTGCAGCGGATTGACGCCGCCCAGCATGCGGAAATTGAAACGAACGGTCTGCCCCTCGGCGCCGCTGCCCTTGGGCAGCGTCCAGGTCAGCTGGGCGGAACCGTCGCCTTCCTGGCTGACCTTGGAGCCGGCCAGCAGGCGCATCAGGCCCATGCGGCCGGACTGGTTGCCCACCACGGTGCTGGAGCCCGCGTAGTTGACCACCTGGATGCGCGCGCCCTCGCCGTTGGTGCCCGGCCAGTTGAACGGCTGCCATTGCTGCGGACCGTTGCGGTAGCGCAGCTCCTGGCCGTCGATGCTGAGCACGATCTCGGACAGGCCCGGCGTCGGCAGCGGCTGCAGCTCGAAGCGGCTGTTCTCGCCGTCCTGCAGCTGGGTGTTGGCCAAGGCCATCAGGCTGCTGACGCCGCTGAGAAACTGCGGGTTGAAGCGCACGCCCTGATTGCCCCAGGCGCGCGGCACCAGCTCGTCGCCCTTTTTCTGCACCAGACCGGTCAGGTACTTGTTGATGAACTTGTCCAGCGTGCCGTCATTGGCTTTGACGAAACGGCTGATGTCAGCCACCGACGCGCTGCTGTTGGAGTCGCTGAACGGATACTTGCTAGCCAACTGCCGCCATTGCGGCAAGACCTCGTTGGCCCAGGCCTGGTTGATGTCCTGCGCCACCGGGCCCAGCAGCGCGCTGTACGACTGCGACAACGGACGCACCAGCATCGGGCGAACCATCTCCACCGTGTCGGATGTCGCGCCGTTGAGCAGGGTATTGTCGACATAGGACAGCGTGTCGCCCAATTCGGAACCGGAGCCGTTCAGCGTGGACTGCAACGCGGTGCGGGCCTGCGGGCCGGGTTCGTCGGTGGTGGCGATGGCGGCCATCTTCACCTTCAGCTTGGCCAGCTGATCCAGGTAGCTGTTGATCGGCGAGTTGTCGCCCTTGACCAGCATCGCCACGCCGGCGAAATGCGCGCCCACCACGCCATACTGCTTCTCGTTCTTGCCCGCGGCCTGCGTGTCGCCGCTCTTGAAGAACTCGGTGGTCTTCTCCAGCACCGAGCGCTTGGCGGTTTCCAGCGAGCGGTTCAGCTCCGACGGGTTGTCCCAGGAGGTTTCCTGGGCCGCGCGCGCCAGAATCAGCTTGATCGGCGAATTCTGCTTGTCGGCCAGACGGGTCATCGCCGACGCCGATTGCGCAGGATTGGCGATGTCGCGCACCACTACGCCGGCCAGGAACTTATGCCAGGCGGCGATGTACTGGGAACGGTACAACGCCTCCAGCGCGGCGCGGTTTTTCTCCACGTCGCCATCCTTGCCCAGATCGTCCTGCGTGCTGGAAGCCAGCACCCAGTCGTCGCTGCGTATCGTGCCCTTGCTGGCCTCGTCGATGGCTGCGCGCACATAGGTGTTCCACGCCTCGCGGGTGTAGGCGCCCTCCACCATCTGGCTGCTGGCCATGATGTCCATATCGCGGTTGTCCAGGATTCGGGCCACGGTCAGCGGCGCGAAGCGGGTGTTGGCGCGCGCCTTGATCTCGTTGAACACGCGCTCCTGGGCGGACAGCTGCTTGAACGAGCCGCGCAGCACGTCGCGGGCGTCGGCGACGACTTTGACGTCGTTGTCGATCAGCGGCAGATCCGGCTCCTTGATCTGGCTGACGTAGAAAGCCACCAGTTTTTCGGCCTGGCCCATCACCTCGCTGACCGGATACTCGCCGCGCTGGCTTTCCAGCCACGGACGCCAGTAACGCGGCAGCTGGTCGGCCAGATGCGCGTCCTCCATCCGGCGGCGGTCATGCAGCATCAGATAGGTTTTCAGCGCGTTGTAGGCGACATCTAGCTTTTGCGACTTTTGCGGCTGGCCGCTTTCCGCTGCGGCCTCGCCCGCCGCCGGCGCGGAGGCATCGAGCTTGCCGGTGGTCGCCCGCTGCGGCATTTCCAGCGCGCCCAGCTGGATGTTGGGCAGACCGTGCTTGGGACGCGGCCGGTACGGCTTGGCTGGTTTCGGCGCGGGAGCGGGCTTCGCCTCGGGCTTGGGTTCCAGCTTGGGCGGTTGGGTCACCGCCACCGGCTGCACCGCGCCCGGCTTCAACGCGGCCAGCGTGGTTTCCAGATTCTTCTGCACCGGACGCAGCATCACGTCTTTCAAACCGGCGAAATAAGCTTTGCGCAGATTGCGCTCCAGCTCTTCGCCTTGATACAGGCCCAGGCCGATCTGCCACGGCTCGCCGTTGCGGCGATACGTCTGCAGTTCCTCCAATCGGCGCTGCAGGATCAGCAGGCCGTTCAGGCGATCGTACAACTGGCCGGACGCGGCCAGCTTTTGCGCCTGGACGCGCTCGGCGTTCACCTGGGCGATCATCTGCTGGTTGCCGACGAAGGACCAGGTCCACGCGCCCGCCACCGCGGCCAGCGTCACCAGGCCGGCTGCCATGCCGGCCAGACGCCAGCGGCTGCCGCTGGGCTTGGTCTGCTGGAAGATCAAGTGTTGGTCAGGGAACAGCACTTCGCGGAACAGGCCGCGCAGGAAGTAGCTGTACGAGGCCGGCGCCTGATGCTTGTCCATCCCGGCGGAAGACAGATCGAACTGGCCTTGCACGCGGCCGGCGGTCACGATGCGCGGCACGCCTTCCTGCAGCGCGCTGGTGAAGTAGAAGCCGCGCAGCAGCGGGCGGGAATGATACGGATCCTCCTCGAACAACAGGCGGACGAACTTCACCACCGCTTCCTGCAGGCCGTGGAATTCGATCGGGAAAGCGAAGTGAGCGGATTTCACCGCGTCGCCGCGCGCGCCGACCAGCTTCTCCTCGCCCATCTGCACCAGGCCGCGGTACAGCTGCTCGAACTGCTGGCCCACGACGGAGCCTGCGTCGAAGCCGGTACCTTGGTCGGCGGACAGCGTCGCGCCCCAGACGCGGGAGCGCTCCTCTTCCCCTGCGTCATGGAAGAACTGGGCGAAACCACCCAGCAGGTCCAGCTTGGTGAACACCAGATAGATGGGCACCATCAGGCCGAAGGTGTTGCATACCTCGTGGATGCGCTCGCGCACTTGGCGCGCGTAGAGTACGAAGCCCTCGCTATTGTGCTGCGCCAGCTCAGGCAGGCTGATCGCCACCATGATGCCGTTGACCGGCGCCTTGGCGCGGTGCTTCTTCAGCAGCCTGAGGAAGGCCAGCCATTCGGTGCGATCCTCGCTCTCGGTCGCGTAACGGCCGGCGGTATCCAGCAAGACGCCCTCGGTGGAGAAGAACCAATCGCAGTTGCGGGTGCCGCCCACGCCCTGGATGCCGCTCTTGTCGCTGAATGGGAAACTCAGACCGGATTGCAAGATGGCGGAACTCTTGCCCGCCGCCGGATGACCAATGATCATGTACCAGGGCAGCTCATACAGCGCCGCGCTGCCGCGGGCGCTGCCCAGATTGGATTTCTTCAGCGTATCGATCGCGCCCAGCAGGCGCTGCCGCAGCAGCGTCACTTCCGCGCGCTTGTCGGCGCTGGCGTTGATCACCGCGTCGTCGGCCTGCCGCCGCAGCATGCCTTCCAGCATGCCGCTGGCGCGGCGGCCAAGCGCCTGGCCTATCAGCAGCGCCAGCACCCATACAATCATCACTGCCACGATCCAGCCCAGCCGCGCCTCGACAGATTTCAGGCCCAGCCAGGGGCCCAGCCACCAGATCAGCGCGATCAGGATCAAGAATCCGATGGCAGACGCCACCTTGGCATTCCGTAGCCAACCTTTGTGTAACACCGAATTTACCTTCCCTTAGAAGCTGAAATCATTTTTTGTTGCGCTGCGCCAACAGTGCGCGCAAGGAACCGGCGCGTTCGATGTGGCCGTAATCGCGGAAACTCCACACGCCGCCCCAGGTCAGCCCAGCCGCCTGAGCCTCTCCGCCCAACGCGTTGTAAGCCTGCATCGCCCACGGATCCCGCTCGGAGATCACCACTTTGCCGCTGCGCACCGGCGCCAGATCAGCCGCCAGCCCGTACTGATGCTTGCTTTCACCACCCTTGGCCTGCGTCACCTTGGTGCTGCCGCCAGCCAACTTGTTCTGACGCTCGGCGCTGCGATATCCCTCAAGCAACACCATGGGGAACCCCCGCGCCTTCATTCTTTCCATCACCCTCAGCACATCCTGCACAAAAGCGGGATCCATCCGGCTCCAGTCACGATCCGCCTTATCCAGCGCCAGCTGCGGCTTTTCCGCCACCGCGTCGACGAAAGCGCTGGGCGGCAGCGGAGGCGGCGGCACCAGCTTCTCCTCCAGCAGCGCTTGGCGGATCTGGTTGCCGTGCGCGTATTCGCCGGGCACGAATTGCGGATCCTTGTGATAGCCGCCAAAGTGCAACGTTATTGCCACAACTGCCGCCACCAGCGGCAGAGTCAGCAGCGGCAACAGCATCCCCAACGGACGGTTTTTCAGCCAGGCGAGCACGCGTCCGCTTCCAGAAAGCGGACGCGAAGGGAGCGTTTCGACGACCGGAATGTCTGCCGGCTCGCACGCCAGATCTATTGGGGTTGCGATTGTCGCCCGCTCCACCTGGAGCTGCGCTCCGCCGAGAAAAAAGCGCCAGCCGAGCCACAGCAATAGAAGAACGATACCGGCCACAATCAGCGGCACGAAAAACATCATTGGAATTTTTTATAAAAAACAAACGATTGATGAACCGACAAAATACGCGATATGCTTGATTTGATTTGCAAAGAAGTCAAGCACCCTTTCAAAACCAGACAGGGTTTCTCTGACTCCTCACCGGCAAATTCTGTAGAATGAACCACTATTTGGGTGTGGATTATATGGACTTCACTAAGCACTGGCAAAAAACTTGCATGATCCTCGCAGCCTTGGCGCTGCCGCTGCTCGGCGGCTGCGGAGGCCCAAAGAATATCACGCTCAGCACCGAAGCCAGCCAGATGTTGAACCGCGACAAACACGGGAAGTCGCTATCCGTCGTGGTTCAGGTTTATCAGTTGAAATCCGATCAGGAATTCAAATTACTCACACCTGACCTTTTGGCCAGTGGTAAACCAATCGAGAATATGCTTGGCTCTTCCGTATTATCTCGCAAGGAGCTGTTATTCGTTCCCGGCAGTAAACAGGAAATGGATATCTCGATCGATGAGGGCGCTAATTTCGTCGGCGTGATTGGATATTTCAGACAGCCCAACCTGCAATTCTGGCGCTTGTTATATGACGCCAATCGCGTGCGCAGCAAAGACCTGAAATTCAAGGTCGCCGATTGTTATCTGCAGGCGATCAAGCCCGAAGCCCTGCAGCTGCCCGACCAGCCCAAGAGCGGCGCGGTCGAGTGCCCGGCTTCCCGCAACTAAACAACGCGGCCCCGCCGCGACCAACCCATGCCGAGGTTCAAGCTGTAATGCTTCAAGCACAAAGAATCCTATGGGGCGAAGGCATGTTCCTTCGCCCGCAGCATTTCCAGCAACACGCGCTGTTCCAGGAACAGGCCCAAGCCAGCCTGCTACAGCTGACCCACCGCCACGCCTGGGGCGTTCAGCGGCTGGCGCTGGACGAAGCCGCGCTGAAGGGCGGCCTCGTTCGCGTGGACGAGCTGACGCTGCTGTTTCGCGACGGCACGCTGCTCCAGGCGCCCGCCCACACCCCGCTGCCGCTGAGCCGCGATCTGGCCTCGATGCCGCAGGCCGGCGTGAAGACCACGCTGTACGCCTGTCTGGCCCAGTTGCAGCCTTATGGCGGCAACACCCGCAACGGCGAGGCCAGCGCCCGCCCCACCCGCTTCCACAGCGACCATCGCGAGGTATCCGATCTGTACACCCAGGCGCTGGCCGCCGACCTGTCCACGCTGCAGCTGGACGTCAAGCTGATGCTGGAAGAGGAAAACCGCGACGGCTACGACTCCATCCCGCTGTGCCAGCTGGAAAAGGACGCCACCGGCCAATGGGGCGTGGGTCGAGAATTCCTGCCGCCGCTCTTGGCCATCGAGGGGTCCACCGAGCTGATGCAGATGTTGCGCCGCCTGCTGGACATCCTGCTGGTGAAGAGCCAGTCGCTGGCCGGCGCCCACCGCGAGCGCGCCAAGAGCGTGATGGAGTTCGGCTCAGCCGACATCAGCTCCTTCTGGCTGCTGCACACGGTCAACCGCAATTTCGCGCGCCTGCGCCATCTGTCGCAATGCCAGCCGCTGCATCCGGAAGAGCTGTACATGGCGCTGTCCGAGTTCTGCGGCGAGCTGCAGACCTTCACCACGCTGTACACCCTGTCCGATATCCCGGGCTATCGCCACGACAAGTTGCATGAAGTGTTCCCGCCGCTGGACCTGCAGATCCGCGAGCTGCTGGAAACCGTGGTTTCCGCGCGCTACAAGGTCATCCCGCTGCACTCGCCGCGACCGTCCTTCCATATCGGCCGCCTGGAAAGCGACCGTCTGCTGGAAAACGTGGACTTCTATCTATCGGTGCAGAGCGATCAACCGGCCAGCCACATCATCGACAACGTTCCGCTCAAGCTGAAGATAGGCGCGCCGGACGACGTGGAGCGCATCCTCAACTCGGCGATGCGCGGCGTCAGCCTGGCTCACTCGGCGCAAACGCCGTCCGCCATTCCGGTGCGTGTAGGCAACCACTACTTCGCGCTGGAACCCGGCAGCGAGATCTACAGCCGCATGCTGCAATCGCGCAGCGTCTGTATCTATATCCCGCAAACCCTGGCCAATATTTCGATAGAACTGATCGCGGTCTTCCGCTGAGCACACCATGAACCAAGCAAGCACCCAAACCCCTGAACGCGCCATCGCCGTCTCCGCCCCCGCGGCGCCGTCCATGCGCGAGATGCTGGAAGATGGCATCTACCTGCTGTTCCTGCTGAAAGAAGGCAACCCGCCGAGCAGCGCGGTGGAGTTCAACCGCCGCGTCGATCACTTCCTCGGCCAGTTCGAGCGCAACGCGCGCAACTTCAGCAAGGACAACAACGCCATCAGCCATGCAAAATACGCATTCTGCGCGCTGATGGACGAGATCATCCTGTCCTCCGATTTCGCGCTGCGCGACGAGTGGGAACGCATGCCGCTGCAGCTGCGCCTGTTCGGCGAGCACCTGGCCGGCGAAGGCTTCTTCAACCGCCTGGAACAGCTGCGCAACAGCCCGGCCGAGAACATCGAGCCGCTGGAAGTGTTCTACACCTGCCTGCTGCTGGGCTTCCAGGGCAAGTACCTGCTGGAAGGCCAGGAAAAGCTGGGCTACCTGACCCACAAACTGGGCCAGGAAATCCAGCAGGTGCGCGGCGGCAAGGCCGACTTCGCCCCCAACTGGCAGTTGCCGCAGCGTTTCCAGGCCTTCGTTCGCCACGAATTGCCGCTGTGGCTGTACTTCGCGCTGCTGGCCATCGTCGGCGCCGGCATCTTCGTCGGCCTCCGCTGGATGCTTGCCCGCCAAGCTTCATCCCTATTCGGTCTATGAGCGTCGCCCGCCACGCCCAGATCCTGCCTTCGGTGCTGGATCGGCTGCTGGATGACGAGCCGGGCCAGAGCCACATTGAGTCGATCAGCCTGTTTGAACTTTCCCAGTTCAAACGGGCGCTGGCTCGCGACCTGGAAGCACTGCTCAATACCCGGCTGATGCCGCTGGACGAGTTGATGGAGTCCTTCCCCCAGGCGCGCGAAAGCCTGCTCACCTTTGGCATCCCAGACCTGTCCGGCATCAGCCTGCTGAACCCGGACGACCGCGAGCTGCTGCGCGAGCAACTGCGCCGCTCGATCGAACTGCATGAGCCACGGCTGTCGCGCGTGCGCGTCAACCTGGATGCCCCACGCGAAATGGAGCGCCACCTGCGCTTCCGCGTCGACGCCGTGCTCAAAGTTCATCCGCACCGCCCGCCGGTCACCTTCGACGCTACGCTGCAACTTTCCTCCAACGTTTACAAGGTACAGGGCTAAACGCCCTGATTGGGA
>NZ_JAYFSJ010000002.1:0-3464 GCF_039708975.1 Chromobacterium indicum
TTTCGTTCGCTGCGTCAGCTGAGGAGGCGAACTATACGCCCGGACCCCTGACCCGTCAACACCTTTTGCGAGAAAAAATGAACTTTCTTCGACCAGTACGCGCAAGACGTTGATTTGCAAGAAAAGAGGCCGGGAAGGATTTTCATGAAAACGCAAAACGCCTCTCCCTGAGCAACATTCCAGAGCTGTCGCCGCCAAACAAAACCGGCTCGAATCATGAATTCGAGCCGGTTTGCTTATACCTATTAATATAGATAACAGCTGGTCACTCCTCGCCAGCACGCTTCTTGGCGTTGCTCCTGCTGCTGCCGCGCTTGCGCGCCGCCGGCTGCGTTTGAGATGGATCTTGAGTCGGCGCGGCCGCCGGCGGAGCATCCTGGCTGCCCTTCGCCGCCTGACGACGGGCCGGCGGCTTGGCTGCCGCCGGAGAAGCCTTTGGAGCCGAAGCGCCAGCCGGCTTTTCTTCGGCAGGCTTGGCGGAACGGACTCGCCCCTTCGGCGCGGCCGGCGCGTTTGCGGGCTTGGAGGCCACTCCTTCGGCTTTTGTTGCCGGTGCCTGGCCCTCCGCCGGCTTGGCGGTCTGCCGGGCCACGGGAGTTGACGTCTTCCCGGCCTCGCCGACAGCCGGCTTGACCGAGCGGGTTCGCCCTTTCGGCGCGGCTGGCAGGCCCGCCGGCTTGGCTGCAGGGATGCTCGCCTCAGGCGCCGCGCTCTCGACCTTTGAAGCTGGTGCCTTGCCTTCCGCAGGCTTGGCTGCCTGGCCTACCCCCGGCACAGGGGCAGCCCTCCCCTCTCCGGCTGGCTGGGAGGAACGCCTGCGTCCCGCCGGAGCCCGCGGCAAACCGACTGGTTTCGATTCAGGCTGCTCGCTACTCGCCGGCGCCGCTGCCGCAGCATGCGCCCCTGCGCTTCCTTCGACTTTTCCACCGCGACGGCGGCGGCTGGAGCGGGTGGGCCCCCGCTTCTCGACAGCGCCCTCGGCCGCTTCTTGCGCCGCGGGAGAGTCCTTGATCAGCGCGAAATCCACCTGCGAGCTTTCCAGATTGGCGCCCATCACCTTGACGGTCAGCACATCGCCAAGCCGGTACTGAACGCCGCTCTTCTCGCCGACGATGGCTTGCACATCCTTCTTGAAATGGAAGTAGTCCTTGCCCAGTTCGGAGATGTGCACTAGTCCTTCCACATACACATCGTCCAGCAACACGAATACGCCGAAGCTGGTGACCGCGCTGATCTTGCCCTGGAATATCTCGCCGACCTTGTCGCGCATATAGTAGGTTTTGAGCCAGGACTCGACGTCCCGGCTGGCGTCGTCGGCGCGCCGCTCGGTCATCGAACAGTGCACGCCGAGCTGCGCCCACTTGCCCGGCTTGTACTTGCCGCCCTTCAACACCGCCTTGATCGCCCGATGGACCAGCAGATCCGGATAGCGGCGGATAGGCGAGGTGAAATGGGTATAGGCTTCGTAAGCCAAGCCGAAGTGGCCGTGGTTGTCCGGGGTGTAGACCGCCTGCTGCATCGAACGCAGCAACATGGTCTGCAGCACCGGCGCGTCCGGGCGACCGTGGATCTGCTCGGCCAGCTTGCCGTAATCCTTGGCGGAGGGCTTGTCGCCGCCGCCCAGAACAAGACCGACCAGCCGCAGATAGGTGCGCAGGTTTTCCAGTTTTTCCTCAGTCGGCCCCTCATGGACGCGGTACAGCGCCTTGTGGCCGTTCTTCTGCAGGAAATCGGCGGAACAGACGTTGGCCGCCAGCATGCACTCTTCGATCAAGCGATGCGCGTCGTTGCGCACGATGGGCACGATGCGCTCGATCTTGCCCTGGTCATTGAAAATCATCTGCGTTTCCACCGAGTCGAACTCGATGGCACCGCGTTTGGAGCGGGCGGCCAGCAGGATCTTGAACAGCGCGTACAGATCCTTCACATGCGGCAACATGGCATGGTCAGTGCCGTTCTGCAGCCAATCCCACACCTGGTTGTAGGTGAGGCGGGCCTTGGACTGCATTACCGCCGGATAGAACTTGTACTTCTTGACCTCGCCTTTGGCGTTGATCTGCATGTCGCAGACCATGCACATGCGCTCGACGTCTGGATTCAGCGAGCAGATGCCGTTGGACAGCGCCTCCGGCAGCATCGGGATCACCCGGCGCGGGAAATAGACCGAAGTGCCGCGATCCAGCGCCTCTTTGTCCAGCGCGTCGCCCGGCTGCACATAGAAGCTGACGTCGGCGATCGCCACCACCAGGCGGTAGCCCTTGCCCTGCTTCTCGGCATATACCGCGTCGTCGAAATCGCGCGCGGTTTCTCCGTCTATCGTCACCAGCGGCAGTTCGCGCAGATCCACACGGTCCTTGGTCCAGTCTTTCTTGCGCACCTTCTTCGGCGTTTCCTTGGCCTGAGCCAGCGCGTCATCCGGAAAACGGTGCGGCAGCGCGTGCTTGCGCAGCGCGATCTCGATTTCCATTCCCGGATCGGCGTAGTTCCCCAGCACCTCGGCCACCTTGCCGACCGGCTGATGACGGGCGTCCGGCTGCTGCAGAATGTCCACCATCACCACCTGGCCATCCTTGGCGCCGGCGTCGCCGCCCGGTTCGATCAGGATGTCGTGGTTGATGCGGCGGTCTTCCGGCCGCACCACCCACACGCCGCGCTCATGCTGGATGCGGCCGACCAGCTTGGTCACCGCGTGTTCCAGCACTTCGACGATCCGCCCCTCCTGCCGGCCGCGGCGGTCCACGCCGGACGGACGCACCATCACGCGGTCGCCGTGCATCACCTTCTTCATTTCGCGCTCGGGCAGGAAGATGTCGCTGCCCTTGCCTTCGCCCTCGTCGGGCATGGCGAAGCCGAAACCATCCCGATGGCCGGAAACCTTGCAGCGAATCAGATCGAGTTTCTGGGCGACGCAAACCGCGCCTTTGCGGTTAATGATGATCTCGCCATCGCGCTCCATCGCGCGCAGACGGCGTTCAAAGAAGGATGATTCGTCGCCGTGAATCGACAGCATGCCGCCCAATTCATCCGGGAATAACGGCACCCCCTGCTCGGCGAGAATCTGCATGATGAACTCGCGACTGGGCAAGGGATTGGAATATTTGAGTTTTTCCCTCTCGAGGAACGGATCCTGTTCGCGGAGGGAAGGACTTTTTTGCTTTTTTGAGGTTTGAGCCATTGACACCCTCAGAATTATGTCTATAATTCGCTTCTCGTTGCAGCGATGCAACAGAATGATACCGCAAAGCGACGCCCAGGTGGCGGAATTGGTAGACGCACTAGGTTCAGGTCCTAGCGCCCGCAAGGGTGTGGAAGTTCGAGTCTTCTCTTGGGCACCAATCTTACTATTGTAAGCCCGTCGCTAAGCTGGCATTATGAAAATCTGGTTGGCCCAGGTGGCGGAATTGGTAGACGCACTAGGTTCAGGTCCTAGCGCCCGCAAGGGTGTGGAAGTTCGAGTCTTCTCT
>NZ_JAYFSJ010000002.1:3562-458245 GCF_039708975.1 Chromobacterium indicum
CGGAATTGGTAGACGCACTAGGTTCAGGTCCTAGCGCCCGCAAGGGTGTGGAAGTTCGAGTCTTCTCTTGGGCACCAAATTCGACGAAAACCCCATTGCTTCGGCAATGGGGTTTTCGTTTTTCAGCGCTCCGAAAAATGCACGCCCACCCGCAATCCACCCTCCATCGCCTGATCCAGCGACAAGCGCGCGCCATGCCGGCTCGCGATCTCTCTGACGATGGCCAGCCCCAATCCGCTGCCTTCGCGCCTCTCTCCCGCCAACCGATAAAATCGCAGCAACACCTTTTCCCGCTCCGCTTCCGGAATGCCTGGCCCGCTGTCCCTCACTTCCAGGCAGGCATGCGGCCCATCCCGCACCGCCACCGTCACTACCGCCCCGTCTCCTGCGTAACGCAAGGCGTTGTCCAGCAGATTGTTCAGCAACTCTCGCAACAGGGCGGGATTGCCGCGAACCGAAACGCTGTCCTCGCCCTCGTATCCCAAGTCCGCGCCGCGCTCATGAGCGGCGGCGGCCCACTCCAGCGCCACCTCGCGCGCCAGCGCCGCCGCGTCCACCCTTCCCAGCGCGATGGGCTGGCCGTTGTCCGGCTCCAGCCGCGACATCTGCAGCAACTGCGCGACCATGTGCCCCGCCTGGCGCAGGCCGGCCAGCAATCGACGAAGTTGCCACCGCTGTTCGACAGGCTCCTCCTCGCGCAAAGCCAGTTCCGCCTGGGTCTGCATCACGGCCAGCGGCGTCTTCAGCTGATGGGCGGCATCGTCGATGAAGCGGCGGCGGGCGGCGAACAAACGCTGCAGCCGCTCGCCATGCAGATTGAGCGCGTCCACCAGCGGCGCCAGTTCGCTGGGCAACCCCGCCTTGGGCAGAGGCTCCAGATCGTCTTCATTTCTCGACGCCACCTCGGCCGATAAACGCCGCAAGGGCCGCAGACCCCGGCTTACCGCCAGCGAGACGATCAGCAGCAGCGTCAACACCAGCAGGATTTCCTGCAGCAAAGAGCCCAGCAACAGACTGCGCGCCAGCTCCTGCCGCGATTCCGGCGTTTCCGCCACCTGCACCCAGACATCCTGGTCCCGCAGCGTGAGCATGTCCCGCACCGTTTGCCGCAGGCTGACCAGGCGCACCTCCTCGCCCAGATAGTCGGCGTCGGAAAACTGCAGTGCCGGCGCGCCCGCGCCTTTTTTCGCCGGCGCCGGCAAATCCTCGTAACCGGTCAGCACCCTGCCCTTTTCATCGCTGACCCGGTAAAACACCTTGCCGGCGGCATTGCTCTCGAACATCTGCAAGGCGAAATACGGGATGTCCACCCGGATTTCTCCACTATGGCTGCTGATGCCGTTGGCGATGGCTCGCGCCGAAGTGTGCAGCATGCGGTCGAACGCCGCGTTGGCGCCGGCCAGGCTGCGTTGATAGGTCAGATAGGCATCCAGAGACAGCAATAGCAGCAAGGGCAGCAACAGCCCCCACAACAAGCGCAGCCGCAGGCTGTCCGGACGCCGCCAAGCCTGGCCGCTAGCCATCGCCGCCATCCGTCCGCGCCAGCAGATAGCCCAGCCCCCTCAAGGTGACGATGCCGACGTCGCCGTGCGCCAGCTTCTTGCGCAGCCGGTGCACGTAGATTTCCATGGCTTCGGCGCTGCCGGATTCGTCCAGGCCGAAAATGCGCTCGGACAGCGCGTCCTTGCTGATGGCCTTGCCGCCCTGCAGCATCAGCAGCTCCAGCACCGCGTGCTCGCGCGGAGTCAGCTTCAAGGCCTGGCCCGCCAGCGTGAACACGCGGCTGCCGCCGTCATAGCTCAAGCCGCCCACCATCAGCAGATTGTGGTCATGGCCATGGCTGCGGCGTATCAGCGCCCTCACCCTGGCCTCCAGCTCCACCAGATCGAACGGTTTGGACAGGTAGTCGTCCGCGCCCATGTCCAGCCCCCGCACCCGGTCCTCCACCGATCCGTGCGCGGTCAGGATCAGCACCGGCACCGACTTGCGGCGGGCCCGCAAACGCCGGAGCACTTCCCAGCCATCCAGCCTGGGCAGGGCCAGGTCCAGGATCACCAGCGCGTAGTCCTGGGTATGCAGCACATGGTCGGCGTCCTGGCCGTCATGCATCGCGTCGACGGCGAAACCCGCCTGCGTCAGGGCTTTGAGCAGGGATTCGGCCAGGGCCAGATTGTCTTCCACTAGGAGAATGCGCATGACTTGCCAAGCTGAAAGCGGATTGAAAGGTTTACTCTAATACCATGCTTGCCAGACCGCAGCCAATAGAGCGGCGGAAACAAGACGAGCCCGGACAGGGCTCCTACAGGAGAAGGCATCATGCAAGGCAAGCTGAAACTATCACTCGGCGTCGCGGCGTTAAGCGGCTCCGCCTGGGCGGCGCCGGCGCACTATCCGTCCAGCTATCAAAATCTGGAAGCCACCGCAGCCAAGGAAGGCAAGCTGATCATCTATTCCGCCACCGACAGCGCCGTCGCCCGGCCGCTGCTCAAGGACTTTCAGTCGCTGTATCCAGCGGTGAAGGTGGAATACCACGACATGAACACCACCGAGATCTACAACCGCTTCATCAGCGAAAACGCGGCCAACAGCGCCAGCGCCGATCTGGTGTGGAGCTCGGCGATGGACCTGCAGGTGAAGCTGGTCAACGACGGCTACGCTGCCAGCTACGCCTCGCCCGAGACGCCCAATCTGCCCAAGTGGGCGCACTACCAGCAGCAGGCCTACGCCACCACTTACGAGCCGGTGGCCATCGTCTACAACAAGCGCCTGCTCAAGCCTGAAGAAATTCCGCAGACCCGCGCCGACCTGATCCGCATCCTGAAGGCCAATCCCTCGCGCTTCAAAGGCAAGGTCACCACCTACGACATCGAGCGCTCCGGCGTCGGCTTCAACTTTCTGACCCAGGACTACCGCTACAGCCAACAAGACGTATGGAACCTGGTGCGCGCGCTGGGCCAATCCGGCGTCAAGCTGCAGACATCCACCGGCGCGATGATGGAACGCATCTCTTCCGGCGAGAATCTGATCGGCTACAACATCCTCGGCTCCTACGCTTTCGCCAAGGCCAAGAAGGACCCATCCATCGGCTACGTCTATCCCAAGGACTACACCCAGGTCGCCAGCCGGCTGGCCATCGTCTCCAAGAAAGCCAGAAACCCCAGCGCCGCCCGGCTATGGCTGGACTACCTGCTGTCCAAACGCGGCCAGGACATTCTCGCCAACCAGGCCGACCTGTTCTCGCTGCGGTCCGATGTCAGCGGCGCGGCCTCCCTGTCCGCGTTGAACCAGCAATTGGGCAGCAGCATCAAGCCCATCCAGATCGGCCCCGGCCTGCTAGTTTACCTGGACCAGGCCAAGCGGCTGGACTTCATGCGCAACTGGCAGCAGTCGCTGAAGAACTGAGCCGCCGCCCGGCCGCCTAGGCCGGGCCGCCGCACTCCGTCCCGCGCGCCGCATCGTCTGCGCGCCGGACGCCCACATTCCGGAGTCCACGCAATGCATACCTCCTCCACCGCCGCGGCATCGCCGCCGGCGCCGCCAACCGCACCCGGCCGCCGGCTGACGCGCCACCTGTGCTGGCGCAATCTGACCATCGCCTGCGTCGCACTGGCCGTGATGGCGCCGCTGTCGCTGGTGCTGTACCAGAGCCTGCTCAACCAGCCCTTTTTCATGGCGGACAAAAGCCTGGGCCTGGACGCCTACCGCTTCATCTTCGCCGACCCGGACTTCTGGTCCGCGCTGAAGAACTCGGTGGCCATCGCCGTCGGCATGGCGCTGATCGCCATTCCCCTGGGCGGCGTGCTCGCCTTCCTGATGGTCCGCACCGACCTGCCCTGCCGCCGCTGGCTGGAGCCGCTGCTGCTGACGCCGGTATTCGTCTCGCCCATGGTGCTGGCCTTCGGCTACGTGGTGGCCGCCGGCCCGGTGGGTTTCTATTCGCTATGGATCAAGCAACTGCTCGGCTGGGACGAGTTGCCGTGGAGCATCTATTCGCTGACCAGCATCGCCGTCATCGCCGGCCTCACCCATGTGCCGCACATCTATCTCTACGCATCCGCCGCCCTGCGCAATCTGGGGTCGGACGTGGAAGAAGCCGCGCGCGTGGCCGGAGCCAGCCCGTTCCGGGTGGCGCGCGACGTCAGTCTGCCGATGATCATGCCCTCGCTGCTGTTTTCCGGCGTACTGGTGCTGTTTCTCGGCTTTGAGATCTTCGGCCTGCCGCTGGTGCTGGGCGACCCGGAAGGCCATCTGGTGCTGGCCACCTATCTCTACAAGCTCACCAACAAGCTGGGCATTCCGTCCTATCACCTGATGGCCGCGGTGGCGGTATGCCTGATCGCCATCACCTTCCCGCTGGTGCTGCTGCAACGGCGCCTGCTGCGCAGCGCCAACCGTTTCGTCACAGTGAAGGGCAAGGCCGGCCGCCAGCACGCGCTGTCGCTGGGCGCCTGGCGCTACCTCGCCATCGCCATCGTGCTGCTGTGGCTGCTGCTGACCGTGGCGGTGCCCATTTCCGGCATCGCGCTGCGCTCGGTGGTCAGCCACTGGGGAGAAGGCGTGTCCCTGGCGGAGGCGCTGACGCTGGAGCACTTCTCGCTGCTGTTCGAGGAAGACAGCATCGTGCGCGCCATCGTCAACACCCTGGGCGTGGGCGTGATAGGCGGCGCGCTGGCGGTGGGCTTCTACACCCTGGTGGGCTTCGCCGGCCATCGCCGCCACGATTGGGGCAGCCGCCTGCTGGACTATCTGGTGCTGCTGCCGCGCGCGGTGCCCGGCATCCTGGCCGGCCTCGCCTTCCTATGGGTGTTCTTGTTCGTCCCCGGCCTGCAGGGCGCGAAGAACAGCATGTTCTCGATCTGGCTGGCCTACACCGTGGTCTGGCTGGCCTACGGCATGCGGCTGGTGCAAAGCGCGCTGCTGCAGGTGGGGCCGGAATTGGAAGAAGCCGCCCGCAGCGTCGGCGCCAGCCCGCGCCGCGCCAGCCTGGACGTCACGCTGCCGCTGATCCGTTTCGGCCTGATTTCCAGCTGGCTGCTGATCTTCATGATTTTCGAGCGCGAATACTCCACCGCCGTCTACCTGCTGTCCCCCGGCACCGAAGTCATCGGCTCGCTGCTGGTATCGCTATGGGCCACAGGCGCGGTGGACCAGGTGGCCGCGCTGTCCGTGATCAATATTCTGATGGTGGGCGCCGGCTTGGCCGTGGCGCTGCGCCTGGGAGTGAAACTGCATGACTAAGCTCGTCGTCGACAATCTGTTTCTCAGCTATGACGCCACGCCCATCCTCAAAGGCGTGTCCTTCACCCTCAATGCTGGAGAAGTCGTCTCGCTGCTGGGCGCCTCCGGCAGCGGCAAGACCACGCTGCTGCGGGCCATTGCCGGGCTGGAGCAGCCCTCCGCCGGCGCCATTCACCTCAACGAGCAAACCCTGTACGACGGCGATGCCGGCCACAACCTGCCGGTGGAGAACCGCTCGCTGGGCCTGGTGTTCCAGTCCTACGCGCTGTGGCCGCACCGCACGGTGGCGGAAAACGTCGGCTACGGCCTCAAGCTGCGCAAGACCGGGCAAAAAGAGATAGCCGACCGCGTGGGACAGGTGCTGGGTCAATTGGGCCTGGGCGCGCTGGGCCAGCGCTACCCCCATCAACTATCCGGCGGCCAGCAGCAACGGGTAGCCATCGCCCGCGCCCTGGTGTACAACCCGCCGGTCATCCTGCTGGACGAGCCGCTGTCCAATCTGGACGCCAAGCTGCGCGAGGAGGCCCGCGCCTGGCTGCGCGAACTGATCATAGAGCTGAAACTGTCCGCGCTGTGCGTCACCCATGACCAGGGCGAAGCGATGGCGATGTCCGACCGCATCCTGCTGCTCAAACACGGCCGCATCGAACAGGCCGGCACGCCGACCGAGCTCTACTCCCAGCCCGCCAGCCTGTACAGCGCGCAATTCATGGGCGCCAACAACACCTTGAGCGCCACCGTGGCCGCCAGCGAAGGCGATAGCGTCATCCTGAACGGCGACGGCTGGCAACTGAGGGCCACCGCCCGCCAGCCCTTGCCGGCGGGAAGCCAGGCGCAGGCGGTGATCCGGCTGGAGCGGCTGCGCGTGCGCGACGAGCCCGGCCACAACCGCCTGCCGGCCAGGCTGCTCACCTCGATGTATCTGGGCGACCGCTGGGAATACCTGCTGCAACAAGGGGAAAACCGGCTGCGCGCCTACGGCCAGGAAGCCAGGGCGGCTGGCGAATGCTGGCTGGAGTTCGGCGAGCGCGACACTTGGGCGTTCGGCCGGGAAGCATCCAATCCAAGCTAACCTCAGGCAAGCGGCCGTTCCGGGCGCACGCCCGGACGGCTGTCACTCATGCCCGCGCGACACCTGCCGTCCGGCATCCTGCTTCAACTTCCAAAACTGCAGGCTGGACAATACGGTCAGACCGCCCATGAACAGGAAAGCGTGGCCGAAATCGCCCGCGGTCAGCTGTTGATGGCCCTGCAGCCAGGCAGCGCCCTGCAACGCGAACGCGCCCACCGTCACGCCGAAGCCGGCAGCCAGTTGCTGCGCGACGCTGGACAGGCTGGTGGCGTGGCTAAGCCTCTCCTTGTCGACATCGGCGAAAGTGATCGCATTCAGGCTGGTGAACTGCAGCGAACGCAGGCAACCGCCCAGCACGAACACCAGCAACAGCAGCCAATGCGGCGTGTCAGCCTGAAACAGCGAGTACACGGCCACCGAACACCCCGCCAGAATGCTGTTCACCACCAGCACCTGCCGGAAGCCGAACCGCTGCAACACCTTGGAGACAACGGTCTTCATCCCTATCGCGCCCATCGCCGTGGAGCAGGTCAGCAGGCCGGACTCGAACGGCGAAAAACCGAAACCCAACTGCAGCATCAAGGGCAGCAGGAAGGGAATGGTGCCGATTCCGACCCGGAATATGAAGCCTCCGGCCACACCGGCATAAAAAGTGGGCAGCCTGAGCAACGACAGATCCAGCAGTGGATGCGACTGCCTGCGGTAATGCCACAGATAGGCCAGCAGCAGCGACGCGCCCAGCATGGATAGCCAGATCGAAGCGGTGGCTGACAACATGTGCTTGCCCTCGGTGGCCAGCCCCAGCATCAGTATCGACAGTCCGGTGCCGGTCAAAAGAAAACCCCACCAGTCCAGCCTGGGCACTTCGTCCTCTTTCAAGTTGGCGATGAAACGCCCCGCCAGCGCCAGCCCGAGCAGGCCGATAGGAATATTGATCAGAAAAATCCATCGCCAATGGAAATAAGTGCTGATGAAGCCGCCCAGCGGCGGCCCGATCACCGGTCCCAGCAGCGCAGGCACGGTCAGGTAGCTGAGCGCCCGCACCAGATCCGCCTTGTCTATGGTGCGCAAGATGACCAGCCGCCCCACCGGCACCATCATCGCCCCGCCTATGCCCTGCAGGAAGCGCGCCAGCACAAAACCGTGCAAGCTGCCGGTCATCGCGCACAGCAGCGAGCCCAGCATGAATACCAGAATGGCGGAACGGAAAATGCGGCGGGCGCCGAAACGGTCGGCCATCCAGCCGCTGATGGGAATGAACACCGCCAGGCTGACCAGATAGGACGTCAACGCCAGCTTCAGCGAGATCGGGTCCACCCCCAGATCCTGCGCGATCACTGGCAGCGAGGTTGAAATCACGGTGGCGTCCATGTTTTCCATGAACAGCGCCGTGGCGACGATGAGCGGCGTCAGCATGCCGGGAGCGATTTTCAACTGCATGACGAGAGAATATGAGCGAGAAGCGTTTCAGTTTATCACTCTGCGGCCGCCAGCGTGCCGAATGTCATGAACGCTAACAAAAAGCCGCCCGACAAAGCGGGCGGCCCGGCAGCTTTCAGAGTGAAGCGGCTTAGTTGAAGGTCAGCGCCGAGGCAAAGTCACCCATCGGCTTGCCGCCGTTCCTCACCAGCGCGACATCGCGCGCGGTCACGCCCGGCAACGGCTGCAGGCCGAAGCGGCGCGTCAGGAATCGCAGGATGGACGCGGTGTCGTACTGGGTGTGATCGACATAGCCCTTCTTGGCGAACGGCGAGATCAGAATGGCCGGAATGCGGGTGCCCGGCCCCCAGCGGTCGCCCTTGGGCACCGCCGCGTGGTCGTAGAAACCGCCGTTTTCGTCATAGGTGACGACCACCAGCATGTTCTTCCACTGCGGGCTTTGCTGCAGCTTGGCGATCACCGAGGCGATGTGGGCGTCGCCGTCCGCCACGCTGGCGTAGCCTGCATGCTGGTTCAGGTTGCCCTGCGGCTTGTAGAAAGCCACTTGCGGCAGCGCGCCCGCGGCTGCGGCGCTCAGGAAATCCTGATCGAAATCCTTCAGATGCTGGCCGCGATAGGCCGCCTGTTTGGACGAATCGAAACTGGCATAGTAGTTGAACGGCTGATGGTGAGCCTGGAAATTGGGCACGCCGCCGTTGTAGATCTTGCTGCGGTCTGACGTGGCCTGCGCCCAGCCGCCGGCATACCAGGCCCAGCTGATCTGCTTCGCGTCCAGGCGGTCGGCGATGGTCGCCTGAGTCTGCGCCGGCAAGGTATTGGCCTTGGCCGGATCGGCGTAAAGACCACTGGCGTCGCCGGAGGCCGGCGCGTTGCCGCTGGGCTGGAACGCCGGCTGCATGGTGTTGACCGCATAGTACATGCCGGCCGCGTCCTTGGGCGTCAAATTATTGTCGTTCAGATACTTGGCCGCGCCGGAGAGCACGGATGCCGGCGCATTGGCCGCCGGCGTCAGCCGCACGAAATTGCCCTTGCCGTCGGTGTCGATCGCAGAGATGCTGCCCTTGGCCGGCGAAGCATCGGCATTCGGATACTGCGGCGCGCAGGCGCAGACCAGATACTGGTGATTGAGGAAGGAGCCGCCGAAAGCGCCCATGAAGAAATTGTCCGCCAGCGTGTATTGCTGGGCCAGCTTCCACATCGCCATCTTGCTGCCGTCGTAATAGCCCATCGACAAGCCGCCGGCGTCGGAATAGGCGGCGAACTTGTCGTTTGCGCCGCCATTGATCTGCATCTGGTTATTGTAGAAGCGATGCACCAGATCGCGGGTGATCACCGATTGCGGCACCGCCACGCCGGTGCCGTTCAGGCCGTTCGGATCGTCGATCTGGAACGGCTTGTTGGCGAAGCCCATGGTCTGCGCCTGGCTCAGCGTCACGGCCTGGCCGGCGGCGGTCAGACCGCCCCAGGCCGGCGGCAGCGCCGGCAGGGTCGAGTTGTCGAAATCCTTCTGCGCGACGTAGCCGCCCCTGGATGACGGATTGACGCCGGGAATGCCGTTGGCTCCGGGGAACAGGCCGTACAGGTTGTCGAAGCCGCGGTTCTCGGCGTAAATCACCACCACGTTCTTGATGTCCGACAGCGCCATCCGCCGGTGCAGGCTGCTCTTGACGTCGCCGCCGGCGCCCGCCTCCTTCACCGCGCCAGCGATGGCGTCGATGTTCTGGTTGATCGCCGCCTTCAGCGCGGCTTTGACGTCGGGATCGCTTTCCTTGTTGTGGTCGCCCAGCAGCTTGTCCGCCGGCACCCCCACCCGCGCGGCCACCGCGCTGCGCGCGCTGGAGAGATCCATGCCTCCGTCCATCAGATCGGCCACCTCGGAAGACAGCGAGCTGACCACGCCGTTGGCGGCGGCCGGAGCGCGGAACACCAAGGGCTCAGTCACCGGCGCGGCGGTCTGGGTATCGGGGTCGTACCGAACGGCGTCGGTGCCCACTTCCACCACCACATCGCCCTGGCCGCTCAGGCGAAACGCGCCATTGTCGTCGGTATAGGTCGAGGGCTCGGCGGCGTCGCAGCGGCCGTTGCCGTTGCGGTCCAGGCAAACCTTGGCGTGGCGGAAGTAACTGCCGGTCACCACCCCGCTGGTGGAGGCAGAGCCGCCGCCGCTGCCGCAGGCGCTCAATACAGCGGCGCCGACCAGGGTCAGCGCCAGGCCACAGGCTAAACGTTGCATCACGGATTTCCTTACTGTTTAACGGAAAATGCGAAGTATCGCGACGGCATGTTACATTACATTTACATTCTGTCAGTATTTTCCGTATGAACAGATGCCGCATTTCCATTTTCATCTTTTTGTCATTAACCCCAAGTACAGTCCCGCCACCGCAATCGACACCGCCATCATGCAACGCCTTCTGCTCTCCATCGCCTTCGCCTGCGCCGGCCTCGTCCAGGCTGCCGCTCCGGCCAAACCCGCCTATCAGAGCGCCAGCTACGCGCCCGGCCCGCGCCCGGTCAGCGCAAAACAGCTGGAGGAGCTAGGCCGCCAACTGTTCTTTGACCGTTCGTTGTCCGCTTCAGGCCGGATGTCCTGCGCCACCTGCCACAGCCCGTCCCATGCCTACGGCCCGCCGAACGGATTGGCCGCTCAGCTGGGCGGCAAGGATGGCAAACAGCCCGGCACCCGCGCCGCGCCTTCCCTGCGCTATCTGCAAAGCGTGCCGCCGTTCAGCGAGCACTTCCACGACAACGACGGCAACGACAGCGAAGACGCCGGCCCCACCGGCGGCTATACCTGGGACGGCCGCGCCGACTCAGCCCATGCCCAGGCCTCGCTGCCGCTGCTGGCCGCCAACGAGATGGCCAACGGCACGCCGGCCGCGGTGGTCGACAAGCTGCGGCGCTCCGCCGCCGCCGCGCGCTTCCAGACGCTGTTCGGCAGCGACATCTTCAGCCATCCCGCCCAGGCCTTCGACAAGGCCGCGCTGGCGCTGGAAGTGTTCCAGCAGAATCCGCGCGAGTTTTATCCCTACGACAGCAAATACGACGCCTTCCTGCGCGGCCAGGCCAAGCTGAGCGCGAAAGAAGCGCGCGGGCTGAAGGCGTTCAACGATCCGGACAAGGGCAACTGCGCGTCCTGCCACATCAGCCAGCGCAGCGAGAGCGGCGCCTTCCCCGCCTTCACCGACTACGGCCACATCGCCGTCGGCGCGCCGCGCAATCCGGAGCTGGCCGCCAACCGCGACGGCCATTACTTCGACCTGGGCCTGTGCGGCCCGGCACGCACCGACTTCAAGAACCGCGGCGACTACTGCGGCCTGTTCCGCACGCCTTCGCTGCGCAACGTGGCCAGCCGCAAAACCTTTTTCCACAACGGCGCCTTCCATGACCTGCGCCAGGTGCTGCGCTTCTACGCCGAACGCGACACCCGTCCCGGCAAGTGGTATCCGAAGGGCAAAGACGGCAAGGTGGCCAAGTTCGACGACCTGCCGGCGCGCTACCAGGCCAACGTCAACATGGAAGCGCCGTTCGGCGGCAAGGCGGGCGGCAAAGCCATGTTCAGCGAGCGCGACATCGACGACATGCTGGCCTTCCTGAAAACGCTGAACGACGGCTACAAGCCGGCGGGCCGCGGCAAAAGCTGAGCCGCGGCGGCGGGGCTGCGGCTATGCTGAACGAGTCGATTCCATATCCGGGAGAGCTCGATGAAAGTGCAGCGCATCGTCGCCAATATCGCCACCGCCACGCCAGCCGCGGCGGAGCGCTTCTACCGCGACGTGCTGGGCCTGGAAATGGTGATGGACCACGGCTGGATCCGCATTTACGCATCCGACGCCGCCATGCAGCCGCAAATCAGCTTCGCCAGCGAAGGCGGCTCCGGCACCCCGGTGCCGGAACTGTCCATCGAAGTGGACGATCTGGAGCAGGCGCTGGCGCGCGCGCAGAGCGCCGGCATCGCCATCGAATACGGGCCGGCGGTGGAGCCCTGGGGCGTGCGCCGCTTCTTCGTCCGCGACCCGCTGGGCAAGCTGGTCAACATCCTCCAGCACTTGGACTGAGCCTTCCCCGCGACGGGCTCCGTACATCCACTTAATCCGACCAAACGCTCCCCCGCGGCATCCGCTCCCGGCATATGTTTCAAACACGGACGGCCTCAACGCCGCCGCGCAGATCATAAAAACAGCCGCATCCACGCACCCGCATCAGGAAAGGGACCGACGCGCCGCGTCCGGCCCTGGGAGCCCCCATGAGCAAACTCAGACCGGCCCAGCTCGGGCCCATCGTCGGCCACACCACCGCCAGCACCGCGCGCATCTGGATACGCGGCTCCGCCGGCGACGAGGGCGCCGACATCGACGGCGAGTGCCGCACCATAGGCGTGATCGCCGTCACCTGGGAAAACGGCCGCCGTCCGCGCCGGCGCCGCGTCCATTATTTCCGGCTGCGGCGGGAGTACGACCGCACCGGCACCTTCACCCTGGGCGAGGAGCTGGGTCTGAAGCCGGCGGACAGCGCCCCCGTCCCCTTGCTCCCGGACACCGATTACATCGTCCGCGTCGGCACCCTGCTGCTGGACGACCCCGCGCCGGAAGACGACAGCCTGTCCCACGGCGATCTGGCCAAGCGCCTGCCCGCCGCCGAAGTTTGGTTCGACGATCTGGAGGCGCTGCCGGCGGAAGAATCCGAAGCCCGCTTCCGCACCTTCCCGGCGTCGGACGCGCCCGCCGGCCGGCTGAGCTTCATCGTCGGCTCCTGCCGCTATCCGGGCCTGCTGTGGAAGACCAAGCAATCCGACGCCATCTTCGAGCCGCTGCTGCGGGAGGCCAAGGGGCAGGATGGGCGCGACGCCGCCCGGCTGCTGTTGATGGTGGGCGACCAGATCTACGCCGACATGCTCAACCGCCACGTGCCGCTGGGGCTGGCCGACACCTTCGAGGAGTTCCAGCAGCGCTACCACAGCGCCTTCGGCTCTCGCCACATGCGCCGGCTGCTGCGCCAGTTGCCGGCCTACATGATCCTGGACGATCACGAAATAGAGGACAACTGGAGCCAGGACCGCGTCCGCCGCGCCGAGAGCCGGCGCGTGTTCAACCTGGCCATCGCCGCCTACCGCAGCTACCAGTGGGTGCACGGCCCCAGCTGCTACGGCCAGCGGCTGTTCTACCAGTTCCAGTGCGGTCGCTACCCCTTCTTCGCGATGGATTCGCGCACCCAGCGCTATATGGACGACGTGCCGGACAATCTGGACGACAACCACCTGCTGGGCCGCCCCAGCCTGGCCGACGAGGAGCCCAGCCAGCTCGACCTGTTGCTAGCCTGGCTGGCCGACTGCCAGGACAAGCTGGGCGACACTCCCAAGTTCATCATCAGCCCCAGCGTGTTCGCGCCCAATCCGATGGATGCCCGCAGCGGACGCGCCGGCTGCGGCGCGGACCGGGCCCGCTGGTGCGAGGCCACCGACTCCTGGCCCGCCTTTCCCGCCACCCGCGCCGCGCTGCTGCGGCTCATCGTGGAGAAGCGGGTGCAGAACGTGGTCTTCCTGTCCGGCGACATCCATTGCAGCAATATCGCCGAGCTGAGCCTGAGCGGTTCCGCCGAGGCCGAGCGGCTGCGCGTGCTGTCGATCACCTCCTCGGCCTTCTACTGGCCCTTCCCCTTCGCCGACGGCGACCCGTCCGGCTTCGTCCACGACTCTCGGGCGCAGGGACAGGAAGACGGCTTCGACTTCTCCGCCGGCGGCAAGCCGCACCGGATGGACTACCGCGCCTGGAACTTCACCCAGGAAGACAATTTCTGCCGCGTGGACGTCGATCCCGCGGCGGCGAAACTGACCGTGACGGCTTTCGGCAACCAGGGACAAGTGCTGGAGAGCGGCGGCTGGTTCGGCCAAAGCGGCAAGCCGCTGCGCGCGGAACTGGCGTTGGCGCCGTGGGTCCAGACCTGAATCAGGCGCATCCAGGCAAACAAAAAGCCCACCGCAAGCGGTGGGCTTTTCTCTGGCATAAGCCTGAGGCTTACAGGCCGAACGGGTGGCGCAGCACGATGGTTTCTTCGCGGTCCGGACCGGTGGACACGATGTCGACCGGGGCGCCGCACACCTCTTCGATGCGCTTCAGGTAAGCCTGGGCGTTGGCCGGCAGGTCTTCCCAGCGCTTGACGCCGACGGTGGTGCCGGTCCAGCCCGGCAGGGTTTCGTACACCGGCACGCATTTGGTGACGGCGTCGGAACCGAACGGCAGGATGTCGACCAGCTTGCCATCCAGCATGTAGCCGGTGCACAGCTTGATCTCTTTCAGGCCGTCCATCACGTCCAGCTTCATCACGCACAGGCCGGACACGCCGTTGATCTGGATCGAGCGCTTCAGCGCGGCGGCATCGAACCAGCCGCAGCGGCGCGGACGGCCGGTAACGGAACCGAACTCGTTGCCGCGCTCGGCCAGGAAGGCGCCGATTTCGTTTTCCTGCTCGGTCGGGAACGGACCGGAGCCCACGCGGGTGGCGTAGCCCTTCACGATGCCCAGCACGTAGTTCAGCATCTGCGGCGGCACGCCAGCGCCCGGCGCGGCGGCGCCGGCCACGCAGTTGGACGAGGTCACGTACGGGTAGGTGCCGTGGTCGATGTCCAGCAGGGTGCCCTGGGCGCCTTCGAACAGGATGGGCGTGCCGGCCTGGTCCAGATCGTACAAGGTGCGGGACACGTCGGCCACCATCGGCTTGATGCGTTCGGCCATCCTCATGGTGTCGGCCAGGATCGCTTCGTAGCTCACCGGCTCGGCCTTGAACAGATTGGTCAGCAGGAAGTTGTAGTAGTCTACGTTTTCCTTCAGCTTGGTCTCGAAGCGGGCCGGATCGAACAGGTCGATCACCTTCAGCGCGCGGCGGGCAACCTTGTCTTCGTAGCAAGGTCCGATGCCGCGGCCGGTGGTGCCGATCTTGGCGTCGCCCTTGGCGGCTTCGCGAGCCTGGTCCAGCGCGATGTGGTACGGCAGGATCAGCGGGCAGCCTTCGGCGATCTTCAGGCGGGCCGAAGCGTTGACGCCGGCGGCTTCCAGCTCGTCGATCTCCTTCAGCAGCGCTTCGGGCGACAGCACCACGCCGTTGCCGATGAAGCACTCGACATCCGGACGCAGAATGCCGGACGGCACCAGGCGCACGACGGTTTTCTTGCCATTCACCCACAGGGTGTGGCCGGCGTTGTGGCCGCCTTGGAAGCGCACAACGGCACGCGCGTGGTCGGTCAGCCAGTCAACGATTTTGCCCTTGCCTTCGTCACCCCACTGGGTGCCAATCACGACAACGTTCTTGGACATTGGAAAAAACCTCTTCGTCAGTCAGATTCAAACAAAAATTCAATGAAACGGCGCCAGCTGCCAGCCATCGGCAGCGGGAACCAGCTCTCGGTCGCAATTCAATGCGGCCGCGGATTCTCCCAGGTAATCCACCACCACCATCTCGCCGTCGGCGCGCAGGCGCGCCACTTCGGCCGCTGCCGCCGGCAGATGGCGGGCGGAGACGCGGATGCCGCGGCTGGGATCGCGCTCCGGCAGGATGCGCAGCAGATCGCGCAGATCCAGGCTGAAGCCGGTGGCCGGACGGGCGCGGCCGAAACGGCGGCCGACATTGTCGTAGCGGCCGCCGCGGGCGATCGCGTCGGACCAGCCGGGCGCGTAGGCCGCGAACATCAGGCCGGTGTGGTAGAAGTCGCCGCGCAGCTCGGCCAGGTCGAAGCTCAGCTCCACCCTGCCCTCCATCGCGCGGGCGATGGCGGACAGCTGCATCAGGCCCAGCTCCACCTCCGGCAGCGACGGCAGCCGGGTGCGCGCCTTCTCCAGCACTGCCGCCGGGCCGTACAGCTCCGGCAGCGCCAGGAAGGCGCTCCTGTAAGGCTCGGCCACCCCGGCCACCAACGCGGCGATGCCAGCGGCGTCCTTGTTCTGCAGCAGGCCGAACAGCTCGCGGCTGACCTCGGGCGACAGGCCGGCCGCCGCGGCCAGGCCGCGGTAGATGGCGATATGGCCGACATCCAGCCGCAACTTCTTCACGCCGGTTTTCTCCAGCGTGGACAGCATCAGCTCGATGATTTCCAGATCGGCCTCGATGCCGGCGTAGCCGTACAACTCGGCGCCCACCTGCAGCGGCTCGCGCGAGCTGGTCAGGCCGGACGGACGGCTGTGCACCACGCTGCCGGCATAGCACAGGCGCGTCACGCCGGTGCGCTCGCCCAGCAGGTGGGCGTCGATGCGCGCCACCTGCGGCGTGATGTCTGCGCGCAGGCCGAGCTGGCGTCCGGACAGCTGGTCGTCCAGCTTGAAGGTTTTCAGGTCCAGCGTGTCGTCGCCTTCGCTCACCAGGGAGTCGATGTATTCGATCAGCGGCGGCAGCACCAGCTCGTAGCCGGCCACGCGAAAGCCTTCCAGCATCGCGGCCTTGGCCGACTCCACCTGGCGCGCGGTGGCCGGGAGGATGTCAGCGATGTATTCGGGTAACAGCCAATTACGCATTTCGTTTCAACAGAATAAAAGGCGGGAGGAGCCCCGCCTTGTCATCAGCAAACTGGCCAGGTCGCCCCGGCCAGTCTTCTCAAAAAATCAATTGTCGCCTACTTGCTCTTGCCCTGCCCCGCCTGCGGATTCTTCAGATACTTGAAGAAGTCGCTGCTCGGATCGAGCACCATCACGTCGCTCTTGTTCTTGAACGACTCCTTGTACGCGTCCATGCTGCGCCAGAAGGCGTAGAACTCCGGATTCTTGCCATAAGCCTCGGCGTAAATCGCCGCAGCCTTGGCGTCGCCCGCGCCCTTCAGCTCCTGCGCCTTGCGATAGGCTTCGGCCAGGATCACGTCGCGCTGCTTGTCGGCCTCGGCCCGCACGCGCTCGGCGTCGGCAGCGCCTTCGCTGCGCAGCTGGCTGGCCACGGTGCGGCGCTCGGACTGCATCCGGTCGTAGACGGAACTGCTTATTTTATCCGGAAAATCGACTCGTTTTAAGCGCACGTCGAGAATTTCCACACCTATTTTACGCGCATCCGCGTCCGCGCGCTTGCGAACCGTCTCCATCACCTGGTCGCGCTGGCCGGAAATGACATCGGCGACGGTCTTCTGGCCGAACTCGGCGCGCAGGCCGTCGTTGATGGTTTGCTTCAATCGGGCCACCGCGGCGGCCTCGGAGCCGACGCTCTTGTAGAACTGCGACACATCCACAACACGCCATTTCACGAAGCTGTCGACCAGCACGTTTTTCTTCTCGCGGGTGTTGAACAGCTCCGGCGCCTCGGCGTCTATGGTCTGCACGCGGCGGTCGAAATAGCGGACGTTCTGCAGCAGCGGGATCTTGAACTGGATGCCCGGCTCGGAGATCACCTTCACGACTTCGCCGAACTGGAAAACCAGCGCGTACTGGCGCTGATCGACGGTAAACAGCGACAGGCTGGCGACGAACAGCACGCCGACCACCGCCGCCAGGGTGGGAATCAGTCTTTCAGTCATCGCTCCGCTCCAAAGAAATCACGACCGCGCGACGCGTCGCGCCCGTTCTTCGCCGCGGGCGGCGAAGCTGGCTGGGCCGGGGCCTCGGGGGCCGGGGTTGCGGAGGGTTGAGCCGGAGCGGCGGCGCCTGGCGACGCCATCTGCGTGAGCTTGTCCAGCGGCAGGTAGAGCAGGCTGTTGCCCCCCTTCTGATCCACCAGCACCTTGCTGCTGTTGTTCATGATCTGCTGCATCATGTCCAGGTACAGCCGGTCGCGCATGACCTTGGGCGCCTTGTTGTATTCAGGCAACACTTGTTTGAAACGCTCGGCATCGCCCTGGGCGCGCTCGACCACCTGCTGCTGGTAGCCTTCGGCTTCCTGCACCAGGCGCGAGGCCATGCCCTTGGCCTTGGGCACCACTTCGTTGGCGTAGGCCATGCCCTCGTTGCGCAGCTTGTCCTTGTCCTGGCCGGCCTTCACCGCGTCGTCGAACGCCGCCAGCACGGCCTGCGGCGGCTGCACGTCGTTGATGTTGACCTTGGCTACGCGGATGCCGGCGCGGTAGCGGTCCAGCACGTCCTGGATCAGCTTGCGGGCGTCGGCGGCGATCTGGGCGCGGCCTTCGTTCAGCACGAAGTCCACCTTGTTGCGGCCCACCACCTCGCGGATCGCGGTTTCCGCCGCCTGTTTGACCAAGTCCTTGCCATCGCGCTCGCGCGCGGCGTTGTTGAACAGGAAGGCGCGCGCGTCCTTGATGTCGTACTGCACCGACAGCTGCACATCGATGATGTTCTGATCCGAGGTCAGCATCAACGACTCTTCCGGCACGCGGTTCTGCGCGCTGCCGCGGTAGCCCACTTCGATGCTGCGCAGCTCGGTCAGGTTGACGATCTCGGCCTTCTCGAACGGATACGGCGCATGCCATTGCAGGCCGGGTTCAGTCAGGCGGTTGTAGCTGCCGAGGCGCA
Source organism: Chromobacterium indicum (assembly GCF_039708975.1). Lineage (NCBI taxonomy): Bacteria > Pseudomonadati > Pseudomonadota > Betaproteobacteria > Neisseriales > Chromobacteriaceae > Chromobacterium > Chromobacterium indicum. The sequence goes on from NZ_JAYFSJ010000002.1 coordinate 21,746, forward strand.
ATACCACGCCCTCTTCCCGAGCGTCGACGATGTAGAAGCCGCTGGCCAGCCACAGCGCGGCCAATACGCCGACCACGACAGCGGCACCGCCCTTGTACGACGGCGGCGTGAACGACGCACCGGGACGGCCGCCCTGATTGCCGCCCTGGCCGCCTTTATCGGGCTTGCCGCCCAACAGGCGGGAGAGTTTTCGGTTCAGATCACGGAACACTTCATCGAGGTCCGGTGGCCCATTCTGGCCGTTTCGGCCACGGTTCGGGTCATTCTGCGACATGCTCGTATGGTTCTTTATGGTTGTTTGCGAAAGGTTGCACCCGTTCGGCAATCGCCTCGCGCAAGAGTTCCAGGCCTTCGCCCTTCAACGCCGACACCCGCACCGAGACGATGACGCCGTCTTCGTCGCGCTCGATCTCCGGCGGCAGCTCACGCAGATCGCTCTTGTTCCACACGATCAGCTGCGGGATGCCGTCGGCCTCGATTTCGGCCAGCACCTTGTTGACTTCGTCTATCTGCGCGTCGCGCGTATCGTTGGCGCAATCCACCACGTGCAGCAACAGATTGGCCTGCACCGTTTCCTCCAGCGTCGCGCGGAACGCCGCCACCAGCGTATGCGGCAGATCGCGGATGAAACCGACGGTGTCCGACACCACCACCGAGGCCTGCTGGTGGAGGAAAAGCTTGCGGCTGGTGGTGTCCAGCGTGGCGAACAATTGGTCGGCGGCGTAGATGTTGGCCTTGGTCAGCGCATTGAACAGCGTGGATTTGCCGGCGTTGGTGTAGCCGACGATGGACACCGAGGCGACGCCCGCGCGGTTGCGGCTCTTGCGCTGGGTGTTGCGCTGTTTCTGCACCTGGGCCAGCCTGTCCTTCAAAGCCTTGACGCGGATGCCCAACAGCCGGCGGTCGGTTTCCAGTTGGGTCTCGCCGGGGCCGCGCAAGCCGACCCCGCCCTTCTGCCGCTCCAAGTGGGTCCAGCCGCGCACCAGGCGGGTGGACAGATGCGACAGCTGGGCCAGCTCCACCTGCAGCTTGCCCTCATGGCTGCGCGCGCGTTGGGCGAAGATGTCCAGGATCAGGCTGTTGCGATCGATCACGCGGCATTGCAGCGCGCGCTCCAGGTTGCGCTCCTGGCCCGGCGACAGCGCATGGTTGAAGATCACCACGTTGGCGCCGGTGGCGCGCACCGTGGAGGCGATCTCCTCCACCTTGCCCTTGCCGGCGAACAGCGCGGCGTCGGGACGCTGGCGCTTGCCCTGCACCATGCCGAGGATTTCCACCTTGCTGCCGCGCACCAGCTCCGCGCACTCCGCGACGCTTTCCTGGTAGTCGGTGCCACCAAAATCCAGGCTGACCAGGATGGCCTGGTCGCCTAAGTCGGGACGATCAAACACTGTTTGCTAACCATATTGAGTACGGCGATAAATGACAAAGGCCGAATGGCCGCATCCTGGGATGCGGCCAATCGGCCCGATCGGCGAAGCGAAGACGGCTTAAGCGTCCTGCGCCTGTTCCTGCTTTTGCGCCGGGTGCTCGTGCGGGATGTTGACCGGGCGGGCCGGAACCACGGTGGAAATGGCGTGCTTGTAAACCATCTGCGTCACCGTGTTTTTCAACAGAACGACGTATTGGTCGAAAGATTCAACCTGACCTTGCAGCTTGATGCCGTTAACCAGATAAATGGAAACCGGCACGTGTTCCTTGCGCAGGATATTCAGGAAGGGGTCTTGTAACATTTGCCCTTTAGAGCTCATTCGTTTTTCTCCGAATCGTTGATTGTTGTATTAACTGTCCAGCAAACAGCGCGGCGGCCTGCTTATTTTTAGCAGAAAACATTCCGCCGTACTATTTCTTGCTGTTTTTGCCGTAGCGAACTTCCTTTTCCCTGCCCCGCATCTTGGACATCGGCTTGGCCTTGGCCCGCGGTTTGTCCTTATCGTCGTTGTCGAACGGATTGTCCGACGACTTGTACTGCACCCTCAACGGCGTACCCTGCAGCTTGAACACTTTACGGAAAGTGTGCTCCAGATAGCGGGTATAACTGGCCGGAATGCTGTCCAGCGCGTTGCCGTGCACCACGATGATCGGCGGGTTCTGGCCGCCCTGGTGCGCATAGCGCATTTTGGGTCGGATCAGGCCGGAACGCGGCGGCTGCTGACGCTCCAGCGCCACCTGCAGCACACGGGTGAGCTTGGGCGTCGCCAGCTTGGCCATGGCCGCGCGGTAGGCTTCGTCGATGGACTTGAACAAGTCTGCCACACCACGGCCTTCGATGGCCGAGATGTAATGAAACTTTGCGAAATCCAGGAAATTCAGCTTGCGGGCGATCTCGCGGCGCACGTTTTCCTTCTGCTCGCCGTCCAGATTGTCCCACTTGTTCACCGCCACGACCAAGGCGCGGCCCGCTTCCAGCGCGAAGCCGGCGATGGTGGCGTCCTGTTCGGAAATGTCCAGCTGCGCGTCCAGCACCAGCACCGCGACGTTGGCGTCCTCGATCGCCTTCATGGTCTTGATGACGGAAAACTTCTCCAGCATCTCGTTGACCTTGGCGCGGCGGCGCACGCCCGCGGTGTCGATGATGGTGTAGGTATGGCCTTCGCGCTCAAAATCAATATAGATGCTGTCGCGCGTGGTCCCGGCCTGGTCGAAGGCGATCACCCGCTCTTCACCGAGGATGGCGTTCACCAGCGTGGACTTGCCGACGTTGGGGCGGCCGATCACGGCGAACTTCGGATGGCGGCTGTCTTCCTCTTCCACCTCGTCGGGGAAGCCTTCCAGCACCAGCTCCATCAGTTCGCGCACGCCGTCGCCGTGGGCGGCGGAGATCACCAGCGGTTCGCCCAGCGCCAGCTCGTGGAACTCGGCGCCGGCGATCGCGTGCTTCATGCCTTCCGCCTTGTTGACTGCCAGGAATACCGGGCGGTCAAGCTGGCGCAGGCGGTTGGCGATGATCTTGTCCTGCGGCGTCAGGCCGGAGCGGCCGTCCACCAGGAACACCACGGCGTCCGCCTCGTCGACGGCCTGCAGCGTCTGCTTGGCCATCTCGAACAGAATGCCTTCGTCCACCACCGGCTCGAAGCCGCCGGTGTCGACCACCAGATACGGCTTCTCGCCGACCCGGCCTTGGCCGTAGTGTCGGTCACGCGTCAGGCCCGGCTGGTCGGCGACCAGCGCGTCGCGGCTGCGAGTCAGCCGGTTGAAAAGGGTCGACTTGCCCACATTGGGGCGGCCGACCAGCGCTACGGTAGGTTTCATCTAAAACTGCTTATCCCAGATTCAGCATCGCCAAGCGGCCATCCTGTCCCTGAATCAGGGCGGAGGAGCCAAGCGACACCGGTTGATTGACCGGCCCGGTGGTACCGATCTTGTTGCGTCCGACGATGCCTCCGCTCTCATTGGACAGCAGATGGGCATAGCCCTCGCCGTCCACCACCAGCACGAAACGTCCGATCATCGCGGGACCGGAGACGCCGCGGTATTTGAGGTCGTCGTTTTTCCATACATTGCGGCCGCTCTGGCGATCATACGCCCAGATCGAGCCATCTTCCGCAGTCACGTAGACATTGCGGGCGTCCACAGCCACGCCGCGGCTGGACGACACCTCGCGCGCCCACTGCAGGCTGCCCGAGCGGGCGTCGAAGCACGCCACACGGCCTTGATAAGCCGCCGCGCACACCTGGCCGCCGTCGAAGATCGGACGGCTGGTGACATCGGTGACGCGCTCCAGCTCGGTGGCGCCGCGCGGCGTCGCCACCGCGCCTTGCCAGATGGTGTTGCCGGTGAGCGGGTTGACGATGTCGACGCGGCCGCCGGCCTGTCCCACCATCACCGCTTCCTTGCCTACCGCCTGCATCGAGCCGTTGTTGCGCACAGTCAGTTGCGGCAGCACGTTCACCACCGACCATTGCTGCTTGCCGTCGGCCAGGCTGAAGCCGGTCAGACGGGCGTCGTTGGTGCGGACCACGACGATATCGCCGGCGATCTGCGGCGCTTCCAGCATCAGGCTGGTCAGCGGCTGTTCCCACAGGATCTTGCCGCTGGTGCGGTTGACGGCCAGCAGCTTGGCGTCCTGGCTGCCCACCAGCACGGTGTCGCCGGCGACGGCCACGCCGCTGGTCAGCGCGCGCTTCAGCGACACGTCGGACTGCGTGCGGCCAGACAGCGCGTCCACGCTGCGGATGCGGCCTTCAACGTCGGCGGTCACCACATTGCCGTTGGCGTACACCGGCAGGAAGCTGGCAGCCGGCGCAGCCTGCTGCAGCGTCCATTTGACATCCAACGTCTGCAGCGGCTTGATCGCCGCCAGCGGCGTCGGCTGGAACTGGGTGGAGCCCTCGAACCAGCTGGCGCAGCCGGCCAGCAGCAGCGAGGACGTCAGAGCGGTAAGCAACAGATGGCGGCGCATGCGGTCAGCCTCCCAGCGCGTCGAGCTTGGTCTGAACCAGCTGGCGGCTCGGGCTGTCGCCCAGCATCTTCGCCAGCGAGGCCTTGTACGCGTCGCGCGCGCCGTTATTGTCGCCCTTGGCGACGAAAACGTCGCCCTTCAGCTCCAGAAACTCGGCGTCGAACGCGGCCGGGTGGGCTTGGTTCAGCTCGCCGATCGCGCCGTCGAACTTCTTCTGGTCCAGCAGCAGAGAGGCGAGGCGCAGCCGGGCGATCGCCTGCAGCTCCTCGTCCTTGCCGTTCTTCAGCACCCATTCGAGCTGGCTGGCGGCCAGCGCGGAATCGTTCTTGTCGAACGCGGCCTTGGCCAGCACCAAGGCGGCGCGGCTAGCGTAGAGGGTGCCGGCGTACTCGCCCTGCAGCTGCTGGGCGGCAGTCTTCAGCTTGGCGATGTCCTTGGCGGCCACCGCGTTGTCGACGGCTTCATAAGCGGTGGCGGCTTTCTCGGACTGGCCGCGTTCGTACATGCCGAAAGCCTTGTAGCCCAGGTAGCCCAGACTGGCGGCCAGCACCGCGCCGCCGATCAGCTTGCCCCACTGTTGCCAGAATGCCTTCAGAGAATCGATCTGTTCCTGTTCCTGCAAGTCGAACGCCATCGCGTTCCCCCTTCCTATCAAGCTTTCAGAGTGGCGAGGGTGGCCAGAACCGCATCGGCCGCCACGGTCTGCTGGGCGGCTTCGGCGCGCAGCGCCTTCACCACCACCTGACCGGCCTGGATTTCGTTTTCACCGACGATCAGCGCGAACTGCGCGCCGCTGGCGTCGGCCTTTTTCATTTGCGACTTGAAGCTGGCCTCGCCCAGATGCTGCACCACCGAGTAGCCGGCGGCGCGCAGGCTCTGCGCGAGTTTCATCGAGTACAGGCCCGCGCCCTCACCCTGGTTGACCAGGAAGACGTCGACGCTGCGCTGCGCCGGCAACAGGCCCTTGTCCTGCAGCAACAGCAGCACGCGCTCCATGCCCATTCCGAAGCCGATGCCGGAGGCGGCCTTGCCGCCCAGCTGCTCGATCAGGCCGTCGTAGCGGCCGCCGGCGCAGATGGTGCCCTGGGCGCCCAGCTCGGAGGTCACCCACTCGAACACCGAGCGGTTGTAGTAGTCGAGACCGCGCACCAGGCGCGGATTCTCGATGTACTCGATGCCCAGCGCGACGATCATCGCCTTCCAGCCCTCGTAATGGGCGCGAGACTCTTCGCCCAGATAGTCGGACAGCTTGGGCGCGGCGTTGGCCATTTCCTGCAGCGCCGGGTTCTTGGTGTCCAGCACGCGCAGCGGGTTGGTGTGCATCCGGCGCTTGCCGTCCTCGTCCAGGATGTCGACGTGGCGCTCCAGGTAGGCGATCAGCGCCTCGCGGTGGGCGGCGCGCTCTTCGGCGTTGCCCAGCGAGTTGATCTCCAGCCGCACGTACTGGCTGATGCCCAGGCGGCGCCACAGATCGGCGGTCATCGCGATGATTTCGGCGTCGATGTCCGGACCGGCCAGGCCCAGCGCCTCCACGCCCACCTGGTGGAACTGGCGGTAGCGGCCCTTCTGCGGGCGCTCGTGGCGATACATCGGACCCATATACCACAGCTTGGGCGTGGCGTTGTACAGCAGGTTGTGCTCGACCACCGCGCGCAGCGTGCCGGCGGTGCCTTCCGGGCGCAGCGTCAGGCTGTCGCCGTTGAGGCTGTCGACGAAGGTGTACATTTCCTTCTCGACGATGTCGGTCACCTCGCCGATGGAGCGCACGAACAGCGGCGTGCCTTCGACGATGGGGGTGCGGATGTTCTGGTAGCCGTAGTCGGCCAGCAGCTTGCGCAGCGCCTCTTCAAAGTATTCCCACTGGTAGGATTCGGCCGGCAGCACATCGTTCATGCCCTTGACCGCTTGGTATTTCTGAGCCATTGCTATCTTCTTGTATCAGCTGGATTCTGGTTTCGTCAGACGCTCACCGAACGGATCGGAATGATGCGAGTGCCATCCTCGCGGCGCTTAGCGCCGCCCTCCCCGTAGCGAGTCTTCACGTATTCATCGACGATGGCGGTGAACTCTGCGGGAATGTTGTCGCCCTTCAGCGTCACATCCTTCTGGCCGTCAACGTAAACCGGCGCCACCGGCACTTCGCCGGTGCCCGGCAGCGAGATGCCGATGTCGGCCAACTTGGATTCGCCCGGCCCGTTGACCACACAGCCCATCACCGCCACCTTCATGTCCTCTACGCCCGGATACTGCAGCCGCCAGATGGGCATCTGCTCGCGCAGATAGTTCTGGATGTGGTCAGCCAGCTCCTGGAAGAAGGTGCTGGTGGTGCGGCCGCAGCCCGGACAGGCGGTGACCAGCGGCGTGAAGCTGCGCAGGCCCATGGTCTGCAGCAACTCCTGCGCGACCACCACTTCCTTGGTGCGCGCCTCGCCCGGCTGCGGGGTCAGCGAGATGCGGATGGTGTCGCCTATGCCTTCCTGCAGCAAGACCGCCAGCGCGGCGCTGGAGGCGACGATGCCCTTGCTGCCCATGCCGGCCTCGGTCAGGCCCAGGTGCAACGGGTAGTCGCAACGGCCGCCGAGTTCTCGGTAGACGCTGATCAGGTCCTGCACATTGCTGACCTTGCACGACAGGATGATGTTGTCCGGCGACAGGCCGATCTCCACAGCCTTCTCCGCCGATTCCAGCGCCGACACGATCAGCGCCTCCTGCATCAGCTTGGGCAGCGGCAGCGGGTTGGCCGAGCGGTTGTTGGCGTCCATCATCCGCGCCAGCAGCGCCTGGTCCAGGCTGCCCCAGTTGACGCCGATGCGGACGGCCTTGTCATGCTCCATCGCGGTGCGGATCATGAAGGCGAACTTGTCGTCGCCCTTGGCGCCCTTGCCGACGTTGCCCGGATTGATCCGGTACTTGGCCAGCGCTTTCGCGCAATCCGGGAACTCCTTCAGCAGGCGGTCGCCGTTGAAGTGGAAATCGCCGACCAGCGGCACATCGCAACCCAGGTCGTCCAGCCGCTGGCGGATTTCCACCACGCGAGCCGCCGCTTCCGGCGAGTTGACGGTGATGCGCACCACTTCGGAGCCGGCCTGCGCCAGCTGGTATACCTGCTCGGCCGTGCCCGCCGCGTCGGCGGTGTCGGTGTTGGTCATCGACTGCACCATCACCGGCGCGCCCGAACCCACCAAAACATGTCCCACCCGCACCAGGCGGGTGGGACGGCGCGCGATGTTCACGCTATCCATTCGCTACCCTGCATCACTTGAGTTGAATCTTGGCGGTGGTGCCTTTGATCTTGTCGGCCAGATCCACCGGTTTGCCGTTGTAGCTCAGCTCCACCTGGCTGGCGTTGCCGATCACCACCTTGAACGGCGCGGTGCCGACCACCTCGGCCGGATCGCCCGGCTGCATCACCTTGTAAATCAGCCTGCGGCCGTCGGCGTCCTGCACCGACACCCAGGCGGCATCCTTGACGTTGATGCTGACCTTGTCGGCGCCTTGGGACTGCGGCGCGCTGGCCGCTTGCGTCTTGGCCACCTTGGCCGGCGCGCTCGCCGCCGGTTTCGCGGCGGCCTGGGCAGCGGACGCCACGGGCTTCGCCGCCACGGCTGCCGGCGCCGAGGCCGAGGCCGAGGCCGGCTTCGCGGCCTGAACGGCGGCTTTCGCCGACTCGGAAGCCGCCGCCTTGGCGGCCGGGGCCGACGACTGCTCGGTCAGCATCGGCGCCAACTCGTTGGCGGAGCGCTCCGCCGGTTTCTCCGGCGAGCCGTCGCGGTTGGCGTACCAGTAAGCGCCGCCCGCCACGGCCAGGCCCAGCAACAGCAGGACCACCCACTTGCCTGCGCCGGCTTCAGCAGCCTCCTCCACCGCTTCCACCGGCTCGGGCGCCTGCTCGCGCGCGGTGGTGCCCTTGACCAGATTGGCCACGTCGTTCACCGCCGACGGAAAATGCTGCTCCAGCGCCTTCATCAACGGTTCGGAATCCACCTCCAGAAAGCGGGCGTAATTACGGACGAAACCGCGGACGAAGGTGGCGCCCGGCAGCGAGTCGAAATCGTCGCGCTCTATCGCTTCCAGTTGCCTGAGCGACAGTTTCAGCCTGTCCGCCACTTCCCCCAGGCCAAGGCCGGCCGCTTCCCGGGCGGCCTTCAAGGTTGCGCCGATGCCGCTGGGCCTCGGCGTGTCATGATGTTCGATTTTTTCTTCCATCCTCAGCTTCCACTCAACAGCAGTTGTGTTTCCCTAGAGTCCGGAAACCGGTTCTTTAGTTCATTCTCGCATGCGCGTTCCTGCGCCGCGTTACCGGTTTTGCGGGCGATCCTGGCGCCCAGCCACAGCTCGGCGGCGCCCAGGCCGTCCATCCCACCGCCGCCGCGCAGCCGTTCGAAATAGAACGCCGCCAGCTTGGCGTTGCCCAGGCCCAGATGCATTTCGGCCAGTTCGCTCAACGCCGGCCCGTAGTTGGGCGCGACGCGCAAGGCGCTGAGCAAATAATCGTTGGCCTGATCCGTCCGCCCCAGCTTGGCGCTGCAGCGGCCCAGATTCAAATAAGCCGATTGTGGCGAATCATACAACGGATTGGCCAGCGCCTTCTGGAACAGGGCCAGCGAATCCTGCTCCCTCCCGTGCTCGCACAGGAACAAGCCGTAATTATTGTTGGCCTGCGGATTGCCGGGCTCCAGCCGCAGCGCCTGCTGGTAGTCCTGCTCCGCCCGGCCGTCCATCTGCAGCAGGCCCAGCACGTAAGCCCGGCTCAGATAGCCGGTGACATAGGCGGCGTCCGCCGCCACCGCCTGGTTGGCGTTGTCCAGCGCGGACTTGAGGTTGCCTATCCTGGCGTACTCCACCGCCAGCTGGCTGCGGATCTTCGCCACTTCAGGCGGATTGCCATCCGCCGCGGCGGGAGCGACTACGCCAAATGCCAACAGCCATCCAGCCCATCTCCCCCGCCATGACGTCATGATTTCCTGTCCTCGATGATCTGCGTCCACTTGGCCTGGCGCCGCGTCTTGTCCTGCACTTGGCCGGCCAATTGGCCGCAAGCCGCGTCGATGTCGTCGCCGCGGGTCTTGCGCACGGTCACCACGTAACCTTGTTCTTGCAGAATTTCACGGAAAATGCGAATCGCGTTGTTGCTGGAGCGATCATAACCCGAGTTCGGGAACGGGTTGAACGGGATCAGATTGAACTTGCAAGGCACGTCCCGCACCAGCTCCAGCAGCTGGCGAGCATGTTCCGGCCTATCGTTGACCCCGTCAAGCATCACATATTCAAAGGTGATGAAATCGCGCGGCGCCTTTTCCAGATAGCGGCTACAGGCGGCCATCAGTTCGGCAAGCGGGTATTTCTTGTTGATCGGCACGATCACGTCGCGGATCGCGTCGTTGGGCGCGTGCAGCGACACCGCCAGCGCCACCGGGCACTCTTCGCGCAGCCGGTCCATCTGCGGCACCAGGCCGGAGGTGGACAGCGTCACGCGGCGGCGGGACAGGCCGTAGCCATGGTCGTCCAGCATGATCTGCATCGCGCTGACCACGTTGTCGAAGTTGGCCAGCGGCTCGCCCATGCCCATCATCACCACATTGGACACCACGCGCTCGTTCTTGGGCGTCACGCCCATCGCCTTGTTGGCCCACCACAGCTGGCCGATGATCTCGGCGGTGGACAAGTTGCGGTTGAATCCCTGGCGGCCGGTGGAGCAGAACGTGCACTCCAGCGCGCAACCCACCTGGGATGACACGCACAAGGTGCCGCGGTCGTCTTCCGGAATGAACACGGTTTCCACACCGTTGCCGGTGCCGACGTCGAGCAGCCACTTGCGGGTGCCATCACTGGACTCCTGCCCGGTCATCAGCGACGGCACGCCTACCTCGGCGCGCTCGTGCAGCTTGGCGCGCAGGCTCTTGGCGAGGTCGGTCATCGCGTCGAAATCGTCTTCGGCCATCTGGTGCATCCAGCGCATCACTTGCTTGGCGCGGAACGGCTTCTCGCCCATCTCGGCGAAATGCCGGGTGAGCTGGTCCAGATTGAAGTCGAGCAGGTTGGTTTTCATGCAATCCTCAGCAGGCAAAAGAGGCCGCCGGCAGCGGCGACCTCCGGTCATTCAACTACTTTTGAATCAGCGGGAGCTGATTTCGGAAGCGGCGAAGAAGTAAGCCACTTCGATGGCAGCGTTTTCCACGCTGTCGGAACCGTGAACGGCGTTGGCGTCGATCGATTCGGCGAAGTCGGCGCGGATGGTGCCGGCTTCAGCTTTCTTCGGATCGGTGGCGCCCATCAGTTCGCGGTTCTTCAGCACGGCGTTCTCGCCTTCCAGCGCCTGGATCATCACCGGGCCGGAAACCATGAAGTCAACCAGGTCCTTGAAGAAAGGACGCTCTTTGTGCACGGCGTAGAAGCCTTCGGCTTCGGCGCGGGACAGTTGCTTCATCTTGGCGGCGACGATCTTCAGGCCCGCGGACTCGAAGCGGTCGTAGATTTTGCCGATAACGTTTTTGGCTACAGCGTCCGGTTTAACGATGGACAAAGTGCGTTCGATTGCCATATAAATTCTCCCTAACAACAAGACAAGTGGCTAAACTTGAGTATTATTACGCCACTCGGGTTACCCAATTCTGACGAACCCGCTATTTTAGCAGCGTTTTCAATCACGTGCTGCACATTCCGATCAGGCACCATGCGCGAACAAAACCAACAGCAGCAGCCGTACGACGGCGAAGACGAATCCAATCTCAACGGCAAGCTGAAAAAGCGGCTCTGGATCGCAGGCGGCCTGGTCGCCGTCGCGCTGGCGGCCATCCCGCTGATGGACGCGCTGACCAAGCCCAAGGTGGAAATGAGCAGCGACGCGCAAAGCCCCAGCTCCGGCAAGATCATCAAACCGGCCTCATCGGCCGACGCCGGCGCCATCACCGTCCAGATCAAGCCCGCCAGCGCGCCGGCCGCGCAAAGCAGCGCCCCGGCGGCTGAAACAGCCAACCACGCGCCCGCCTCGCCGGCCGAGACCATCCCCGCGACGCCCGACCTGAGCAAGACGCCGGCCGTCGCCAATCAACAGCCCCCTCATCGCGCCGCGCCGCCAACCGCTCACGCCCAGCAACAGGCCGCGCCCCAAGCCCCGGCAGCAAAACCCGCCACAACCCCGCTCCGGGAAGCGCAGGCCAAGCCTCCGGCGCAACGCGCCGCCGCGCCGCGCGCCGAAACCGCCGCAGCAATGCCGCAAAGCGCCGCTCCGACGCCAACAGAGACCAACCCCGCCCCGACGGCGGCCGCCCCCAGCCCGGCCAAGGCGGAACCGGCGGGCAGCTCGGTCGGCTACCAGGTTCAGCTGGGCCTGTTCTCCAGCATGAGCAATGCGCAAAAACTGGTGCGGGACCTGCAAAAACACGGCATCGCCGCCCACACCGTCACCCGCGTGCAGCTGGGACCGTTCAAAAACCGCGCCGAGGCGGACGAAGCGATGAAGAAACTGCGCGAACTCGGCTATTCGCCGCTGCTCGCCGCCAGCGGACAGTAAGCCGACACGGCACTCGAAGCCAGTCCAAAACCAAAGCCCCGGCAAATGCCCGGGGCTTTCTCATCGCCAGGCCCCACAGCCACAGCAAACCCCGCCACGCCCGCCCCAAAACCAGCCATACCGAACAACACAGCAAGCCAACAGGGCAACCGAGCACGCGGATGCAAACCCGCCGCACCCCAGGGCCAATCACAACAAAAAATGGATTTGCAGACTCGCATCGCTTCAACCTGCCAAGCAAGCGCATTGAGAACAAACAGAGGAAAGAGGCGAAGCCCCGGAAGAGCCTTTCAAGCAGCCGATGCCGCCCGAAAAAGGAATTTGACGCGCAAAAGCAAAAGGCCAGCTCTTTCGAACTGGCCTTTTGCTTTTAATTCTGGCAGGCGATACAGGGCTCGAACCTGTGACCCTCGGAATCAAAATCCGATGCTCTACCAACTGAGCTAACCGCCAACACTTCTCGATACGTGCTGCGTGTCGAGAGGAGAAATATACCTCTTACCCTATACGCTTGCAAGCCTTTTTCGAAAATAATTTTCAGTCGATCCGCGCCTCAAAGTCATGCCGTCCCCAGACATAATTCGTACAGAGATATTACTCATGGCTGAATATTTCAGGATTGAAACGGAATGATGGCAAAGTCACCATGATTTTTGTCATAATAAATTGACGAAATGCAATGTCTATATCATATTATTTCGCAATCGAGCGATCCTAGCCATCGCTCGGCCATCACCCAATGCACCGACGCCGCTGCCGGCCGTTGCCGCGCCGGCCAGCGCCGCCAAAAAAAACAAATGATTCCTGTTCGCAAAATTGCTTATGGAATCCATCCGGGATCGACAAGCCATGTTGCTCAACAACCGAGTCCGCAAGCTCGACTTTCAGGATCTGGTGATCTTCCAGCTGATCTACAAGCACAGAAGCGTTACCGAAGTGGCCGAACAACTCAGCGTCAGTCAATCCACCATCAGCTACTGCCTGAAGCGGCTGCGCGATTGCTTCGATGACGAGCTGTTCATCAACTCTCGGCTCGGCATGAGTCCCACCCAAAGGACCGAAGCGCTGTCGCCCCGCATCCAGAGCATTCTGAACCAGATGGCGGAGTGCGTTCAGGAAGACGCCGCCTTCAATCCCAACGCGGACTCGTCCTCCTTCACCATCTATGCGCCGGAATACTTCGAAATCCTGGTGATGCCGGAGCTGATGAAAAACATCCTGGAAGCCGGCTACAGGGTATCGATCAATATCAAGAAGCCGGAAAAAGACCTGCCCTACGCGGATATCGTCGGCGGCCAGATCGATCTGGCCATCTTCTTCGGCCCCGGCTTCTATCGCACCTACCCCGGTCTCACCACCCAGACATTGTTCCGCGACCATCTGCTGGCGGTGCAGGACGGAGAGGACGACCCGCGCCCCCTGCCGCTGGACGACATGTTGGAAAGGCGGCATGTGTTCCCCACGCCCTGGATTTCAGACAGCAATATGGTGGACGGCTGGCTGCTCTCCCAAGGCCGCCATCGCACCATCGCGGCACGGGCCAACAGCTACTATTCGGCCATCGAGCTGCTGCCCGGCACTGATCTGCTGCTGATGCTGCCGCGGCGGATACACGAGCGGGTGAAGCGCCAGCAGCCGAATATCGGCGCGCGTCCGGTGCCCGATGGCATGCCCGACTTCACCCTGGACATGGTGTGGAGCGCGGCGCTGGCAAACAGCCAGGCCAATATCTGGCTGCGCCAGCAACTGATCCGCGCTTGCGCCAACATTTAGCCCGGGCTCAGCGCCGCGCCGCCTGGACCGCGAAGTGCCGTGGATATTCGGCGGGACGGAACCGCGCCACCATCGCCACCATGCCTGCCGACACCAGCGCCAGCAGCAGCCAGGCCTGGGTGAAGCTGGACGACACGTCCTTGATGTAGCCGGCGATCAGCGGCGACAGCGCGGCGATCAGATAGCCCACCCCTTGCACGAAGGCCGTCAATTGCCCGGCGCGGCGCGGCGCGTCCATGTGGTCCATCGCCACGATCAGGCTCATCGGGAATAGCCCGCCGATGCCGAAACCCAACAAGCCGGCCCAGACGATGGGATAAGCGGTCGGCGCCAGAATCAGACCGGAGAAACCGGCGATCACCGAAGCAAGCACCAGCAGCAGCACCGGCCGGCGATCCAGGCTGCGGCTGGCCAGCGCCGGCGTCACCAAGCCCGACACCACTTCCATGCTGGTCAGATAGGCCAGCAACAAGCCGGCATGCGTGTCCTGCCAGCCTTGCTCCACATAGAACGGCGGCAACCAGGCCAGCACGCAGGTATAGGATGCGGTGCCCAGGCCGAAGAAGATGCCCAGCAACCAGGCCCGCGGCCGGCTGGAGAACGACTCCGCCGGCGCCGCCGCGCCCTGCTCGGCGGCTGAAAACGACACGATCTCGCCCCGGATCGCGTACCACGCGGCCAGCGCCACCGCCGCCAGCGCCGACCAGGCGGCCAGCGCGTGTTGCCAACCGCCGAACCAGCCGCCGATGAAAGGCGATGCGGAGGCGGACAGCGCGGCGCCGCCCATGATGGCGGTGACGTACACCCCCATCAGCAGCGCCACCGCGTCCGGAAAACGGCTCTTGATGATGCCCGGCATCACCGACTGGATCACGGCGATGCCTGCCCCGGCCACCACCGCGCTCAGGATCAGGTCGAGCGCCGTCGACGCGTACAGCCTGGCCAGGCTGGCCAGGCCGATCACCAGCAGGGAAACCGCGATGGCGCGGTGCTCGCCCCAGCGCGCCGCCAGACGCGCGCCGCGGAACATCGCGAACCCCATCGCCAGCACCGGCAGCATGGTCAGCAAGGAAATCAATGTGTAGCTCAGGGGAATGCTGCTGCGGATCGAGGTCAGCAGCGGCCCGATGGCCGCCATCGACGGCCTGAGGTTCAGGCCGACCAGCACCAGCGCCAGGATCAGCGGCGCGCGGGAAGGTTGATTCATGTTCTAACTCCATGCATTTCGAGATGACTTAAGCATTGAATAGCTTCAAGCAATGAAATGCAATTCAAAGTTTCGAATCGACTATCGGTTTTTTCGCAAACCCCTCGCCAAGCTGCTGAATACACTGCCGTCATCCCCGCCGATCAACCCGAAACCATGATCGCCATCGATATGGTCGCCGGGCCGCTTTCATCGAAACAGGCACTCAGCGGCCATTGCCGCCCTCGCCTCCGACACGCCTCCCCGGCCGACAAAGAGCGGCAAGTTTCCCCGCATCGACAACCCAATAAAAGGCGTGCCAACGAGAATATATTCAACTTGGAATATCCATACACAACCGAACACCATCCCAGCCGATATTTTATAAGAAATTCACATTGAGGAATATTGCATGCATTACCTGACTATTTAAAAGATTCGAGAATTTAAATGTGCGAATCTAATTAATACAACATGACAATGTCGCCAGCCAGCCATCATAGCCCTGTCGATTTTCGGCAAACCTACGGGAGATGTGATGAAGATCCGAGTTGCAAAGCACGGAACTGCTTTATGGAATCTTGCCGCAAGCGCCGTGCAGAAAAAGTATCAGAGCGCCTATGAAGCGCAAGTTGAGCCGAACCCTGAAAATTTCGTTGTCGCAATAGACAATGACCAGAATATCCTGGCTTGCGCGGGAATTACATTCGCTGAACGCGCACCATTATTTTCAGAACAATACCTGGAAAAACCAATTGAACTGCTGACCCGGGAAATATGGCAACGCGAATATTATCGTAGCGACATTGCGGAAATAGGCAATCTGATTTCCAACGATAAAAACGCATCGGTCAGCATTATCAAACTGGTGCCGCTATTGGCATGGTGCATGGGCGCCAAGGCGCTGCTCTGCACCATCACGCCCAAGGTGGCCGGCCTGCTGAAAGCCTGCGACATCGAATTCGAACCGCTCTGCGAAGCCGATCCATCCAAAGTGGCCGGCGGCGCCCGCGCCTGGGGCAGCTACTACGAAAGCCGCCCGATCACCGGCCTGATCCACGTCGCCAACCATCGCGCGCTATTCCACAGCCTGACCACATCGATGGATTTCATTCGCAGCAACCACACCAGCCAACTGGAGACCGTGTCGTGAGCCTGAGCCGTCAGCTGCACCAACAATTGCTGCGCCAGCCGGAACAAATCGCCTGCGTCGATCACGACGCCGACGGCGGCGTCCGCCGCAGCCTCAGCCGCCGCGAGCTGGCCGATGCCGCCCACGCCCTAGCCGCGCGCCTGCAGGCGGAATTGCCGGCCGGCCGCGCGGAATCGCGCCCGGTCGTCGGCATCGTCATCCGCAACAGCATCGACTGGCTGATCGCCGATCTGGCCTGCCTGTTCGCCAATCTAACCAGCCTGCCCCTGCCCCAGGCCTTTACCCGCGCCCAGGCCGAGCACTTGGCCGCCAAGTGCGACTTCTTCCTGGTGGACGAAACCGGCGAAGCCATTCTGGAGCGGCGCTGGGGGCTGCGCCCCGCCGCCGGACGCAAGCTGCGCGTGGACCTGTCGGCGTCGACGCCCGGCGCGGCCGCCGAAGCGCCGCTCTCCCCGCCGGACGGCGGCTGGATCTGCAAGATCATCCATACCTCCGGCACCACCAGCCGCCCCAAGGGCGTCTGCCTGCCCGAAAACGCCATCGCCGCCACGCTGGCCAGCCTGAGCGAAGCGCTGCCGGCCGAGTGCCATCGGCGTTATCTGTCGCTGGTGCCGCTGAGCCTGTTGCTGGAACAGATCACCGCCGCCTACCTGCCGCTGCTGTCCGGCGGCGCGGTCCACTTCCTGCCAGAGAACGTGCCACTGCTGGGCGAACCCGGCGGCAACGCCGACAAGATGATCGACTGGCTGATCCAGACTCGCCCCAGCGCCTGCACCGTGCCGCCGGTGGTGGTCAACCGGCTGCTGGCGCGGCTGGAGCAGGAAGACGCCGAACTGGCCGGCTACCTGGCCGCCGGCGACGCGCCGCACATCACCTGCGGCGGCGCGGCGGTCAGCGTCGACGTGCTGGCCAAACTGTCCGCCCTCGGCGTGGAGGTGTTCCAGGGCTACGGCCTCAGCGAAAACGCCTCGGTGGTCAGCGTCAACACCCGCGCGGCCAACCGCGCCGGCAGCGTCGGCCGTCCGCTGCCCCACGTCCAGGCGCGCATCGCCGCGGACGGCGGCATCCAGATCCGCAGCGCCTCGCTGTTCAGCCACTACTCCGGCGAAGACCCGAGCGCCTGCGCGCAAACCGCCGACGGCTGGCTGGACACCGGCGATCTGGGCGAACTGGACGCAGACGGCTACCTGTTCATCAGCGGCCGCAAGAAGAACGTGATCTGCCTGCCCAACGGCCGCAACGTCAGCCCGGAGCAGGTGGAGCTGGAATTGCGCCAGCTGGACGGCATCCACGACGCCGTCGTCTTCCTTGACGAGGAAGACGGGCTGGTCGCCCTGCTGCACACCGCCGAAGCGCGCGAAGCCGCGCCCTGGCTGAGCTGGATGGAGGAGAACCTGTCCGACATCGAGCGCCCCGCCCGGCTGTGGCTGCTGCCCCGCGGCAGCGAGCTGCTAAGCCGGCTCTACACCGTCACCGGCCGTCCCCAGCGCGGGGACATCGCCCAGGCTTACGCCGCCCGCCGCGGCGCCCCTTCATCCAACGAGGAAAACCACAATGAACATGGCCGTCTTGTCGCAGTCTGAAACCACCGTCAAACGCCTGGCCGCCGCAGACATGCGCAGCCTGGACACCGAAGAGCTGCTGTCCGAGCTGGCCGAAACCGGCGTGCTGCTGTTCCGCCACGGCGCGGAGACCGTCGACGAATTCTGCGACTTCGTCAAACGCCACAGCTCGCGGCTGAGCCTGGACCCGGCCCGGGCCATGGAGGGCGGCGCCGCCCAGCTGGTGGACGCCGGCACCGACGCGGTCGGCCTGCATTGCGAGAACGGCAACTCGCCGTTCTGGCCGGACCTGACCTGGTTCTACTGCAAGGAAGCGCCGCGCAAGGGCTCGCAGACCACTGTGTGCGACGGCGCGGTGGTGCTGGAGCAGTTGTCGCCCCACACCCGCGACTTCTTCCTGCAGAACGAGATCCGCTATTCGCGCAATGTCCAGGCCGACAAATGGAAGCGGCTGGCGATGCACTACACCTCGGGCATCAGCCACCCGGACGAGGTGAGCTTCGAGCACTTGCAGCGCATCATCGGCGACGACCCGAACACCCAGATCACCTACAACCCGGCGGACGAATCCATAGGCTACGACTTCACCGTGTCGGCGGTCCTGGTCTCGGCCATCAGCCGCCAGCCGGCCTTCGCCAACAGCATCCTCGGCCCCTCGTACAACTACGAGAAGCCGCGCATCACCGTGGCGGCAAGCGGCCTGCCGATTCCGGCCTCGATGATGGACGAGATCATCCGCGTCAGCGACGCCGCCACCATCCCGGTCAACTGGGACGACAACGACTTCGTGATGATAGACAACCGCCGCGTGATGCACGGCCGGCGCGCCATCATCGACACCCGGCGCAAGATCTTCAACGCCCTCAGCTATCTGTAAGGAGAACGCCATGACAGCACGCGATGCCCTGCCCGCCGCACTTGGGCAGATACTGAGCGCGGAAGGAGCGATCCTGACCGACGCCGGCGGCCGCCGCATTATCGACCTGGCCAGCGGCGGCCTGGGCTTCGGCCTGCCGGACATCATCGGCAAGGTCCGCGAACAAGCCGCCGTGATGGGCCTCTCCAACCGGGTGATGATGTCCGCGCCGCTGCTCACGCTGTGCCGCGAACTGGCCGGCATGCTGCCGCCCACGTTGTCCAACGCCTATGTCTGCAGCTCCGGCGACGAAGCCTTCGAAGGCGCGCTCAAGCTGTGCAAGGGCCTGCGGCCGCAACTGCGGCGGCTGGCCCACATCCGCGGCAGCGAATTCGGCTCGCTCAGCTACGGCCGCTGCCTGGAGGAGCCGGAAGGCTACGGCCAGCTGCGCCGCTTTCTGGGGCTGGAGACGCTGACTGTGGAGCGCGACGGCGCGCTGCCCTCCATCGCCGAGCTCGCCCAGTGCTACGCGCTATGCTACTCGCCGCTGGTCCGCGACAGCGACGGCGCGCTGGCCGCCCTGCCGCCGGAACGCCTGCTCGCCATCGCGGCGCTGGCTCATTCCGCCGGCGTGCCCTTGGTCTGCCAGGCCAGCGAAACCTGCCTGGGCGCCGCTGGAACGATGTTCGGCCACGAGCTCTCCGGCGTGGCGCCCGACATCCTGGTGCTGGGCGGCGCATTGGGCGGCGGCGCGGTGCCGATAGGCTGCTATTTCACCTCGGCGGAGCGCGCCTACCAGGTGTATGGCTGCAGCTCCCCCGCCAAGCACGGCAGCACCACCGGCGGCAATCCGCTGTCCTGCACCGCAGCGCTGGCGGCGCTGGAGCACGCCGCGCGGCATAAGGCCCCTGAATGCTTCCAGGCGCTGGGCAAACAGATCGCCGGCGCGCTGCCGAAATACGTGTCCGGCGTGGTCGGCGGCATCGCCAACCTGCGCCTGCCGGACGGACTGGACGCCGCCGGCCTGCCCGACCGGCTGCTGGCGGCCGGCGTGCTGACCCGCGCGCCGCGCGGCCGCACGCTCACCCTGCACCCCTCGGCCGCCACCCGCCCCCAGGCGCTGGACGCCGCTCTCGACATCATCAGGAGGACATTCGATGACCACCGCCGCCATTGACCGCCGGCAATTGCTGGACGACTGCGAAAAACACTGGGGCGCGTCCGCCGCCAAACTGTACCGGATCGCCGGCAGCCAGGTGGAGGCCGAAGCCTCCGGCTGCGAGGTGCGAGACCATACCGGCCGCCGCTACCTGGACTTCGCCTGCAGCTACGGCGTCTTCATCGTCGGCCACCGCCACCCGGCGGTGCAGCGCCGGGTCGACGCCCAGCTGGCCCAATTGGCCTGGACGCCGCGCGGCGCGGCCCACCCGGTCCAGCAGGAGCTGACCGAGCGCTTGAAAGCGCTGGCGCCCGGCGACTGGGGCGACGTCCGCTACATGCTGTCCGGCGCCGAGGCTGTGGAGCACTCGCTGCGCTACGCGCTGGCCGCCAACGCGCCGCGCCGGCGCATCGTCATCACCGCCGGCGCCTATCACGGCAAGACGCTGGCGGCGATGAGCATACTCGGCCAGCGCCAGCACGAGGCCAGTTTCGGCAAATTGTCGGCCGACGTGGTCATCGTGCCCTACGGCGACATGGCGGCGATGCGCGAGGCCGTCGGCGACGGCGCCTGCGCGGTCTACCTGGAGCCGATACTGGGCGGCGCCCACCTGCGCATGCCGCCGCTGGGCTACATGGAAGACATCCGCGCGCTATGCGACCGCACCGGCACCCTGCTGGTGGCCGACGAGATCCAGACTGCCTTCGGCCGCTGCGGCAAGATGTTCGCGGTGGAATACGCCAATATCGAGCCCGACATCCTGATCCTGTCCAAGGGGCTGACCGGCGGCTACGCGTCCATCGCCTGCGCGATGTACCGCAAGCAAACGCTGGAGCGCCTGCCTGCCCCGGCCGACGACCACGACAGCTGCGGCGGCCATCCCTTCGCCTGCGCCGCGGCGCTGGCCGCGCTGGACGTGATCGAAGAGGAAAACCTGCTGCAGGCGTCGGTGGAGCGCGGCCAGCAACTGCGCCAGGGCTTGATGCAACTGGCCCGCCGCTTCCCCGACATCATCGAAGACGTGCCCGGCATCGGCCTGATGACCGGCCTGCGGCTGAAGGGCGCGGTGTACGAATCGCTGCTGTCGATGGAGCTTGGCAAACGCAACGTGCACACCGGCCACTCGATGAACGAGCGCGCCGAGCGCCCGGTGCTGCGCTACTACCCGCCGCTGAGCGTCAGCGCCGAAACCATAGACGAGGCGCTGAAGCGCACCCGCGAGGCGCTGGAAGCCGTGGCCGCGCTGCCGGCGTGGAAGATTTCGGTGATGCGCCGCGTCACCCGCTCCATGTACCGCCTGCCCAACGCGCTGCTGCGCAAGATGTGAGGATGCCCATGCACGATATCGACGCCCTGAGCCTGCGGGAGATGGCGGACCTGCAGCGGCGCGGCCGCCTGGCCAGCCGCGACCTGGCCGAGCACTACCTGGCGCGCATCGCCGAGCGCAATCCGCGGCTGAACGCCATCATCGAGCAGACGCCGCCCGAGCGCCTGCTCGCCGAGGCCGACGCCGCCGACGCCGCGCTGCGGCGCGGCCGTCTCCCGGGGCCGCTGCACGGCGTGCCGCTGAGCCTGAAGGATGCCTGCCACGTCCGCGGCTTCCATCCCAGCCGCGGCGTGCGCGAGCTCCACGGCGCGGCCAGCGAAGCCAACGCCACCGTGGTCCAACGGCTGTTCGACGCCGGCGCGCTCGCCTTGGGCCTCAGCAACGTGCCGGAAATGTGCATGGCCTTCGACACCGACAACCTGTTGTATGGCCGCACGCTCAATCCGCACGATCCCGAGCGCTCCGCCGGCGGCAGCAGCGGCGGCGAGGCCTCGGCCATCGCCGCCGGCATGAGCCCCGGCGGGCTGGCGTCCGACGCCTGCGGCAGCGTGCGCGTGCCCGCCCACTTCAACGGCGTGTGCGGGCTGAAGCTGACGCAATGGCGCGCGCCGCTGACCGGCCAGTTCCCGCACGACCGCTCCGGCCTGTTCCACCTCAGCTCCTCGTTCGCGGTAATGGGGCGCGGCGTCGACGACGTCGCGCTGCTGGGCCAGCTGATCAGCGGTCCGGACGGCCAAGACCCGGACACCGTGCCGGCGCCGTTCCGCGACTACCGCGCGCAGCCGCTGTCCGCGCTGCGCATCGGCGTCTGGCAGGAAAGCGCCGGCCCGGCCCGGCCCTCCGCAGCCACTTCCGCGCTGCTGCAGCATGCGGCGGCGCTGCTGGACGGCGCCGCCGCGTCGGTGACGGAAGTCGTCCCGCCGATGGTGGACGAGGCTTTCGATGTTTTATGGAAAGTGCTGGTGCTGGGCGGCGACGGCGGCCGCGGCTGGGGGCAGTTGTTCGGCCGGATGGGCAAGACCGCGTTCTCCGCGCCCATCGCCCAGTTGCTGGAGTGGAGCGCCGGACTGGAAATGAGCGTGGACGAGCTGCGCGCGGCGCTGGTGATGCGCGACACAGTGCGGCACAAGCTGGCCGCGATGTTCCGCGACATCGACGTGCTGATCTGCCCGATCTATCCGGACGTCGCCTTCCGCCACGGCGAATCGCTGCGCGAGCCGGGCGCTTACCGCTACGTGTTCCCATTCAGCCTCTCCGGCTCGCCGGCGGCGGTGATTCCGGCCGGCCGCTGCCACGACAGCGGCATGCCGATCGGGCTGCAACTGGTGGGCCGCCATTGGGACGAACACCAGCTGCTGGCCGCGGCCGCGCACCTGGAGCGATTGCTGCCGGCCTGGCGTCCGGTTTAGGCAAATCATTCCCGCCAATAAAACAACGGGCCCGTTTTGAATTCCAGATCCGATATCCGGCGATTCAAAATGGGCCCTGTTTATATTTGGGCAAACAAGCAGGCAATAAAGAAAGGGCTTAGTCTCGCGACTAAGCCCTTGATCTTTATGGTGCCGGTAAGAGGAGTCGAACCCCCGACCTTCGCATTACGAATCACATGACCAAACAATAAGTATTTGATTAATATGCCGTTAATCGCATCCGCAATGCAGTTTTCGGCAGAAATTAGCACCCACTCAGCACGGCTGCGGCACAATGCGCGGCACAAAATCGGCACAACGCCCCTCCCCCCCCATACAGGCCACTCTCTGCGCCCAGACCATCGGCCAGCAGCCTAGACCTATCTGCCCTGGCATTATCTTTAGATTGCCCATTCATTCCCCCAAGTACATGAAACCAGTTATTCGACTAGGCGACCCAACCGACCACGGCGGGAACGTCACCAGCGCCAGCAGCACGACAACCATGTTCGGCAAAGCCGTTGCGCTAGTCGGCGATTCCGTCAGCTGCCCACAGCAAGGGCATACAAACTGCGTGATAGTCGAGGGTGATCCATCTTGGACCGTTGGCGGGAAAGGGGTAGCACTGCAAGGCCATAAAGTTAGCTGTGGCGCGACTCTGATTTCCACGCTGGGGCAGGTTATGCGCAGCTACGAAGGCAGCGGAGCAGCCAGCACAGGGGCGGGCGCGGGCATCGCAGCCGCCGCCGCTCTAGCCAGCGCTGCGACCGTCGAGTCTTTCGATGAACAAATCCGCTTTTTCACATCAGACCGGAATGTCCTGGCCGATACGCCTTACAAGCTGACCCTGGCTGACGGCTCCACCATCGAGGGCCGCACAGACGCAGGCGGCAAAACTCAGCGCATAAGCACGGACACCGCTCAAGAAATCACTTGCGCGGAGTTCTTCCCTGACACGTTCTACGGCTGCGCCTGCGCCGCTGAACACATGTGCGAGGCCGGCGGGCGCGCACCCGCCCCAGCCCTGAAGGTAGAGCTGAAAGGCGTCAAGACAAATGCGCAGGCGATTGGATCGTCAGTGGTTAGCGAAACGCTGCCGCCTCCTGACGTTCGCCCCATGACTGCCGGCGAAATCGCGATGGCAAAAACCGTATTCAAAGACTCGCTAGACTACGGTAAAGTCAAGATTCACAATGGGGGGCTGATGGGCCAGCCCAATCGCTCAAACAATGCCATGACTCCAAAGGGCGAAATACATTTTCCATCTAGCGATTACCTACCTGACTACTCAACAGTGAGTGATACCATAAAAGTTTGGTTTATTCATGAAATGGGCCATGTTTGGCAATACCAGATGGGATACTCTGTTGTATGGGCTGGAATTAAGCTGGGCGCAAAAGGTGGTTATTCCGATGATGGTGTAAAGGGCGCTCCGGCACCGGCCTATCGATACAATCTTGACGGCGCAGACAAAGGAAAGACACTTCCTGATTTCAATATGGAACAGCAGGCCGATTTGATTGCCCACTACTACGCCGCAACACAGCTAGGAATGCCACGGCATATAGATAACCTGCCCGCCCTGGAAAAAGCACTTGCCGGATTCATAGTCAATCCGAGTAATAAAAACCTTCTACCCAACACAACACAGGTAGAACCCAAACCATGAATATGATCAGAGTTATTTTAGCCTGCGCCCTCGCCCTCATAGCATCATACAGCAGGGCCACATCAAAGCTATACAATGCAGAGGCCGCAGTTATTCTAAAAAATGGCTCCCCCTGCTTTTATATACCTTACGAAATAAGCAATAATCCCGCAGTGTATTCCGATGGAAAAGGACTACAGCTAAGCCTATTTAGTGCCTCACAAACCAACCCTGGCTACGTCTGGAAAACTTGGTTTAAACAACGTCCTGCCAAACTACCCAACACCCCGGAAAGCTGCATTCCCTACGGAACGATGTCCAAAGATTGGAAAGGCATGCAGCCAAAAGCGCTTGCAATGGCCAGCTCATATCAATTAGAAATAGGCGGCGAGCTGGGCTCATATGGCGCTTTTTTCTGCATCCAAAAAGACAAGTCCGGCGCGTCTTACATAGCAAAAAGTGACCACAAGGGGACTTGCTCAACCTCCCCCCTCCCCACCCCATCCCGCTAACCACATGTGCGCAGGCGTTGAATTCAACGGGCAGCCTATCCGCTGGGCCGACTCACGACCACGCCTGCCGGTCCTCATGCGTGACGGCTCCGTCGAATGGTGTCAATGGGGCAGCCCCGGCACCTCATGGACTCCCAACACGCCCAGCGGCGGCCTTCTTCGACTTGAAGACGTCCGCGCCCACAAGTGGGCGCGCTTCCACCCCAAACCCGTCAAAGTCCCCGCCAGCGCCTTCCTATTGCTGAATGGCGACGACAGCGAGGCGTGGCTTACCATCCCGCCGGGCTTTGCGATCCAGGGCGCGGCCATCACAAGCAAAGAGCTAGTCGGCCACAGAGTCGAAGCGCTGCCCAAGGTCTACATCATCACCACCCCCGCAACGGACGATCTCGCCCCACGCTATGAGCGCATGCCGCGCCTGATTCGACATAGTAACGCTTGACGTTAATAACGCATGGCGTTATTATTATTTTCATGATTACAACGTTCAAGTGCTCTGACACTGAATCACTCTTCTCGGGTAAACGAGTAAAGCGATTCGTCAACATCGAAAGCGTGGCAATCAGGAAGTTGCAGCAGCTAAACGCCGCAACTACCGTTGAAACCTTGAAAGTGCCTCCGGGCAACAGACTGGAAGCGCTTAAGGGCGACCGAATCGGACAATACAGCATACGCATCAACGACCAGTGGCGCATATGCTTCAAGTTTGAGGATGGAAACGCGACCAACGTAGAGATAGTTGATTACCATTAGTAGTCATAGCCGGGGAGCAATCCCCGGCTCTCAGCCATTGGAGATTTGAAAATGCGTGAAGTACCACTTGCCCACCCTGGCGAAATCCTGAACCTAGACTGGCTAAAACCGATGGGCATAACCGAATATGCCCTAGCAAAAGCAATTGAAGTTCCACCGCGCCGTATAAATGAAATCGTCAAAGGACAGCGCGCAATCACGACAGATACCGCGCTTCGACTTGGCGCTTTTTTTGGCGTCGAGCCGGAATTCTGGATCAATCTGCAAAGCCATTATGATATGGAGCAAGCGAAAGATAAAATGTCCGAAGTTTTGGACCGCATCAAATTGCACAAGCAAATCGCGTAACTCCTCTACAGCAACGGATTTATCCCAACAACAGCGAAAGTTAAACATGACTCAAGACATCAAGTGGGAACTTGTAATTGCCGTAGCTGCCTTTATACAACCATGGGCAATCAAACTCTTCAACTTGATTTTTAGAAGACCCAAGCTTGAAATATATGAAACCGGAAGGATTGAGATAGGCCATTCAGGATTTGGCTCTACCATAAATCTATCAGGAACACTAAGACCAATCAATAAAGACATTTTCGTACAATTAGTTGAATTAAAAATCACCCGCTTAAGCGACAGCGCCAAGAAAGACTTTAAATGGTTTGCATTTAAAAGCGGGGCAATATCCATGACCAATCAATCCCCGCAAATCTCAATTGCATCAGGATTTTCCATCCCACTAAACGCCCCAAAACAGTACAATATCTTTTTCGCCTCTGGCACTTTCCAAGAAGACATAAATGCCTCACTTGTGCCATTTACAAAAAAATGGAGCATGATACAAACAGAATATTTCTCCAACCTCCCCGATGAAGCAAGAGCCAGACCTACCCCCGCAGAAAAAACTGAAGAACTATTCGGGTCTTTAACCAAAACCAATGAAGCAGGGGAATTTTTCAACCACTTAAATGAACTATTCTTCTGGACTCCAGGCGATTACAAAATTGAACTAATCACAAACACCACTGAGACGAAGCCGGTCACAAAGGCATGGAGCTTCAGCATTTCTCGCGAAGAGAGCCAGGGGCTAAAAAATAATGCAGCAGCAATCATTAGAGAAGCTTGCGGACTAGGGAACACTTATAAGTTCATTTACAAAACATACCCCACACCCGATACGAAGACATCCAAAAAGCCAAGCACAAAATAATTGCACTTGGCTTTATACCTCCCTACCTCAACCCACAAATACCATATTGCACGGCCACGTTAATAAATCCACGCCCCACCACATCCCAACTATCCACCGTTACCGGCTCCAGCAGCCGGCACGGCTTCACCATGTTTGCCGGCAATGGCGGCATTGGCTGCAGCGATGGCTGTATTGAGTTCGCGCAGCCGCTCAGGACCAGGGCGGCAATCAGCGGGCAAAGGAACTTGCTCGACAACACGGTTATACCTCTCGATAATTTTTGGGTTCACGTTTCGCAGCTGATCTAGCCGCGCTTCGATATCGACGGACACTTGATGCAAACGCACCGTTTCAGCGCGATAGACGTCAAGATCACCCCGCGCCCGGCTTGCGTCGGCCGAGGCGGTTACAGCAGCCGCCTGCAGCCGCTCAACCTCCCGGCCATGCCCATAGGCTCGCCATACCGTCCCGGCCCATAGCGCGGCCAGCAGCAGGCCGCCCAGGGCATAAACTCTCCCCGACAACATCACAGCCGCCCCGCGATTGCATCGGCCACGGCCTGCGCCAGCCGTTCCTTGTTGGCTTGATAGGCAGCCAGCTCCGCCGCATTGGTGATGAAAAACAACTCAACGATGACGCCGCCCGCATTGACGAATGCCAGCCGGCCGCGCGCGCTCGCGCTCTGGTCAATCCACCCGCCCGCACCGCGCAGCGGACTGCCCAGGACGCTCGCCACAGCCGCGCTGATGCGTTGACTGATGCCGCGCAGCGCCGGCAGCGCGATAGACTCCACGCCACGCGCCAGTGGGTTCACAGCGGCGTTACAGTGAAACTCGACGGCGATATCCCGACCAGGGATAAAGCGCAGCGCCTCGGCCAGCGGCTTGTTTTCCTGGCCCTGGCCATCCGTCACAACATCATGCCCAGCGGCGCGCAGCCGCTCGGCAACGAGATTGCGAAACTCCAGCGCAATGTCTGCCTCACGCGCGCCATTCGCCACAGCGCCCGGATCATTGCCACCATGGCCAGCAGATACCAAAAATTTCATATTCCCAACTCCCATAAAAAAAGCCCGCACAAGGCGGGCATATCATTCATAAATAACTTTGCTCAGCTTCCGATTTTATCGGCCCGCTGTTTTAACCAGGCTTCCAGATACTGTGCCCCCAGGATGCCGATAGCCGCACCAACACCAACCAGGGCCGGCAATGGCATATCGGGAAAGCGAGTTAACACCACGCCAGCCACTGCCGACGTCGCACCGCCCAGGATCGAACGACCGAACGCCAACCGCATCGTGATTTGTTCTTGGCTTACCAGCAACTTACTAAGTCCAATAGCCGCCCCAACCACCACCAACGCGACCAGCCCCTTTTCATGCTCTTGCATTTTCTTTCTCACAAATAAAAAAAGGGGCGCTTGCCCCTTTTGCTTCTCTACTTCCAGTTATGGCCCTAATGTCACACTTACAACAGGACTCACCCCCAGCAAATCCTTAGTTACCCCATCATAAACATATAGTTGGAATTTCACATCCTTGACCGGCTCCATACTGGTAAACGTTACCCAACTCTTATCATCCCACACAAAAGGCCTAACTTTTGGATTTTCCGGGCCAACCTGCTTCCATTTATAAGTCAGATAGTACCCTTCGGCATATGCAATCTTCGAACTAACATCCCGCTCAGTCTGCCATGGCCAAGTCCCTCCAGTATTATAATGGGAACTCACCACCGTATCACTCAGCGTAATTTCAATAGGCCGACGTTTTCCATAAAATGCCGATGCCGAATAACCACCCGCCGAAACTTTAGCCAGCTGCCTAAATGCCAAATCGTTGGCGCTACCATTTTGCGCCTCCCCCCGCCCTAATTCTTTGTTCAAATCACGCGCCGATAACGCCCCGCTAGCCGGCAAAGTCATGCGGCCTCCAACATGGAAATGCGGGCCTCTAGCTGTTCGAAATTGCGCTGTTGCTCCTTCAACGCCTCTACCAGCAAACCAACCAAATTGCCGTAAGCAACCGTCAACGTTTTGGCTTCGTCGGCCGCCTCGATCACCGCCTCGGGCTGCACCGCCTGCACTTCCTGCGCGATCAGGCCCACTTGGCGGGCGCCGGTATCGGTTCGGGTGAAGGTGTAGCCATTAAGGCGTTGCACCTTGGCCAGCGCATCCTCAATCGGCTGGACATCCTTCTTCAGCCGCCTATCCGAAAACCACCCCACATTACCGGCCGCCGTCATGTCGCCGGTCTTGGTATCGACATACCAGCGCCATGCCTCGGCAGACCCGCCGCCCAGGCCAAAAACACCATCGTTACGCAATCCCAACTTCACCGCCCACACGCCCGGCAGATGGAAGGCCGCCGCCGCAATCTGGCTATCTCCCTGGCCATTTCCTGGCCCGCACACCTCCAACGAGGACGACTGATCCCCCTTCGCCATCACACCCGCCAGCTTGCCCGTCAGCAGCTTGTCGCCGGCCTCGATAACGCCCGCCGCTCTGTAATCGTTGCCCTGCCACACATGCGGCATGTCGCTGACGCCCGCTCCGGCTAGGTGAAGCACCGCTTGCGCCACCGCGTCATCTTTGCCGCCCCCGCATACCGCCAGCGCCGCCACTTGACGCTTGCCTTCCTGCATTGCCCGCCAAACCGTATATGCCGAACCACTCGACGGGCAGGCGACTTGCAGACCAGCCCAGCGCGCATCTGTCGCCCAATCCTTCCAAGAACTGCCGTTCGGCTGAGACGTCAGCGGCGCGAGAAACCGCTTGTTGCCCGTTACCTGCTGATCCCCGGCCAACGCCAACAAATCGGCCGCTTGCAAACCGTCAACGGTATCGGCATCCAGGCCCGACCCTGCGCCGTGGTTTTTGTCATGCCAGACTTTGACCCATGCGCCCCAGCGCTCGTTATACCGGCTGCGGAAATACAGCTGCGTGTTGTCCGGGTGATAGGTTTGATACTGCTGGAACGTCATGCTGCCCTGCTCCAGCACCGACAACGCACCGGCCACCCCCCACGGGTAATTTCTGCCTGTTGACGCATTCGCGTTGGCTCCCTGCCAGAACCAGCCGTTTTGCCGAAGCGTGTTCAGATCCACGTCTTTGCCCAAGCCTTGCCGATACATCAACAGCGCGCCATCGTTGCCGGTATGCCAATGACGGTTCCAACTACTCCACGTACCGTTTTCCAACCGGGCTTCGTAGACCTCCCCACCCCAGGCGCGATAGGTCAACGTCCCCCATTGGTCATTCAGGTAATTGACCGTGAACATGCCATTTCTGTCGCTTGGCGTTCCCTTCAGCCCTTTGCCATCGCTGGTTTGACCATGATAGAAACCGTTCGGCCGCTTATCGAATAGCACCCCGTCGCGGATATTGCTCGCATTGCCACCCAAGCCATAACCAGCCAGGTCTTCAGGCTCCAGCTTCTTCGCCAGCTGGCTGGCGACGGTATCGGAGAATTTGGCGTCATTGTTCAGCGCCGCGCTCAACTCCTTCAGCGTGTTCAGCGCGTCCGGCGCGCTGTCGATCACCCGCGCGACGGCGGCGTCAACATAGGGCTTGTCCGCGAACTTGTTTTCCAGCAGGCCGTATGCCTGCGACCACACTCGCCCCTGAAGGTCTACTTCAAGCGTTTTCTTGCTGTTGATAAAAAACGCCAGGTTCTTCGTCCCGGTTACGGGCTTGTCGCCCTCATAGTCGGCGAACAGCCCCGTATCGGCGTCATCGTCAAACCCATAGCCGACTCGCGACGAATCCCCTTTGTCCGGGTAGCCCTTGCCGGCGCGGACGGTATCCGCGCGCGACTGGCCGACCACGTCCAGCCGGCTCGGCATGCCGCTGCGGCCGATCACCACCCGCCCGCCTTCCTGATGCAGCAGGGTATCGGACCCGCTCGCGCCAATCCGATGCTGTAGCGTCACGCTGCCGTCCCCTGCGTGGATGTCCACCAGCACCGGCCCCTTCGTCGTCACATTGCGAAACAGCCGCAACGTCGAACTGGACACGCCGTCCAGCGGCTGCGGGTCCAGATCGATCAGCGCGCCGCCGGTCGCCGATTGCGCGAAGAGCGCGCCGCTGCCGCCAGAATGGACAGGACTCAAGGAAACGAAGCCCTTGTCGGGATTGGCGGAGGAATTGACTCGAATCACCTCCCCGCGCTTGACCGCAGCCTTAACCAGCTCGCGCGCCTCTTCCACCGCCTGCGCCGCGCCGGCTACCGAGTCGGCGCTGGCCGCCGCCGCGTCCTGGCTCAGCTTGGCCGCTTTGGCGCTGGCATCGGCGGCCGTTACACTGGCCGCGACCCGCTTTTCCGCCGCCGTAACGGCCGCCTGGCTTTTCTCCACCGCATCCCGGTTTAACTTGGTTGCCGTGGCATTGGCCGCCGCTGCGTCCTGGCTGGCCTTGGCCGCCTTGGCGCTGTCCTGCGCGCTGTCGCGCGCGGCGATCAAATCGGCGGCGTTATCGACCACCACCACCCGCGCCGCCTCGACCTTGGCCAGCGCGGTCTTAACTGCGGACTCAATGGCCGGCCAGGGCATCACGGCATGCGCGTCGCCCAGCTCGTCATAAAGCGTCGCCTGCGGCTGGTCCGACAGCAGCACGTCGCGGAAGCCGCCCAGCGTGGTCAGCCAACGCCTTTGCATCTTGGCCAAATCCGCCGCCACCCGGCCCAGCTGGGAACCGGTGAAGTTCCGCACCACCGCGTAAGGCTGCGCCTTGACCGTCGCGCCCAGGTAGGGCGTCCGCAGTTGCAGCGCCTCGGCCGCGACGGCCGCCACCTCATACCAACGGCCATCCGGGCCAATCAGAATATCCCCTTCGTTGGTTTGCCCTTCCCAGCCCGTCCCCTCGCCCCGGACCTCGACGCTGCCTTGCGCGACGCTGATCCGGCCCACCCGATACCAGTTTGTATCTACCGACATTCACCACCCCATAAAAAGCGGAAGCCCCGATTAACGGGGCTTCGGATATTTCTCTTTGATTGTGCCAATGCGTTGCAGCATGTCGGCTAGTTCCGGGTCATCGACATCCAACCGCGCCAGGATTTTCCACATCGCGTCCAGCTGCTCGCCGATCTCGGGATAGGCATCCGCCCGGCGGCCGGCATAGTCGGCCACATGATTAATTTCCACTTTCCACCTCGCCCACCCAATCCAAATACGGCCATGCCGAAATGCGGACTTGGTACACGCCCGGCAGCGGAAACTTCAGGTCCGCCACGCCGTCCGCACACTCGTAGCGCTTGCCGTCGATGTCTACGGCGCACGGCACCGGCAAGCCGCTGAAATGCGCGCCGTCGCGGATGCAGGGCATCGCCGGCCGGGGCGTCGGCACGCCGGCCGGGATATAGTGCGCGTCGGCGGAATAACTCCCCTCGACCGCCCCTTCCCCCTCGCCGGCCTGCAAGGCCACCCAGGCCCCCGGACAATTCCCGTCCCGGACGATGCGGCCCGTTTCCCGCTCATACACTGTGAAACTCGCGTTCATATCACCTCTTCAGAATCAACACGCTAATGGTGGCCGCTGCGCCCACCGAATACGGCCAATCGGCATCAATGGAATAGGTATGCGTCCCTTCTCCCGGCGTATCGGCATAGGCCAACACCGTAGAGCCGCCGCTGAAGAAGCGCCGACCCGCGCCGATGTAAGAGCAACTGGCGTTGCCCCGACATGAGGAAATCACGCCTCCATTACGGCGCAAGCGCACCCAAACCAAGCCGCCGATCTCATCGCCGTTCGCGTTGTTGTTGGCCACAATCAGCGCCGTGACATAGACCGATGCGCCCGGCGGCACATATACCGCAATGCTGCCGCCATTGACGAAGGCGGACGCGGTCACGGCATTGCCGGCGATGCTGGCGGTATCAACCACCAAATCCCGGATGTAGCCCCCGCGCACGCCGTCCAGGTCAATCATTGGCCGGCCATCGCGCCCCGG
This sequence comes from Chromobacterium indicum, assembly GCF_039708975.1. Classification (NCBI taxonomy): domain Bacteria; kingdom Pseudomonadati; phylum Pseudomonadota; class Betaproteobacteria; order Neisseriales; family Chromobacteriaceae; genus Chromobacterium; species Chromobacterium indicum. Next base: position 54,135 of record NZ_JAYFSJ010000002.1, read on the forward strand.
AATCGTCAGCCCGGTGGCGTCGATCTGCTCGGCCTTCAGCTTGCCCTTGATCTTGTGCGCGCCCATGCCGTCCATATCGACGACGACATTGCCGGCGTTGTCCAGCAGCCGAAGGCGCTTGCCGTCGATTTGCTCGGCTTGGATGGACTCTTTGGCGATCACGCGATTGCCGATCAGCGTGCCATCCAAGATCATGTCGCCCGACAGGCCGGCCGCGACGCGGCCGTTCAGTTTGCCCACCGTGAACACCTGCGCCGCGCCGTCGCCGTTCGGCTGGGCAATCAGGAACTTGTCCGCTAGAACGGCGAACTCGCTGCCCCGCTCGCCATTGTTCAGCGCGAAGCCGCTGACAAAGTCCTTGCCGCCTTTCGAGCGCGTGATTTGCACCGACCATTGCCCCATCAGGCCGCTGACCGTCTTGGCTTGCTGGCTGATCGTGGTTTCGGAATCCCCCACCCTCGATGTCAGCGTGTCCAGGCGCTTGGCCAGCGCGCCGTCCGGGCCGGTCGCGGTTTGCAGCTCCTGGCGCACCGTGGCCAGGTCGCCGGCCGTCTTGCTGGTCAAGGTCTTGATGTCGCCGGCCAGTGCTTTGTCCGCGTCGGCCCGCGCAGTCTGTTCCTGCTGCAATCCTGCCTGTGCGACTTTCTGGCCGTCTTCCTGCTTGGCGGTCAGCTGGTCCAGCCGCTTGGCCAGCGCGCCGCCCGGCCCGGTCGCGGTTTGAAGTTCCTGGCGCACCGTGGCCAGGTCGCCGGCCGTCTTGCTGCTCAGCGTCTTGATTTCGCTGGCCAGCGCCTTGTCCGCGTCGGCCCGCGCAGTCTGTTCCTGCTGCAATCCTGCCTGCGCGACTTTCTGGCCGTCTTCCTGCTTGGCGGTCAACTGGTCCAGCCGCTTGGCCAGCGCGCCGTCCGGGCCGGTGGCGGCCTGCAACTCCTGGCGCACGCCCGCCACATCGCCGGCCGTCTTGCTAGCCAGGGTTTTGACATCGCTGGCCAGCGCCCTGTCCGCCTCGGCGCGCGCGATCTGTTCTTGCGACAGCCCCGCTTGCGTGTCGTCCATCCGCGCCGCCAGGGTCAGCCGCGCCGACGCCTCTTGCCGCAGCGCCTCGCTTGTCGTCTTCAGCTCTTGCTTGGCCAAGGCGCGATGGCGGGCCTGCGTGTCGCCCAGCAAATCGTTTGTCAGCACGTTTTGCATGGCGGCATCGATGGCCGATTCCGCCAGCGCCGCCGCGCCATCGATATCGATGGTCAGATTCGACACCCGTTCCAGCGGCTGGCGCAGCTCGTCCACCAGCATGCCGCCGCTGATGCTGCCTTGCAGCTGCTGCAACAACAGCGACGGGTCGCGCACCGCTTCGGCGTCGGCCTGCGCGAATGCAGACGGATTGCCCCAGCTGTCCACCACCCGCAACCAGTAGTAATAGCGGACGCCGGCGCCCACGCCGTAATGCGCGAACGTGTTCGTCGGATAGGCGACATCGGCCAGCCGCACCGGGTTGCCATCGTTCGGCGTCACGCTATAGAACAGCTCGGCGCGCACCAGATCAGGCACGCCGGCCGGGTAGCGCCATGACAGATTGACCACCATCGCCCCGCCCGTCGCCGACAGCGCCGGCCGCGCAGGCGGCGCGACGTGGCCGCGCGTCTCGATCTTCGCCAGCGCCGGAATGCTGCGCAGACCCGTCGCCGACACGCTCGACACCCGCACTTGCCAGACGCCCGGCACCAGGCCGCTCAGCTCGGCATGATTGGCCGACAGCTCCGGCAGCTCGCGCCAGTTGCCGCCCTCCTCTCGATAGCCGACCACATAGCCGCGTAAATAGGGATGGCTGACGGCCGGCCAATCCACCTCTAGCCGGACCTCGCGCCGGCCGTCGCCGGTCAAATACGGCACCTCGCGCATGGCCACCGTCGCGACCGGCGGAATCTGCGCCGGATCTGGCAAATTCGATACCGGCGGCGCGTCGATACAGATCCCCCGCTCGACCGTTTCCCACTTGTGCGGGTTGTGCTGCAGGCCGCTGATTTCGTAAATGCCCGGCTCGCGTTCGCGCCGGCTGACGCAGCGCCAGATAGTCGGCTGCAAGTTGGTCCCGCTCAGCGCCCAGGTCGCCCCCGCCACCGGCTGCGCCGGGAACGGCGCGACCAGCTGCAAGCGATCCGTTTCGCCCGGCGTCACCACAACGCCGCGCTGCGCCAGCGTGCCGTCCGGCATCGGGCATTCCAGGCTGTACGCGACGCCCTCGTCCAGGGTGACAGGCGCATCCAGCTGGACCGATACCCCGTCCACGGCCAGCAGGCGGCCGGCCATGTTGCGACCGGCAAACACCGGGTCAAACACCGTGAACAGCTCGCCCGGCAGCAGGTCGCAGCCATACAGCCCCGCCGCGAAACTGATCAGCTCGGTTTCCGTCTGCGACGTTTCCAGAATGTAGCGGCCCAGCTGCTGGGCTTGGGCCCGATTCGTGCAGCCCACCGCCACCACCTCGGCCGGCTGGTAGCCGTAGCGCGCCAAGCCGTCCGCGTGCTCGACGTATTCAATCGCGCGTTTCCAACTATCGGCCGGATCGACGAAGGACACCGACGCCACCGAGTAGCGCTCGGCCTGTTCCGTGCTCGTGTAACTGAAGCGGCCATCGATCACGTTTGCCGGCACGAAATGCTTGGCCGGCACGTCGCCCGGCATGTCCGCGACCACACGAATGCCCCCGGCGCTGGGGACCACGCGTCCGCAAAACACCGAAGCCATGTCTTGCAAGACCTTCCAGGCATCGCCGCCGGCGCTGTGGTAGTCGTGCAGCTCGAAGCGCCGGCGCTGGCCGCCCATGCCGTCGTTGACGCGCTGGTCGCACCACTGGCCAATCCGGTACAAGTCCCATTTCCACGCGCCATCCGGTGGCAGACTGATATTGAACCGCTCGTCTGTGGCCAGCGCGAACAAACACCAGGCCGGATTCGAGGACACCGCGCGGCGGAATGTGCCATCCCATGCGCCAGCATAGGTTCCGGCCTCGGCGTCGTAATTGCTCGGAATGCGGATAGTGGACAGATTCCAGTCGCTGGTAATCTCCGGCACCGATGAGAATTGCTTGGCGTCGAACGTCACGCCCAGCAGCGCATAGCCGGGATAGCTCAGTTGCAGGCTCTGAATAACCGTGAAGCTGTCCCACTCGGTCGCGTTGATCAGGCGTTGCGTCGTGCTGTCGCCGGACAGGCGGCGAACCCGCACCTCCCACGGTCCCGGCTCCGGCAGCTCGATGCGAATCGCCCTCTGATACTTGCTGCGGGTCTTGCCCTGAATCGTGATGTTGCGGCCCAGCCGCCACGCCCCGCCGGGCTTGCGCAGATCGACCAGCATTTCCACCGTGGACGGGTTGGTATCCCCTTCCTCGGTCATCTCCATCAAGCCGCGAACCGACACCGTTACCCGCACCGCGGTCGCCTCCGGGTCATCGATGCTGCGCACGATGCCCGCGCCGCCCTTCACCTCAACGCCGACTGGGAATTCCGTTTCCACCTCGTCAAAGCCGGGAATCGGCGCTTGCGCGCCGCCGCCCGTCCGATGCTCGACCCGCACCCGCTCGAAGTTGTGCGAGCCATCCGGGTTTTGCAGCGGCACCCCGGAAAAGAAAACGGACTGGTCGCCATTGACCAGTCCGCCCATTTCGCCCAACCCCACCAACATCAGGATTCTCGCTGTCGCCACCGACTGCAAAGAATCCGGCGCTTCATGCGGCTTGCGCGGTTCCTGCGGCTTGCCACCGCCCGCGCCGACTACCTCCAACGCACCCACTTAGATATCCTCAACTGAAATGCCCGCCGAAATGACGATGCCGCCGACCCGATGCCGCCCCCAGCCCCAGGGCGCTGGCGCGCCCTGCGCGCTGCTGTTGACTGCGCCGTTGAACAGATAAGAGGACTTGCCCTGCTGCTGCTCGGCCTGCTGCTGGTCAAAGCGCGGAACGGGTGACAGGTACATCATTGCGCCGGTCAGCATCAGGCCGACGCCGACCGCCATCAGCTGCGAACCACCGAAGGCAATCGTCAGCGCGCCGACCACGATCAGCGCCGCGCCGATCAGACGACTACCGCCGCCCGCCCCGTTCACTTCCGGCATGATCAACACATCGCCAGTCGATACCAGCAACAGTTCTTGCTCCTCGATGTCCCGATCCGCCACCGCCACGCGAAACACAAAGCCGCGTTCGTCCAGCTGGCGAATCGCATTGTTGAACCCCGGATACAGCGCGTTCAGCGCCGCCACCGCCTCGCCCGCCGACGACACCGCCAGCCGATGCGCCCGGCCGTAGCGCTCGCCCAGCTCGCCGCCCAGGCGAATTGTTCGCAATTCACTCACCCCGATACCTCCCCCGTTTTACTGTCACCGCTTGCCAATACCCGCCATAGATATGCGTCTCGGACGCTCGGTCCCGCAGATGATGGAGAATCCGGCCATCCCCCAGCCAAACCGCGACATGGTTAGGCTGCTGGCCCCGTATCTGCATCAGCAGCACATCGCCAGCCTGCGGCGTATCGTCCACCCACTCGAAGCCGGCGGCCTCGGCCGACAGGGTGAACAGATCAAGACCGCGATCCCACCAACCATCTTCGCCAGCCGGTCGCGGCAGGCTGACGCCGCGTTCGCGCGCGAACCAGTCGCGGACCAGCTCCCAGCAATCGAACACGCCATAGCAGTACGGCCGCCCCAGGTAGTCGGCCCGCCAGCCGCTGGGCGCGATGTGGCGATAGTCGCCGCCGGGATGGCTGACGATGTGCCAGGGCATACCCGTTCGTTCGCACATCGCCCGATCCACCAGCGACGGCTCAGCCGTCCCGTGCGGGTGGCTGTGCCAGATGCCGACAATGCGGCCCAGCTGCTCGGCCGCCGCCCAGCCGGCCGGGTCGATCTGGAAGAAATGCGCCGGCTCGGCCGCGACATTGCGGCAGGCGTAGACCCGGCCCGAGTCCAGCACCAGGCCGCAGGCTTCGCGCTCGCCGGCCTGCGCCGCATAGTCCAGCATCGCGGCGATTTGTTCGGATGTTGCAGTCATCGCTTTACCCATAAAAAAAGCCGCTTTCGCGGCTTCTAAATTTGACGATCCTCTATTGCACATCTGGCAAATGCCATTATCTTGCATGGCAGAGCATCCAAATTGCTCTACTAAACCTTATTTCCTGATGGAGATGTACGAATGAAAAAAACTCTAATTGCAGCTTTAATGCTGCTCTCTGGCAGCGCATTTGCTGCCAGCTGGAGTGCCACTTACTACAATGTGAAATCCGGCACGCTACTGGTTGATACAGACAGCATCGTTGAAAATGGTGGAACGACCAAATTTTGGACCACGTTCGCCCCGACTGTTGACTACAACCGCCCCAGCGCCGGTTATGCCTACAATATGACTTTGCGGAACATCAACTGCAAATCCCATACCGTGGCCTATGCGAAGTCGATTTACTATGATTTTGACCAAGTCCCCCATGACGCCACAGTCGCAGACAAATCCACACAGGAAATCATCCCGGATAGCGAAAATGACTATCTGTGGAAATATGTATGCCAGCCAGACGCTCGCAAGGATTTGGCTGCTCCGGTTTCCAACATCAAAGAGTATTTGCGCGGCCATGCCGAAATGGCCAAGCAATATGATTTCGCCAGTCGCGCCAAGCAATAACGCCTAGTTGTAACGTCTCATTCCAGGACAACCGCCATAATTGGCCAGGTTGTCCCGGATTTTGCAGCTGCTCAGACGCTTGCCGCATGCCTCCAGGCGCGCATCTGTTACCGGCTGGTCTCGCGCGTCAAACATTGCCGTCCCTTGATATCCACATCGCGGGCCACGAAACACAACATGCGCCGGGCAATACCGCGTCACCAGCACCCCCGGCGCTTTCTTGCCGACAAGGTCCAATTGGCTGCGTAGCTCGAAAGTAATCACGTCCCCGTTATCGGCTTCGCGCCGGTTAATAAGCCATGTCTCTTCCGGGTACATTTCCGGGTAGCTCTCCAACTCGCCGCCTTGGCAAAACTTGGCATGCGTCACCCGCCGAATCAGCCGCCAGCCGACAAGGCCCTGATGCTGGGCAACCAGGGCCGTGAATATCCCGCGCAGCTGGCGGCCATCCGGCAGCGTCGCAATATTGCCCACAGAAAGCTTTGGGCGCGGCGAGCCTTTATTGCTGCTTTCGAACCCCTTGGCCTCGATGGCCCACGGCTCATAAATTAACCCCTGAAACGTCACCGGCTGGCCGTTGCCGCTCGCCGTGAATCTCATCGACTGCATGTTCACGGTTCCCGGCGGGCGCAGCTCGAATAGCTGCACCAGGGCATCCGGCACCAGCTTTTGCCCTTCCCTTTGCAGTACCCCCATCATTCCCCCGGATCGAAAACTTGTTCAAACGTCACGCTCACCACTTCATCCCCGGCGGCCCTATAAGAGCGGTCCCATTCGTCGCAGCGCACTTTGCAGCGCTGCGCGCCGGGATAGGTAAACCAGAACCAGCGCGCGCCGCCGTGCCGCTCCAGAAAGCGCTCGATGGCGTCGGCGTCCGCCGGCCCCACGGCGAACGACAATTTACGCACACGCGCCGCCGCGTTGATCCCGTCAACGACACGTTGCGCGTAGCCGCCGCCGAACCTCGCTTCCCGCACCCTGGCCTTAACCGACGACGAACCGCCAAACTCCGGCACCCAGCCAAATGTTTCAGCCACTTTTACCCCCTGACAAAATCGTAAATCGGCCCGTCCGGGCGCATCGCAGCGGCCAGCTTGTTGTCTACCACGCGCTCGACCAGAACCAGGATTTCCCGGCCGCCGTCTGCGCTCTGCCGCTCCTCCGTTCGCGCCGTCGCGCCCGGTGCTAGGTTGTTGACGATCACCCGCACCGGCTGAGCCGGCGCAGCGCTCCCAGCGGCTGGCGTATTCACACGGGCCAGAAAGTCTTTCAAGTCGCTATTCGTGCGCCTATCGACCACCCGTTCCCCGCGATCTAGCAGCCAAGTACCTTCACGCGGGATATTGTCGATGCCGTCATGCGCCATGCCGGAAAGGTTCGTGCTGCTGATCGACGACACCAGGCCCGCCGTCGCTGACACCACCGTCGCCATCGCGCCCATGTTGGCCGGAAACGGCCCGGACGCTGCGGCCGTGGCTATGGCTTGTTGGATTTTGATGATTGAATCCGCGATGGCGAAGGCTTTGCTTGCGGCGAACATCGCCTTGTAGATGCCGCTGTTTTTGCCTTTGAAGCTGGCCGCCAGTCCGGCCAGGCCGTCGAATAGCTGGCTCGAACTCGACAACATGGCTGATGCCCGGTTGCGCTCCAGATTCAGCAGATCCGCATTCAACTGCTCTTGATTGCGCCTGATGTAGTCGGCACGCTCGGTTTCCGTGAGCGTGGTCGCCTCCATAATCAGGCGGTGGCGGTTTTCGTACTGGTCGCGCAACTGCTGGTCTTCGGACTGCAAGCCAATCCCCTGGCGCTCGCTGCTGCGCAGCGCCTCGGTCGCCCGTTCGTGCCGCTGATCCTCTGCCGCGCCGAATCGGCCCTTTTCCTCGTCGGAAAGATTGCCGTTGTATTCGATATCGACGCGTCGTTGACGATGCTCCCGGTCCAATCGCTGGGTCGCGTTGTCGTACTCGCCGCCGCGCAGCCGTTGGGCCGCGTCCCGCTGCTGGGCCTCGTAACGGTCAACATCACGATTCAGCTCGTCCAGGAAGCGCTTGTTCTCGGCGCGTAGCTGGCGGGTCGCGTCCAGCTCGGCCGCCATGGCCAACAGCCTTTGCTGGCTCGCCGCACTCCACCCGGCATACTTGCCTTCTGAAATCTCGAAGCGCATGCGTTCAGCAGCGGACAGCTTTTCAACGCCCATGATTTCGCGCTGCATCGCATCAATGGCGGCATCCTCGCGCCGCCCCTGCGCGCCAGCCTGCCGCGCCGCAGCCTGCGCCCGTTTACGCGCCGCCAGTTGCTTGTTGTCGAAGTCCTCGCGCAGCTGGCCTAGCGCGGTCTGATGCGCCTTTTCCGCCTGAAGGTATGCCGCGCTGCCCTTCTCCAATCCTGCGATTGCAGCCTTATACGCGTCCTCCTCCTTCTTGACGCGCTTCTCATACTGGCCGCGATCATTCAGCCGTGAATCATCTTGGGAATAGGTCTTCGCCCGCGCTTCGGCATCCTTTCGCGCCGCCTCCTTTGCCTCGGCCTCCTTTTGCGCCGCGCCGGCATCTTTCGATACCGCCCGAGCCCGCTTCTCCAACTCAGCCAGCTCAGACCGCATTGCCACCAGGCCCGCCCGCTTCTGTTCCAGAGTCTGCGAAAACGACCATTCATATAGATTGGCTTCGCCGTCCTTGATCCGCTCCTTCAGCTGGGCCGCTCTGGCGTTGTCACTCGATGCGTCGTAGTGCAGTGCATTGACCGGATTCAGGAAGCGCATGGCAGCGCCGCCGGCCGCCATCGCCTGCCCCCAAAAGCCCGCGCCCTCACGTCGCGCATGACGCATCGACTCTGACACATCATCGAAAGCATCCGTCAGAATCGCCAGTTGACCAGCAATGAAACTAGCCACGCCGGATTGCGCCACCTCCGTTTTCATCGCTTCCCAGGAATTGACGAAATTGTTGGATGCTTTCTGAGTCTCACCGCCAAAGTCTGCCGCCTGTTGCGACATCTTCTTTAGCTCTGCCGCGAACTTGGGCAGGAAGTCCACGGCCAGCAGCTGGCCGGATTCCAACATCTTGCTGAACTCGCCAGTCGTCACCCCCAGGGCGCGGGCTGCTGCCTGCGTTGCCACTGGCAAATGCTCGGCCAGCTGCCCCCGGAATTCCTCAGCCGACACCACCCCTTTCGCGGACATCTGCACCAGGGCCAGCATCGCGCTTTGCGCCGTCTCTGCGCTCAAGCCAAACGCGCTTGCCGCCGTAGAGAGCGAATCAAACACCGCGCGAGCATGGGGTGCCAGCGGCGTGCCTCTCACCGCGCCGGCAAACTGCACATAGGACGATGCCGCATTGGAAAACAACAGTCCCAAATCTGCCGACTCTTTGCGCAGCCATTCGATATCTGTTGCGACCGCCTTCAGGTCGCCGCCATTGGCGTAGAACAGCGACTTTTGCAGGCGCTCGCTGGCGATCTGCGCCCCATTCAGCGCTTGCGCGACCGCGATCACGCCTTCCTTTACCGCCGACAGCGCGAAACCGCCCGCGATGGCTGTTCCGGCCCGCGCCAGCATGCCAGCGCTTCCGGCGGCCTCCTCCATTGCTCGGCTGGCGCGCTTGCTATCCCTCTCAATGCTGGACGCCGCGTCTTCGACCGCCTGCTTTCCTGCCCTCATGTCGTTTTGCAGCTGGGCGACTCGCGCTTCCAGATTGATTACCAGCGAGCCAACATTTCGCTCCGCCATTTACCCCCCTTTCCCCGACATCAGGCGCAACGCCTCCCGCTCCATCCCCTGCAAGGCGTCAAACAGCCCGCTATCCAGCGCCTCCCCACAGCGGGCCTCGACCACCGGCAGCGCGGCATAGTCCAGCCCGTAGGCACCGGCCGGGCCGACCCGCCATTGCGTTTGCATAGCGTTCCAGACCCGCCACGCCGGCAAGCCTTCGGCCAGCAGCTCGAAAGCCTCCGGCTCAGCCTCGGCCGGCAGCAGCGCGTCCACCTGATCCGCCGGCACGCCGGCATCCAGCAGCGCGCGGCGATTTTCCGACCGCGTGGCGGCGCGCTCCCCAAACTGCCAGCGCACCGCCTCTATCAGTTTTTTCGGACTGCGCCACCAAAGCGCAGCTCATGAACAGCGCGTTGCAATGCCGCATTCACCTGCGGTCCATCAATGGACAACAGCGCGGCCTCCAGTGCAGCCAGAGACAGCGGGACCGGCTGGCCATCCGGCCCACACACCCCCTCCCAGGCCGTGAACGTCTCGGCATACAAGCGCGCATTCTGGCGGTAGACATCCGACAGGCTGGCCGCTTCGTTCTCGTCCTCGCCTGCATGGCGTTGGAACAGCGCATCCCATGCCGGCTGTGCCAACAAGCGCCCCGTCAGCTGGATCGCGATAACGCGCTCAGCGCCGGACTCCGTGCGAACATGAATTTCGGCCGGCACGCGCGCCAGGCCATCCGTTTTGATCGTGTACATGCTTCCCCTTAGCGGATGGTAATTTTGAATTCGTCGTCGCCGTCGTATGGCAGTAACGCGAGCGGCAGCGTGGTCATGCTGATGTTGTCGCTGTCGCCATAGTCAGCGCTGCCAATGCTGATGTTTGCCTCTATCAGAATGATGTTGCCGGCCACCTTGCCATGCTCAAGATTGAGCATGCCGCGACGGCCGGTCCTAGCAATCTCGAACCAATCCTTTTCCGCGACAGTCGTCGATTCGATTTGCGCTGAACCGCTGGGCTTGCGGCCGGTAATCAACACCCGTTCCGTACCGCCCGGCAGACTCCGATGCTTGACTTCATTGGCCATGTCGAATGTCAGGCTCTGCACCGCTGGCGCGAAGGCGAATAGATTGAAGTGCGCGACATTCGCAGCATCGAACGGCATCGGCGTCATGAACGGCGTCAACGTCAGCGCCGGCGCTGCGGAATCAACGATGCCGCCATGCACTCCGGTGAAGGTGAATTTCATTTTCGGGAATGCCTTGTTTTGGAAATCAAACGAAACATTGCCGCGCGCGCCCAGCAACTTATGCTGCACGCCGTCCAGGTTGTAATAGATCGTCAGCGACTGATGCCCGGTGGAAATAGGCGCGTAGCTGACAGCGGTGTCTTTGACCACGGTTTCAGCAAAGCCGCAGCCCCGCAGCAGCACGCCCCAGGCCGGCACCGCCCCCGGCTCCCCCGCGCCGGCAAGCTCGACCTCGAATTCGGCTTTCATGCGGACCCCGGTAACGACCGATTCGGCATTGCCGAAATATGGCCTCACGATGTTGCGCTCGGCTTTGTCGCTATCCAGTGGCGTGACTTTCGGACTAGCGACCAAAATCGCATTTGCCGCGCCAGTCGGCACCGCGTCCACGCCCTCTTTCGTTTCCACCTTGGCGATGATCGCCACCCGCTTACTATTCAGTGACATTTCCACCTCTTCCAGGCATAAAAAAAGGCCCGCCGCAGCGAGCCTGACACCATTTCGAACCGACTACAGCTCACCCTCCCGCCGCCTATAGGTCAGCAGGTATTGCGCCCGGCAAATGCCAAGGCGCGGGTTTTCCTCGTCGTACTCCCACTGCACCGCGCCGGCCTGCAAGTCCTGCACCTCCACGTAGGCATGCAGCACCGCATGCACTTCCGCCCGCAGCGCCTCACAAGCCGAATGCGGCACATCGCCTTCCGCCAGCAATTCCAGTTCTATCGACAGTTGGCGATATTCGTAGCCAACCGGCGAACCAGGCAACGGCACATCCTGCAACTGGTGCAAACACACCGCCGGGAACTCGCCAAAATTCAACCCTTTTTGCAAGTCACGGCTCACTCGCGCGCCTGCCGCCGTCGCCCCCAACAAAGCCGTCTCAACGGCGACCATCAATTGTTCAACTCGCGACACATCGCCCTTTCAATTTGCTTTCCAATGGATGCGCCAGGTCATGGCCACCAGATGCGGCGCGTCCTCTCCCACATCCTGCGCGCCATCCTCCAGCACGTCGTAAACCATGACGCCTCCCACTTCGCCCCGCCAGCGCTCCAACCTGCGCCGAACAGCCCAGGCCACGGCATACGCCGCATCGTAGTCCGCCGCCACTATCGACAGCTGCACCAGGCTGAACACGATGCCCGGATTGCTCACCGCGCCGCGCGCCCGCTTTTCATCAATCACTTGATAGGCAACTGCGGGCAATTCCGGCTCATCCGGCAGGCGCACCGGATACACCCGGTCGCCAATCAACGCCACGACATCCGGCGCGGCCAGCAACTCCACCACGGCCGCGCCGATCATCGCGTCAACTCCCCGGATTCCAACGCGCTGCGAACCGTATCACCGACCACGGTCAGCGCCTCCGGCAACCGCTCAGCAGCTGGCCGCATAAATGGATAGGGCGGGACCATCTGCCCCGCCCCCTGGCTTGCCTCCCTCGCGGCTGCGCGCCGCGCTTCGCCGCCTTTGGCCTTCCGCCCTCGACCGCGCTTCATATGGCCATACTCCAGCAATCGGCCATACCACGCCCGCCGCTGGAGCGCGACCCTGTACGCAATCACGCCGCGACGACCGCCACCGCGCGAACCCGCGACCACGATGGACTTAGCCAACACGCCGGATCGGCGGCGCACCAGCCGGCGCGCATGGTCTCGCACAAGGGCCGCGCCCCGGCGCAGCCCTCGGCGTAGCACTTTGGTTTGCAGCCGGCGCGGCACGCTGTCCAGCGCGCGCAGCACCTCGCCAATGCCCTCAACCGTTTCCATCGTTCGTTTCCAGCATCAACACCAGAAAATCCCGGTTTTCGTGCGGCTGCACCGTCTTCACTTTGTACGGCTGGCCATGCACCAGCGCGCGCCAGCCATGCGCAACCGCGCGGCGGTGGATCGTCGCCCGGACGCTGCACCCCGTCTGCTCGGCCAGCGCCGCCGTATAGGTCCGCGCGCCCAGGTAATCCACGCGAGCATGCACCGCCTTCGGCTCCGTCCAGCCATCGACCACCCCGCCGGACGGCTTACGGGTCTTGATTGGCTGGCTCAGCCGGATACGATCTTTCATCATGCTGGCGTTCATCGGTACACCCTCCAGGGATCAAGCAGACCATCTACAAAGGTTCGCGGCATGGCCTGCAACGGCTGGCCGGACGCCACTGCTTCCCGTTGCGCGTAGGCCGTCGCCACGCGCAGCAATACCCAATGGCGAACGCTCTCCGGCACGTCCGCGGCCGTTTTCCAAACCTCGCCCAGCAGCGGCCGGCCGATCTCATGCGCCGCCAGCCCCTCCGCTGCCAGCACATACAGCCACAACAGCGGGTCATCGTCCGTCAAATCGGCATCAATGCGGCATTGCAACCGCACTGTGGCCAGATCATCAAACAAAGCGCTGTTCATTGCCCTTACTCGCCAGCTTGAGACACAGCGCCATCCGCCGCGATACGGCGACCGCCGGACGCCAATGCAGCGGCCACCGCATCCGGGTTAGCGTCCAGCCCGCAATCACCTTCTAGGGCCGATTCCGGCACCATCAGCACGTCATTGACCTGCACTCGCACGCCATCCAGTTCGCCGCCGCTCAACACACCGCTATACAACACGCGAGCTTCGACCATTTTCACATCCGACTTCTTTGCCGCCATAACACCCCCTTGGAAAAAGAAAGCCCCCGAAGGGGCGCAAATCAGCTTGCCGAATTCTGGTAAGCCTTGATGGCTCCGCCGATGTCCACCAAGTCGCCGTCGGTGCGCAAGATCGAATGAAAGCCCACCAGGCCGCGCTCGTTGTAGGCCGAATCGGTATTGCGGTACAGCGTCGCGCCCATCACATCGCGGATCAGATATTTCTTGAAGTCGCCGAACAAAATCGACTTGGCATTGGCCGCCATCGTCGGCATGTGCTGATTGATCTGGTAGCCATAGTTCAAGATGGTATCCGGCGCATTGACCGCCAGCCCCGGCAACCACAGCGGGCGGCCGGTCGCGTCCTTCAGCTGCTTCAGCTTGCGCAACGTGCCGTCATGGAACATCCACTTGGCGGCAGAGCGGTATACCGGATCGACGCTATGTTCCAAGTCGATCAGGTCATCCAGCGTCACCGTCGCCACCTGGCCAGTCGCCGCCGCCTTGCCCACTGATGCAGCGGTCACAACGCCGCGTGGTTGCTTATCGCCCGCGCCCACCGTGAAATGGCGATTGGTGACGCGACCCAGGCGCTGGCCCAGCAACGCGACGATGTACGCCTCAATATCGAACTCGCTGTCTTGCAGCAGCTCCAGCGACACCGCGACCGCTTTGGACGTGTACTTGAATGCCCCCATGTCAGTCGTGCCAAATTTGGTTTCACTGGACGGCGTCAACTGCGTTTCACCCAGGATTTCGCCTTCTTCCTGCGTAGAGTCCGTCACCACGAAATCCAGCGGATTGCCGCTCGCCGTTTTCAGCACCGTGGACACATCGCGCACGCCACCGACCAAAGCCATGGCCGCCTGAATCGAACTGAACATTTCGCGGGTCACGGTATAGCCACCACCCGCCGGCGTGCCGACTGTCTGCGCGTTCTGGATGCGGCCGGAATTGACCAGATTTTGAATGCCTTCCTGGCCATCGCGCAGGAAAGCCACCAGCAAATCCCGGCGCAGCTCCGCCGCATTCTCGATAGACACGTTACGGAATTGGGCCGTCTGCTCGTCAGTAGCGGCGATGCCTTCCTGAACCCGCAACGCGGCTTCAATGGCGCTGATCTGGTTATCGATCTGCTCCACCTCGGTTTTCATATTGCTGAATTCAGCCTGGCGCTCGGCATCCCACGCGCCTTCTTTCTCCACCAGGGCTTTCATCTTGTTGGCGATGTTGACGCGCTTGTCGCGCAATGCTTGGATAGACATTGTTTTCCTTGAAATGAAAAAAGCCCGCTCAGGGCGGGCTTAAAGATTGGAGTCGTGCGAATGTTCGTCAGCGACTAAGCGAAATCAGGTCCAACACTCGGCGGGCATGCTCCCGCTGCTCCGCGCCATCAGGCGGCGCGGCGACTTCCGGCACAACTTCATTGCGAACCGGCGCGGCCATCAATGCTTGCGGCGCATTGCGGCAACCGGAAAAGTCCCATGCGCTGTTATCAACGCTCTGGCCGGTCACGATGGCGTCAACCAAACCGGCGCCCTTGGCCTCCTCTGCGGTAAACCACGTTTCCGCCGCCATCCAGGCCCGGACCTGCTGTTCGTCCTGGCCGGTCTTGCGCACGTAATCGGCGACGATGGTGCTATCCACCTTGTCCAGCAAATCCGCCGTCTCGCGCAAATCCGAAGCATTGCCCCATGTCCCGGTCCCGGCCTGATGGATCATGAAGAACGCGCCATCCGCCATGCGGATTTCATGGCAGTTCACTGCGATGAAGGTCACGGCGCTGGCGGCCAGGCCGTCCACATGCGCAATCACCTTGGCCCCGCTGCCACGCAGGGCCGCAACGATGGCGCGTGCGCCGAACACGTCGCCGCCAGGACTATTGATGCGAAGATGGATAGTTTCGGCCGTCAGCGCTGCGACCTCTTTGCAGAAATCGCCGGCATTGATGCCCCACCAATCATCCAGCGCATCGTAAAGCCAGAGCGTGGCCTCACTCCCCGCTGTCTCCGCCCTGATCTTTGTCGGCCCCGTCCGGTTCTTCGGGCGGATCAGCAGTTTTTGCATCGGCATTCGGTTTTTCTCCTGCGATTCGAATCATTTCGCCGCCCGGAACAGGCGGCAGGTTTTTGCGGCGGCGGACTTCGTTAATGGTCATCCAACCTTGCGAGCCGGGACCACCCAGCGCCTTGCCGAAGTATTCGGCTTGCATCTTGCTATCGCCTTCCTGCAAAGCATCCAGCATGAATTCGCAGTGGATGCCCGTTTCCGGCCCGAACAGCTTGCGGTTTAGTTCCTGCTGGATGGCCTCTAGGTGGCGTTTTAGGGTGAACTTGATAAAGCCCAGCGTCATCGACTCAATGCCGCTGCCCCAACTGGTAGACTTGTCCGTGGCCCCGATCATGTGCGGCAAGACGCCAAACATGCGCGCGACCTCAACCACGCTGAATTGCCGGGCCTCCAACAGCTGCATATCGACCGGACTCATGCGCAGACGGTCAAGCTTGAACTCCCCACTCAACACCATCGGCCGACGCGCATTGCCCAGCCCGCCATAGCGTCGCTCAACCTCGTTGCGCAAGTCGTCCTTCTGTTCGGGACTGAGTTTTGCAGCCGTCGAAAGCAGCAAATCGCTATGATTGCCCTGCCCAAGGCTTCGCTCGCCGAATTCATCTTGCGCCAACGCTAGGCCGACGACAGAACGGCCGGCATAGTGCCGAATGGGCGACAAGCTCCGCAGCCCATCGAACCCCAGCCCGGCGACGTGCAACACATCATCTTCATGCAGCGCCTTGACCGTTCCATCCGGCAACCACAGCGTGTAACAACGCCAGCCGCCGGCCATCCGCTGAACATCAACGCATCGCGGGTTAACCGGCTGAACTGCGATCACCTGTCCGCGCCGATCTCGTCGCAACCAGGCGTAAGCGTCACCATCCAGTAAGCGGGATTCCATCAGGAATTCCCACATCGCGGCACTGGTGTACTCGTTGGTCGCCGACTGGTTGAACAGCCACCAATACGGATGATCTACACGCGATTGCACCTCTCCGCCTCGGCGGTAAAAGTGAACCGGAAGTGTCGATACGATTCCGGCCAGCAGCTGCACGCAGGCATAAACCGCGCCCTGGCGCATCGCTGTTGTCTCGTTGACCATCACCCCGGCCCGCGTCAACGTGGCCAAATCGCCAAACAGCTCGCCGGCATTGCTAACCACAGGCTCTTGCCGTGGCGGCGGCGCAGGGCCGCCAAATATTCGTTCGAAGAACCCCATTTACAAAATCTCCAGATGCGCCGATTCGTCAAGATGGGTCATTGCCCGCGTAGCCGCGCTGCATATCGCCACTATCGGGTCAATGCGCCCTTGCGAGCGCTTTTTGTCCGGCTTGATGTTCTCGTTGCTGTCGATCATCAAAGTGACATTGCCCGCGCACCAACGCAGCAGCGGATTCCCGCCATGCCGCAAGCGCTTGCCGTAAACCATGCGCTCGAGCTGCTTCGCCCCAGGCGACAAACCGGCGAAGTTCTGCGGCAGCTTGACCATCGGAATGTCCTTTTCCAGCAACTGGTTTGCCAGGTGCGTACAGTTCCAGGTGTCGAATGCGATTTCTTCCACATCGAAGTCCTGCCACGCCTGTTCAATCACCTCCCGGACTGCCTCATAGTCGGTAACGTCCCCCTCCGTCACCGTCAACCAGCCGGCCCGCGCCCATGCCTTGTAGTCCGACCCGGAGTCTTGCTCCGCAGCATCAAGCTTGGCCTGCGGCACCCAGGCCCACACCAACACATACCAGTCGCCATCCTCGTCGCCATCGGGTGGCGGGAACAGCAACACAAACGCGGTAATGTCTCGCGTGCTGGCCAGGTCAAGGCCACCAAAACAGCGCCGCCCCTTGAGTATTTCCGGGTCAAACTTCTTGCTGCCCTTATCCCATACCTGCATGTCGAACCACGACAGCGCATCTCCGACAAAGACATTCAAGTCCTTTGTTAAAAAGTTCGCCCTCGCGCTCGGCAAAACCTTTGCCCGCCCGGCCTGCTCCTTCATATAGGCAAAGGTTTTCGCACTTCCTAAGCTCGGATTTGCCTTAATCCACACATCGGCGCTATATGGGTCATCCCCTTCATCAATGGTGTAAATAACACCGAACATACGGTCATCGACGACTTCACCACGCAAAACCTTGATTAGATATGAACGAAGTTCAATACATATCCCATCCAAGATAAAACCCGCCGTCGTGATTGCATTAACAAGAGGATGAAGACGCGCACCAAGCGCCGAAATCATCACATCCCAAACCTTACGGTCTTTATGAGCATGCAATTCATCCACCAAAACGCATGATGGATTTTTACCGTCCAAGCTTTCGGCATTTGCGGCCAAAGGTTCATAGATAGACTCGCCAAACTCACCGAACAAGACAAGCTTTTCTTGATTTGCGCCCTCTGCGATCTTGATCGACCTTGCCAGCCGCCTAGACTTTCTAACCCAACGTTTTACATTTGCAAAAGCTGGCTTAAAAACCGGCATAGCTTGGGCTCGCGTCGTCGCAATGGTATATACCTGCGCCCCCTCCTCCTCATCCATCATCCACAGATAAGCCCCAATTGGAGCCATCCACGTAGATTTTCCATTCTTCCTGGCGACTTCTTCATACCCCGTCCTAAAACGGCGCAACTTACCTTCTCCAACCTCCCGCCAGCCAATTAGAACCGCAGTCCAAAACAACTGCCAGCCGTCCAGCAAAATAGGCTTACCCCCAAGCGGTCCTGTCGTATGAACAAACCATTCTTGGATAAACTCAATGCAATGCCATGCATGAGCGGGAGAAAAGAAAAAACCGCGCTTATGCGCGGTTTGCAAATCTCGATAATGTCGCTCAACTGCCAGCACAGTCAGCTGACAAACTGTAATCTCGCCTTTTAAAACTGGTATGCCATAGCGAGTATCCCATTCTTGCCACTGTTCTTCCGGCGGAATTAACCTGAGCCGGCTGACGGGTGGCGTCTTGCGAGATTGACGGCGCTGTCGAACAGATCGTCCTGAGGTGCTTTGTCTCCCAGCTTGGCCTTGACTGCCGCCGCTGACGGCAATGTCAGACATGATTCCGGCAGCCATTTACGCAATTCTTCCTTTAAGCTAACCGTTATGCTGTAAATAGGATGCGCCTGAAAATAAGGCTTATCCTTACCTACATCAATCACATAACTACCACCGTTCCGCTCTATAACCTTGCTTAATTCTTCCTCCGCATCCTGCAAACGAATAAACGTCCTGCAAATTACGGAAATAGCCAAACCTGCCGTCAGATGCTCCATACCCGCAGCGCGAAGAGAATCACAAATTTCATCCCAGACTTTCCGCTCTCTCGGAGACAGTTTTGCCCCTGGCGGTGTAGATGGCGACTTTATCGCCCCGTTATCACCCGCATTTCTAGCGACTCCGCCCACCCCACCCGAAATAACGGTAAGCGGCGGCCTTCTATCGTCCATAGTGAGCCTCCAGGGCATTCGCCCATAAAAAAAGCCCCCGATGCGCCAAATAACGCATCAGAGGCCGTCTAATTTCATACCCCCCCCTGTTCAAAAACAGAGGCCATAAAAAACCGTGGCTAGGCACGCGGTCTTGACCGATGCCGGCCAGACTTTTACCCACCCCCTCCCCCTGGCCGACTATTCAACCGCCGACCAATTCGCCACCAGCAGCGCCCGGACCCAAAGCCGCATTTCTTCCGGGCAAGCACTCAATAGCTCAAGCACTTGGGCCGCCGTCGCCAATGTCTCTTGGCGAAAGTCCGCCGGTAACTGCTCGAACAATTCTTGAACTCGCTCCACGCTCCCAGCCATCACGCCCCGCCCTTTCGATTCCCGAAACCGCCGTCCAGCCTTGCCGTTTTCTTGTCATGGCATGGCTTACTCATCGGCATCCAATTCGCCTTATCCCAAAACAGCGCCTGCGCGGCGGTGATCCTTTCCGCGTCGCCCGAGTCCAGCGCATCTTTTAGCCGGTGCGCCTTGATATGATCCACCACCGTCGCCGCTACCACTCGCCCAACCCCGGCGCAATCCTCACACTCGCAAAGCGGACGCTGCCGCAAAAACGTTTCACGCGCCTTCGCCCATCGCGATCCATAACCCCGACTCGCAGCAGACCCGCGCCGCTGGTCAACCTCGCGCCGCACCTCCCGGCGATGCACATCGCAATAACCGCCACCATCCCGCACCAACTGCCGACATCCCCTTTGCCGACATGGCGTCGGCGCTGATCGTGGCATTTCCGTTTCCCCAAAAAGAAACGCCCCGGCAAAAGCCGAGGCGCATTAAGTAAAAGCAAGTGATGTATATGAAGCTGAAACACAAAGCCCAAGCTGGCAGGCCGAGGCTTTGCGGGCGGCAATATTATTGCGCGCCCCCTTATCTGTCAAACCTCATGCCGCACTACAGCATTTCAGGCTGTAGATCGCTAAACCACAAAAGCAAAAACCCGAGGGCTTAGCCTCGGGTTTCGTTACTCGCAATGGTTTCAAGAGTAGCCGAATTGTGCACAAGTGTAAGATCAGCTGTCAAGCATCATTCGCACAAGTCGCACCAATTTCCATTACCACCCCTGCCACACCTACCTGTTTCACCCTATGAACCACCGCAGCCATCGCCAGCTGTAGTTCAACGTGGGCATTATGAATCCACGCATGAACGGTTTGCCTTGTTACAGAGTTCATGTCCGCGAAGACTTGAGTATACGCTCCAGCCCTCCGCTTAGGCATCCGGCCAGACTGAATGGCAACCACTCCACCCACCGCCCCCCTGTAATAGCGATCAATCAGCCGTTTGGTATCCGGCTTGACCTTCCGGCACAAGACCGCATCCACCAGCAACATCTTTTCACCATCGATCACCGGCCGCGATACTCGCCGTTCTTGATGCTCATTGCTCGCCATGGCCATGCATTCATTCAGCACGGACATCTTGTAGCCCAGGCTGTTTGATTCGCGCTGATCAACCCAAGCGCCCCATTGCCACAACAGTTCATCAACTTCCTTAATCACTTCGAACTCTCCAAATTTGCTGCGGAGAATTCCCCTAGCCCGATCAATGCCGGGCTTTGTTTTGTGCCGCCATTCTACCATGCTTGAGCGTTCAATTCCCTATCCGCCGCGCCCGGAAATCCTCCCAATAGCATTGCAACACCAAGGCATTTTCATACATCCGGCTCACCGCTCGCTGGCCCACAATTTCTATCAATCGCTCCTTCGTCTGGTTACTGATGAATACCGTGGGAAAACCCGCTCTCGACCGGGCAGCAATCACATTAGTCAAAATCCGCAAGCCATGGCCATTGGAATCGAGAATATCCACCTCATCGATGATCAACAGCGGGCACATCGCCAGCCGCCTCAACTCGACATTCTCGCTACGTCCAGGCTTGCCCCACGTCTCGCACACCTCCACGCGCATTTGATCGGACGTAACATAGCGCACATCTAGGCCGCAATGGGCAATCAGATTCAGCGCCGCCGCGCTGGCCATGTGAGTCTTGCCGGTCCCGGTACTCCCGACCATCACCACGTTGCCGGCGCTGCGATCCTTCCCCACCCTGGCCACCCAACCCTTAAACGCCTGCAACACTGCCACCTGTTCAGGGCAAACCTCCAACAAGTCGCGGAACTTCGCCTCCCGAAACGTCCCCGGCACTCCGCAGCCCCACAACACCGCCCGCCGCTGCTCAGCCAGTCGGTTTGCGGCCTCTCGCTCTACATCGCACCGCAGGCACAGTGGCACCCGCCCAGGCAGGACATGCGCCACAAACTCACCATGCGTAGCGCAATGGCCTGACACTCGCGCCAGCCCACGCAGGCTGGCCACTCGTGGAAAATACTGCAATGCTTCACTCAAGCCAACCACCTTCACCGCTATCCATCACATTGCCCGAAACTGGCACCACTGTCCCCGGAGCCGGCGCGGGAACTTCTTTCCATGCCGGATCACGCCGGCCCTTACTCTCCCGCAGCCCACTGCGTACAGCACGCCCTGCAGACGGTTTTCCTTCCTCGCGCATCGACCGCAATACTTTCGACAGATACTTGACCGATACAGCCTCACCCTCCGCGATATACGCGCGACTACGGTCAATGGCCTGCGCAAGCTGCGGGACCGTTACGCCCGCCGCCGCCCACTCCAGCACTGCCGGATTGGCTGCGCCTCCGACCCTGACGCCCAGCTGGTCCGCAGCAGCGGCTAGCAATGCCGCTGCGCCCGGCTGCTCTGCGTTCATCTCCTCGCGCCCGATATGTATATATTTATTAACCTCCGATATGTCCGGCTCAGCCTGCCGGCTCATGTCCGGTTCATCACGACCCAGCACATCACCTAAGCCTTGACTGGCGCGGCTCTCACCATTCCTAGCCTGTCCCGTTCGTACACTCCCGTTCATGTCCTGCTCATCCACAGCACGCACCAATAGCGGCAATCTCAAGACCAATTTCTTGACCTCTTGAATGGCAGCTACGCGCTTTGCCAGCCCTACCCTTTCCAGCTCATCAAGCAGCGCATCAACCTGTTTCAATGTCGGTCGCCAGGCCGGGCGCTTGCTACCTCGCGGCGGCACATACTGGCAATTGATGGCGAGTACCGTTCGGCTAATTGGATAACCTCGACCAATGATGCCCGTGCGAATATCCACGCATGGCCGCAAACCAGCCACATACAAGCGAAACGCCTCTAAGCTGCACTCCAGCAAGGCGGATTGCTCCTGCTCTGACAGCAAAACTCTCACATCCCCCCCTTCCCCCCCACTGCCGACAACGCGGCCAGCCGGGGGTTTTCATGTTCAATCAGCAGCAACGGCGGCAAGCTTGCTTCGCGCCCTGCCCAATCACCCGCAACCGCGTCCTCAACGCTTCTGCCATGAGCTTTACCATGGATGTGCGCCAGCCTTTTCAACTCCCTTGCGCGCAGCGCCTCAGTGGGCAGCAATGCGATATAGGCAGCATCCCGGCGCACATCACCGCTTTCCTTGACCCATTCGACCATTTGCCGCCAACTCCAGCCGTTGTCTCAACAAATCCAGATAGCGCCGCCTAGCGGCTTGCTTATCATCCGAATGCGCCACCCTGGCCCGCCAATCGGCTCGGGTCAGCAGCATGTCAGCCACCGAAACCGACTTCATGGCGCTCCGTCAACAGGCCGTCAACATGGTTAATCGCGTCGCTCAGCGCCGCGCGCCCTTCCTCAAGCTCGATCTTGGCTTGCATCAAGGCTCCTTGATTCATCCCATCCGCCAGCAAGGAGAATGCCGCCACGGCCTCCCCAGCCTCTTTCGCGGCAGCCGCGACCAAAGTTGCATGCGTGGCATCGGGAACCCCCGGTTTCGCAATTGCTACATCGAACCCAAGCAGCCCTATCATTTCCGTGACACATGCCAACCGCAGGTCCATGGGCAACGCCCCTAGCACCGTTGGAAGTAGATTGGCCGGCAATAACGAAGTGTCTTTAGTCTGGTCATCAAGCCAACGGGCGATCCTCTCCGCATTGGTCTTGCGCGCCCGCATCGGATCGGTCCCGGCCTCGGTTTGCTGAAACTCCACCAGCCAAACCCCATCCGCGCCCGACTCGTAGTAATGCATGACAATCTGATGAGTCACCGCCTCCAACGTCCAGCGCTCTCGCTGCCGCCACTGCTGCACCGCATCCCGCGCCACACCAATCCATGTTTTGTGTGGTAAGCGCCGCATGAAATTCATTTGGAATCTCGCTATAGTTTGCCTTGCGGGAAGACCCCGCAGACTGAATAAAAAACGCCGGGCGAACCGGCCAAGACGCCCTGCGCAGCAACCGCAGGACGTGGGGAAATCAGCTTGGCCAGATATCTGGCCGCAAAACACTCCTAGGCACCTGCCCATCCGTCTGAGCCTCAATGTCAGCGGCAAGCGCTGCGCTGGGACGACGGAACCCGATAGCTACATGGGTCAGATAGGCCGGGGTCTTGCGGACACGCTTAGCCAACTCCAAGCGAGAACCGCGACTTTTTTTGAAGTATTCGGAGAGAGTCATGAACGCACAATATCAAATTGATATTGACAAGGCAAGTTTCAATATCAATTCGCACGTTTATCAATTTGATAATCAATGCGTTAATGCTGATATGGATATCTCAGAAATTCGCCGTCAAAACGTCCTGAAACTGATCGAAGAATGCGACGACTCAGTCAAGGCATTTGCCGACAAGGTAGGCATCCAACCTGGGCAAGCTTCGCACCTGAAGACCGGCTTTCGAAATGTCGGCCCGAACATGGCCAAGCGCATAGAGCAAGCTTTCGATAAAGAAAGCGGCTGGATAAGTCGCGATCATAGTCAAGACGAAAAAGTCATCGCCGCGACCATCCCCGAAGTTATCCTTTTGATAAATGAGATTGAGCTTGCGCTAAACGCTCGCACGCTCTCGCTGGATACGGTCAAGCACCTGCGCAGCCTAGTCCGCTCCATGCAGCCAAGCAGTAACCTCAACCAGGGCACAGAAGACAGCCGCGAACGCACTATCTCCAACCTTGCCAAACGGATAGCCGATCCGCACGGGGAAAACATCAGCCCCCCTCCTCCCCCCAAGGATGCCAAGGGCAAACAATAAGCCCCGCGGCGTCCCGCCCCCTCATAAACAGACCGCAGCGGACTTGCGGCGGCCATTCGCGCGCCATCCAGCCCCTCAGACCAGCCACTCAGCCGCAGCTATGGGCATAAAAACTAGCCACTTGACGAAAATTGACCTCTACCGTCATTCACCGACGCGCCACGATAAGACAGCATCCAACAATGGACATTGTCTCTATCCGTCGGCAGAACCTCACCACACTTGCCGGCCACTACCCCAGCCGGCAAGCGTTGGCGCAGGCGCTAGATCGTGAAGAGTCTCAAGTATCTAGATACCTGCGAGGCCGCTGCAATATAGGCAACAAATTTGCCCGGCATGTTGAAAAACAGCTCAATCTCGCAGCCGGATGGATGGACACAACCCATCACACCCCAACCCCTTTAAACCCCGAACCCCTCCGCGATAGCCTAGAGCAGTTCATCCGCTCATCGCCAAGCCCTGCGCTGGCTGCTACCATCGCGAGCTTGCTGAACTTACTGTCTGAAAACTGAAAATCAATGAGCATTACCTTGCTGGGCGCGGGCCACCACCTGCACGCGGCACGCCGGATTGATGGCTATTCATCCTGCGTTCACCGCGCAGAACTACGCGCGCCGGACGGCACCACCCTAACCGCATACGTCAAAGCCTTTCCGACAGATAACAAAGCGCTTGCCAACGAAGTTGCTGGCTACCTTCGCGCGCGCGCTTATGGCCTTACAACCGCACCACGCGCATTCATTCTGCTAATTCACACCAGAAAACTCAGGAAGCTATTTCCTGAATACACCTGGCCCGGCAGCGACGATGATCTATTCCCAACCTGGGCAACCGAGGAACTTCAAGACTCGATGCTCACGCTTGTTAGTGAGGCCGACGCTATAGCCTGGCGTCAGCGCGTACAGCAATGGCCGCACCTCCCCGCCGCTATTGCTTTTCATCAGTGGCTACAAAATATTGATGCCAATGCTGGCAATCTGCTTTGGCTAGGTGAAGCAGAATTTGCATTGATTGACTACGCTGACATGCTCGGGGGGCAGTCATGGACACCTGAAAGCCTTGAAACAGCTGGCTATTTACATAACAAGCTGCTACAGCTTGCATATGGTGGCGTACCAGATCGGACATCAGCCCGCGCAATAGAAGAAAGCCATCTATCAGCAAGCATTGCCTGGGAGCAGGCCAAAGGAAGTATCATGGATTGGTGGGGCGACCTACTCAAACGCAGAGACAGGGAAGCTGCTGCAAATTTCATAGCTTTACGCAGCGATCCAGAGTGGATCAAAGGAAAGGTTGCATGAGCAGAAAACCAGCCGCTCACAAGCTGGCAGGCAAGTTAAGCAAGCGCCTAACACCGGAAACAGATCAACAGCCACTTATCAGGGCTTCATCATGGCAAGTTTATTGGCAGTTTGATCTTGCAAGCGATGATATGGAATGCGTTGGCGTCGTCATGCGGATCGACGATAAGCTTTACTGGAACCTCCCCAGCGCCGACCAGCTTCTTGCTTGGCCAAATGCTGAACGCCAGATGCTGACAACCCAGCTCGACGCTCTCGCATACAGACTAACAACAGGGGCGCTCACCACCCCCATGGGCATGTCCTTGCGCAATGAGCGCGAAAGCTCCGGCAACAACATATCGGAAATCCTCAGCTATCTATGGCGACACGGCCCCGCACTGACATTGCGTAAAAAAAAAGCCCACTTACCGCATGACGGCCAAGTGGGCTTTTCTTCAGAACACGATGAGGTCATGCACTCCCAACACGGGGAGGCGCTAATACCCCCGACACGCGCCGGGGAGCCGTAACGCTAACCAGTTCTTTGACCTTCTTTTGTACGGATACAGGCACCCTGAGCGGTGCTTTTTGTTTTTGTGGCATGCCGCATTCTATTCTACTGACTAGTACAAATGACTAAGTAAAAACACCTAACCTGTCCCAAATGACAGGAAGGCAGTCAACCAAAATCCCGCCACTACCGTTCCCCGCCAAAAGATATCAAATTGATATTGACAATATCAAATCAAGCTTGCTATTGTTGCATCAAATATCAATTTGATATCGCTCCTTAACAACCAGTAAACACGTCGCCGCGTCCGTTCCGACGCGGTAACACCACCTTGCCGCCCGCGATGGCCGCACAGATCAACCCGACCTGCGCGCCCTCTGAATCGCCATCGTGGGCTGCATCCGCAAGCGCCCCAGTCGGGACGCTGCCGGATGCATTCACCTGGAGAAAGCAAGATGAAAAACCTGCAAAAGGCCCAGCAAGAAATAGAGGCCATCAAGAAACGCCTGCAAGAAGCACTGCAAGTAAAGCGGGCCGACATAGCCAGCCTACCCAAAAACACTTTAGCGCTTGAACACGGCCAACAGCTGGAAGCCTCAGCCGACGCCCTGGACACTGCAATCATCAACCTTGATGACGCCATCACCATGATTAGCGAGGCTTGCAAATGAGCTTGAGCCAAAACACTCAACGGCAGTTTGAGCGGCGCGAAATCCAGTTGCGCGCCCTTACCCCGGCCGCACTGCCAACCGAAACGGCGGAGCGACTACGACGCACCAGGCAGCGCGCAAACGACCGCGCCGAACGCCAGCATTACCAATCCGACACAGCCAACGGCTGGGATTAAAAGAGCGGCCCCGCCGGAGTGGCGGGCCGCCCAGGACACACCAAACGCAAGCGAATCCACCAAGGAGAAAAGCATGTCGATGGAAATAACTGAAATAACCGATGCAGCCGCCCATGACCTACGTGCCAGCGGCTGGATTATCAAAGCCCCGTACTTTCGCGACGGCCAGCCGGTTTTCCTTGTGATCAAACTGCCTGGCTGATTTTTTTGCCCGCGCTGCTCATGAGCACGAAATGAGCACGAAATGAGCAGGACGTTAGCGCCACATGAGCAACACATTAACAAGCAATGAGCAGGCGCGGCAGCAGCTCAACAGCCTACAACCGCAGCCGGCCATTGAAAGCAAGGCCGGCCGCATCCGCCAGCTACTACCAGACATCGAAGAGGCCATGCGGCGCGGTATCAGCCAGACCGAAATCCTCAACGCACTGGCAAATGCTGGCATCCAGATGACGCTAGATGAGCTACGGAATGCGCTGTACCGCGCACGCCGTCAACTCAGGAAGACAGCTCATGCGACGCCCCAAACCCCCGCGAAGCCGTCGCCCAAGCCAGCGGCACCGCCTCGCGAAACACCCCAACAAAGCGGCCACCAGTTCAACAGCACTGCTGAGCAATGGCAGCACGCGCGCGACAACCCCACAGACTGGTAAGGAAACCACGATGAACACCTACACACGAACCGCCCACATTGTCACCAACGGCAAAGGCGGCATTGGCAAGAGCAAAGCCGCCAGCGATCTGGCGCAAGCGCTGCGCCACCTTCAAGGCCAAGTCACCGCCTACGACACCGACGCAGTCAATCGCACCCTCAGCCGCACGCACACCCTCAACGCTACCGCCATTGAACTGCTGGACGATGGCATGCAAATCAATCCGCGCAATTTTGACACTTTGATGGCCAGGCTGATCGATAGCGAGACGGACGCAGTAATAGACGTGGGTAGCAACGGTTTCTTGCCACTGATGCACTACCTTGCCACGTCCGGCGCTATCGAATTCCTAGCTATGAACGGCGTGCGTGTGCGGCTGCATATCATCGTCGCCGGCGGCGACGAACTGACAGACACATCCACCGGCCTTGCAACCATGATGCGCCTGGTTGATGCGCCGGCAGTCGTTTGGCTTAACGAACACTTTGGCCCCGTCGTGAAAAACGGTAAGACCTTTGAAGAGTCCACCATCTATCAAGAGTTTGCGCCGCGCATCTACGGAATCATCACCATGCCGCGCCACGATCCCGCGACTACCGGCCGTGACTTGGCCGAAATGAAAGAGCTGGGCCTGACCTACGAAGAGGCAATGACACACCCCAAGTTTGCCGGCATGCCAGGCTTCCGCATCTTGCGCGCCTGGAACCAGATCCTCGATAGCGTAGAAGCTGCAACCATGGAGACCATCAACGCATGAACACCCAAGTCACCGCCACCGACCTGTCCCCGGCCCTTAAGCAAACACTCCACGACCTCGCCCGCGAAACGGCCCTGATCCAGCTTACGCTTGACGAAAGAGCGGCCCTCTCTCCTGGCCAGCTGGTACAGACCGGCCTTATCCACGCGACCAACAACGAGTTGTCGCTAAACGACCCGGACAGCTACATTGCGCTGCTGAAAATTTCGGCCAGGCTGCTGATTGCAAGCGGCAATGTCACATGCCACTCCATGGACAGCCAACAATGACGCTCCCCCTCATCCTCGCCGGCCTGATCGCAAGCAAGGGAACTCTGGCAGCCATTACCATCAGCGCAATCAAGCAAGCCGACAGCAAGCCCGTTCGGCTTCGTCGCTGCTATCAAATTCGGGGCTAGGGCATGGATATCTTGGACGCCATCACCAGCAAGGCCCGCGCGATTCAGGACGCGCAAGACCAGATCAGGCGAGACTGTTCTGAGTTCGTGGAACTGCTGCACGACATCAACAACCACCCGTATTCAGTTGTTGAGCGAGAAAACGTGTATTTGACCTCAACACCGGAGCCGAGTGCACACATCAAGGCCATCGTCGCCGGCATTCGGCTGAACGAGCTGAACGAGTTAGCCACACGCCGCGCGCTTCGCACGTCCGCATCGAACACATGCCCAACCGTCTTCGTGTTCAACAATACCGCCAGCCTTCTGCAACTGGACGGGGTTATGCACAGCTACCCACCATCATGACGCCCGGCACCAGCGAACAGCTGGCCGCCGCCTCCCACGACGCCCGCGCGCTGCCGTTTGACACGATTTTTGTCATTGGCGCCGCAGGCGACTGGAAACACCTAGCAGGCCAGCGCGTACACCGCCGCCGCAATGGCGGCTTTTTTCTGCCCGATGGCGTGTCGATGCTCCTTATCGACGCGCCCACACACCAAACCATCATCGCACAGGCAAGCGACCTCATCGCGCCAGGATCGACAGACCAGGGCGCGTTATCGCTGGAATAAACATGACGAAAGACATTGCAGCCCTGATAGCACCCATCCTTGCCGCTGGCGGCGCGCTTCGCACCGGACGCAAACACCCCGTCCTTATCATGCCAAATGGGCGAAGAACCGGCATACCCGTCAACCCCAGCGACCGCCGCGCACTCCAAAACCTGCGCAGCCACCTGAAACGACTACAGCCGGACCTCTATGCATGAACGATGAAATCATGGAACTCGCCGAGGCCGCTACCTTCATGCGGCTTGGCGAGCGAACGGTAAGAAAGTGGGTCGCAAACCAACGACTCAAAGCCGCCCGCACGAACACACGCGGCGGCAAGCTGCTGTTCCTGAAGTCCGACTGCATTGCAGCGATCAAGAAATTACAAGATGATATGGCCGCGGATGCGAACGACGGCCATCAAAGGAAAAACAAACGATGGCAATCAAGCTCAGAGGTAACACGTGGCATTGCGACTTCACCGCACCGAACGGGGAGCGCATTAGAGGCAGCCTTGGCACATCGGACAAAAAACAAGCCCAGGAACTGCACGACAAAATGAAGGCTGAAGCTTGGGAAGTCACCAAGCTTCGCGCCATCCCCGAAAAGACATTTGATGAAGCATGCCTGCGCTGGCTGGAAGAGAAGACCGACAAGAAAAGCCTGGATGATGACAAGTCCCGAATTGGCTTTTTCCTACTTCACTTCCAAGGCTGGCCACTCGCCGAAATAACAGAGGAGGAAATTACACGAGCCGTCAGCAAGATGGAAAATCGCCGCCATTTGCTCAATTGGCAAAAGATGTGCAACCGACTCATGAGGGAAGGCAAGCCCGTTCCTGAATATGAACCCAAGCCGGTAGCTGTTGCAACAAGAGCAACCCACCTTGCTTTTATTCGGGCACTGCTTAATGCAGCGCATGAATGGAAATGGCTTGAAACGGTTCCCAAAATCAGAACCCCCAAAGCTAAAAATAAGCGGATACGGTGGATTACAAAAGATGAAGCACAACGGCTTATCGATGCGCTGGAAGACCCGCTTAAAAGCGTCGTGGTATTTGCCCTAGCAACAGGGCTGCGCCGTTCAAATATTGTTCATCTGGAATGGTCACAGATCGACATGGCGCAAAAAATTGCATGGATACATCCAGAGGACGCCAAGGCCGGCAAAGCAATTGGCGTCGCTCTGAATGACACAGCATGCAACATACTACGGAAACAAATCGGCAAACACCCGCGATGGGTGTTTGTCTACATAACGGAGGCTACCAGATCAAACGGCACTCGGACAGAAAAAGTTCGGAAAATGCGCGTTGATGCGAACAAGGGTTTTAAAACTGCACTCCGCGCGGCGGGGATCGAAAACTTTACGTTCCACGACCTCCGCCATACTTGGGCCTCTTGGCTGGTACAGGCCGGCGTTCCTCTCCCCGTCCTAAAAGAAATGGGCGGATGGGAAACGCTCGAAATGGTGATGCGTTATGCGCACTTGGCACCGTCTCACCTCAGCGCCCACGCCAAGCAGATAGATATCATTTTGAACAGCCGTGACACAAATACGGCACAAATAGAAAAGGGGCTAGACGACATAGCCGCCTAACCCCTTGATCTTTATGGTGCCGGTAAGAGGAGTCGAACCCCCGACCTTCGCATTACGAATGCGCTGCTCTACCAACTGAGCTATACCGGCAAACCAATCTGTAAAAAAGCCCTGATTCTCTGAATTTGAAAATCAAGGCTTTTTTGAATCCTGGTCGGAGTGAGAGGATTCGAACCTCCGGCCTCTACGTCCCGAACGTAGCGCTCTACCAGGCTAAGCTACACTCCGATTCTGCTGCTTTTCGACTTGCGCCGAGGGAAGCTACTTTACCTCAGACTTCATTTTCTGACAAGTAATTTGTTAACTGGTCGGAGTGAGAGGATTCGAACCTCCGGCCTCTACGTCCCGAACGTAGCGCTCTACCAGGCTAAGCTACACTCCGACGACCACTTACAAACTGCTTGTCTGAAAAACTGCTGTTGCATCGCTTGCTGCGGTACAATCAACGGCTTCAGAGGACGCGCATTATGGAACAAATATGTGGTTTAGGCAACTATCTTTTTATCGTTTGAGCGGCGAAAGCCTGGTGGACGCCGATAAGCTGTTGCAGGCATTGGAAAAACGTCCGTTTCAACCCTGTATGGGCCTGGATTGGTTCAGCGAAGGCTGGGTTCCGCCCGCCGGACACCTGGAAGCGCCGGTCTACGCCGCCCGCGGCAGCCTGATGGTTTCCATGCGCCGCGAAGACAAGGTTTTGCCGGCTTCGGTGATCCGCGACTTCGTCGAAATGAAGGTGCAGGAGATCGAAGACAAGGAGCTGCGCAAGGTCGGCCGCAAGGAAAAGCTGGCGCTGAAAGAGCAGATCACCGACGACCTGCTGCCGCGCGCCTTCGTGCGCAGCGGCCGCACCAGCGCCTACCTGGACATCGCCCGCGGCTGGCTGATGGTGGACTCCGGCTCGTCCAGCAAGGCCGAAGCGCTGGTCTCCAAGCTGCGCGAGGCGCTGCCGCCCTTCCCCGCCGCGCTGCCGCGCACCCAGATCGCGCCGCACACCGCGATGACCGACTGGCTGGCCGCCGGCGAAGCGCCCGGCGGCTTCGAGCTGGACGCCGACTGCGAACTGAAGGACGGCAGCGAAAACGGCGCGGTGGTGCGCTGCAGCCGCATCGACCTGACCAGCGACGAAATCCGCCAGCACATCGCCACCGGCAAGCAAGCCACCAAGCTGGGCCTGATCTGGAACGAGAAAATCCGCTTCCAGCTGACCGACACCCTGCAACTGAAGCGCATCCAGTTTCTGGACATGTTGCAGGACGAAGCCAGCCAGGCCGGCGACGACCGCGAAAGCCTGTTCGAAGCCACCTTCATCCTGATGAGCGAAGAACTGGGCGAACTGGTGGAAGCGCTGGTGGAAGCGCTGGGCGGCGTGGAAGACAGCCAGGCGCAGCCGGCAGCTCCCGCGCCGACGCAAGCTCCGCAATCGGCCCCGTCCGACGCGGGCAGCGCCGTCGACGTGCCCTGGGACTGATCCCTCATTCCATCCGCGAACGACCCGGCCCCGCCGGGTTTTTTTGCGCCCGCGCGCGGCCCATTTTCCATCATTAAGAAAAACTAACTATCAACTTAAAATAATTGATTTAACAAAACTATCAAACTTGCGGATACTGCAAGCGTCAACTATCGGGAGAGAGTCATGAAACAGAACTGGCATCACACCTTGCTGGAAATGTGGTCCGGCTTTGCCTGGCTGCAATGAGTTCCCTTCCGTAGATTCGCCCCACTCAAGGAGAAAGCAGGATGAGCAAGCACAACCTCACCACCGCGGCCGGCGCGCCGGTCGTCGACAATCAGAACGTGCAGACCGCCGGCCCGCGCGGTCCGATGCTGCTGCAAGACGTCTGGTACCTGGAAAAGCTGGCCCATTTCGACCGCGAAGTGATTCCGGAGCGCCGGATGCACGCCAAGGGTTCTGGCGCTTTCGGCACCTTCACCGTCACCCATGACATCAGCCGCTACACCCGCGCCGCGCTGTTCTCCCAGATAGGCAAGAAGACCGACCTGTTCCTGCGCTTCTCCACCGTGGCCGGCGAGCGCGGCGCGGCCGACGCCGAGCGCGACATCCGCGGCTTCGCCG
This sequence comes from Chromobacterium indicum, assembly GCF_039708975.1. Classification (NCBI taxonomy): domain Bacteria; kingdom Pseudomonadati; phylum Pseudomonadota; class Betaproteobacteria; order Neisseriales; family Chromobacteriaceae; genus Chromobacterium; species Chromobacterium indicum. The sequence goes on from NZ_JAYFSJ010000002.1 coordinate 86,716, forward strand.
TCAAGTTCTACACCGAGGAAGGCAACTGGGACCTAGTGGGCAACAACACGCCGGTGTTCTTCCTGCGCGATCCGCTGAAATTCCCCGACCTCAACCGCGCGGTGAAACGCAATCCGTACACCAATATGCGCGACGCCAACGCCAACTGGGATTTCTGGACGCTGCTGCCTGAGGCGCTGCACCAGGTCACCATCGTGATGAGCGACCGCGGCATTCCGTCCAGCTACCGCCACATGCACGGCTTCGGCAGCCACACCTTCAGCCTGATCAGCGCCAAGGGCGAGCGCCACTGGGTCAAGTTCCACTTCCATACCCAGCAGGGCATCCAGAACCTGAGTGATGCCGAGGCGGAAAAGCTGGTGGGCCAGGACCGCGAGAGCGCGCAGCGCGATCTGCTAGAGAGCATAGACCGCGGCGATTTCCCGCGCTGGACCATGTATATCCAGGTGATGACCGAAGCCCAGGCCGACGCTTGTCCCTTCAATCCCTTCGACCTGACCAAGGTGTGGTCGCACAAGGCCTATCCGCTGATCGAAGTGGGCGTGCTGGAGCTGAACCGCAACCCGCAGAACTACTTCGCCGACGTGGAGCAGGCCGCGTTCAACCCGGCCAACGTGGTGCCGGGCATCAGCTTCTCGCCCGACCGCATGCTGCAAGGCCGCTTGTTCGCCTACGGCGACGCCGAGCGCTACCGGCTGGGCGTCAACCACCACCTGATCCCGGTCAACGCGCCTCGCTGCCCCTTCCACAACAGCTATCACCGCGACGGCGCGATGCGGGTGGACAGCAATGCCGGCGCGACCATCGGCTACGAGCCGAACAGCCAGGGCAAGTGGCAGCAGCAACCGGCGTTCGACGAGCCGCCGCTGGCGCTGCAAGGCGGCGCCTACCACTACGACTTCCGCGCGGACGATGACGACTACTACAGCCAGCCCGGCGCGCTGTTCCGGCTGATGACGCCGGCCCAGCAACAAGTGCTGTTCGACAATACCGCCCGCGCGATGGGCGGCGTCGACGAGGCGATCAAGCGCCGCCACATCGCCAACTGCGCCAAGGCCGATCCCGCCTACGGCGCTGGCGTGGCCAAGGCATTGGGCCTGAGCATCTGACGTCAATCCGATACAGCCGGCGCGCCCTGGGCCCGCCGGCTTTTTCTTCCCCCCTTGATTTAAATGATAATCATTATCATTATTATGGAAAGCCATTCCAGTGAGAGCCGCCATGCAAACCGTCAGCCCCTTCCCATCCCGCCACAGGGCCAACAAGCCTGCCCCTGCGCCGCGCCGCCGCTGGCGGCGTTGGCTGGGCCTGGCCATCTTCTGCGCCGGCTGCCTGCTGTGGCTGCAACACGGCGTAGCGCCCGCGCCGCGCCCCGTGGCGGCGTCGGCCGCACGTTGAGCGAATTTATTGAACCAGAGTAAACAATTAAGTGAGAAAACCGGCATTTTTTTAACCGCCATGCCGGCGTAAGCTGTTGCCATACCCTCATTGCAGGCAACAGATCATGACTACCCGACAACCCTCGCTGTTCATTTCCCACGGCGCGCCGACGCTGCCGATAGAAGACAGCCCCACCCGCCATTTCCTGGAACAGCTGGGCCGCGGCTGGCCGCGCCCGCGCGCCATCGTCATCGTATCCGCCCACTGGGAGACGCGCGCGCTCACCGTCAATCTGCAGCCCCGGCCCGATACGATGTACGACTTCGGCGGCTTCCCTCCGGTCTTGCGCACGCTGCGCTACCCTGCCGCCACCGACACGGCGCTGGCCGAGCGCGTGATCGGCCTGCTGGGCCAAGCCGGCCTGCCGGTGGCCGCCACCGTCGAACGGCCGCTGGACCACGGCATGTGGACGCCGCTGCTGCTGATGTTTCCCCAGGCAGACATCCCGCTGGTGATGATCTCGCTGCACCACAGGGCCGGCGCCGCCGAGCACTACGCGCTGGGCCAGGCGCTCAAGCCGCTGCGCGACGAAAACGTACTGGTGATGGGCAGCGGCAGCTACACACATAATCTATGGGAGCTGAGCCCGGAAGGCAGCGAACGCGCGCCCTGGGCGGCGGGCTTCGCCGACTGGATGGACCAGGCGCTGCTGGAAAACCGCCGCGACGACATCGTCCACTGGCAACAGCGCGCGCCCTACCCGAACGAAAACCACCCCAGCGACGAGCACTTCCAGCCGCTATTGGTGGCGCTGGGCGCGTCGGACGACGACGCGGTGCCGGTCAAGCTGCACGACGACTGGCGGATGGGTTCGCTGTCGATGGCGTGCTGGCGTTTCGATTAAGGAAATCGCCTACAGAGTGCGCAGCCTGCCGCGGAACGCGTCCAGGCTGCGATATCCCTTGACCCGCATCAGCATGGCCAGCTCGCCGGCGATGCGGGAGAAGGCGCCCGGCCCCTCATGGTACAGGCAGGTGCCCACCTGCACCGCGCGCGCGCCGGCCAGAATGTGCATGAAAGCCTCGCGCCCGCTCTTCACGCCGCCACAGCCGACCACGTCCTTGCCCGGCAGCAGCCGGAAAAACTCCCGCACATTGGCCAGCGCGGTCGGCAGCACGTAATCGCCGCCCAGCCCGCCCAGGCCGTCCTTGGGCTTGATGACCACAGCCTCGCTGTCGATGTCCACCACCAGCCCATTGCCTATCGAATTGATGCAGGTGACGAAGGCCAGCCGCGGGTGGCGGTTCAGTATCTCCGCCATCGCGGCGAAATGGGCGGGATCGAAGTAAGGCGGCAGCTTGACGCCGTACAGGCCGGAATAGGCGGCGTCGAAAGCCTCCAGCGCCTCGGCCGTGGCGGCGAAGTCGTAGCCCAGTTGCGGCTTGCCCGGCACATTGGGGCAGGACAGATTGACTTCCGGCACCGCCGGCAACCCCTCTTCGGCCAGACGCCGCAGCATCGCGCAATTGTCGTCCAGCGACAGGCCGGACAAGGACAGGAACAGCGGTTTGCCGCTGCCGTAGCGATAGCGGCGCGCGTAGTCCAGGTAGTAGTCGAAGCCGCGGTTGGGCAGACCCATCGAATTGATGCTGCCCAAGGGCGTCCGGCAATAGCGCGGCTCGGGGTTGCCGTCGCGCGGCGTCAGCGTGGCGCTCTTGGTGATCACCGCGGCGGCGGCGGAGGCATGCAGCGCCTCCAGCTCGCCCTCCTCGCGGCACCAGACGCCGGAGGCGTTGTACAGGCAGCCCGGCATGGTCTGGCCCAGCCAGGTGACGGACAGATCGATCGCATGGTCGTCGGACATTTGAAGCTTTCGGCTGAAAGTGGAATGTCCTTGATTGTGAGGGGAAACGCCGGCAGCGATGCTGAGCGGGGTCAAGGCCTCCGCGCGTGGCAAAGAAAATGCCCGGCTGCGGCCGGGCATTTCGATCAATGCGATCAACGCTTACATCTGCGCCTGCTGGTAGTTCTCCACACCCATCAGCTCGATCAGCTTCAACTGCTGCTCCAGCCAGTGCGCGTGGTCGTTTTCGGTTTCCTCCAGCAGCACCATCAGTCCGTCGCGGGTCACGTAGTCGCGCACGCTTTCGCTGTGGGCGATCACGTCCTTCAACAGCGCGCCGACGCGGTATTCCACTTCCAGATCGGCCTTCAGCATCGCCGGCACGTCTTCGCCCACCTTGATCGGCACGCGGCGGGCCACATCGGGGCGCCCCTGCAGGAACAAGGTGCGGGCGATCAGCGTGCGCGCGTGTTCCAGCTCGTCCTCGCGCTCGTGGTCGATGCGCTCGAACAGCTTGTTCAGCCCCATGTCCTTGTACATCTCGGCATGGATGAAGTACTGGTCTGCGGCGGACAGCTCTTCGGCCAGGAGGTCGTTGAGCAGCGCTATGGTCTTGGGATCGCCCTTCATGTTCTTGTCCTGTGGTTCCGGGTCATGCAAACCGTCATTCTAGGCGTTCAGCGCAGCAGATGCACCCCCTGGTAGAAAACGAAGGACAGCGACCAGGCCAGCAGCACCGACCAGCCGACCGACATCGCGGCGAAGCGCCAGCTTTTCGATTCGCGGTGCATCGCCGCCACCGTGGACAGGCAGGGCACGTACACCAGCGTGAAAATCAGGAAGCTCATCGCCGACACCCAGTCCAGATGCTGAACCAGCACCCCGCCCAGACCGGCCTCGGACACGCCGTAGATCACCGCCAGGCTGCCCAGCAGGATTTCCTTGGCGATGAAGCCGAACAGCAGCGCCACCGCCAGCTCGGCGCGTATGCCTATCGGGTCCAGCACCGGCGACAGCGCCGCGCCCAGCGCGTAAGCCAGGGTCTTGCCATCGCCGGCCGGGATGTGGGTCAGCAGCCAGACCATCACCACGCCGGCCAGGATGAAGGTGGAGGCCAGCCGCAGAAAGGCGCCCACCTCGCCCGCCGCCCGCGTCAGCATGTGGCGCGCGCCCGGCAGCCGGTACGGCGGCACCTCCAGCAGAAAGGCCTCGTCGCCGCGGTAGCGGCGCTTGAACACCCAGGCGGTGACGATGGCGGCGACGAAGGTCATCAGGTACAGGCCGGACACCACCCACGGTGCCTGGCTCTTGCTGAACAGGATGCCGGCGAAGAACACCACCACCTGCAGCCGCGCCGAGCATAGCGAAAACGGGATCACCAGCATGGTCAGCAAACGCTGGCTGCGCTCGCGCATCACCCGGGTGCCCATGATGGCCGGCACATTGCAGCCGAAGCCCATCAGCTGCATCACGAAACCGCGGCCGTCCAGCCCCAGCTTCGCCATCATCGCATCGGTGAGAAAGGCGGCGCGCGCCAGATAGCCGCTGTCCTCCACCATCGCCATCAGCACGAAGAACACGAACAATATCGGCGCGAAGGTCAGCACCGTGGCCACGCCCTGCCACACGCCGTCCAGCAGCAGGCTCTGCAGAATGGCCGGCAGCGAGGACACCATAGGCGCCAGCGCATGGTCCTTGACCCAATCCAGGCCGCCGCCCACCGCGTCCTGCAAGGGCGTGCCGATCTGGTAGGTGAGATTGAACAGCAGCGCCATGAAGGCGAAGAACAACGGCAGGCCCAGCCACGGGTGCAGCAGCCAGCGGTCCACCTTCTCGGAGAGCAGCGTCGGCAGCACCGGCGGCAGCCGCCAGCAGCCATCCAGCTGGCGGCGAGCCTGGTCTATCGCCTGTTGCGACTCCGGCACGCTCTCCAGCTGCGCGTGAACAGCCGGCTCCGCGCGAGCCGCCAGCCGGTTCAAGGCCTCCATCAGCCTGGGCCAGCCCTCCATCCGTTTGGCCGACACCAGCGCCACCGGAGCGCCCAGCCTTGCGGCCAACGCCTCCACATCCACGGAAATGCCCAGCAGCCTGGCCTCGTCGGCCATGTTCAACGCCACCAGACAGGGCAGGCCGCTGGCGATCACTTGCAGCGCCAGCGGCAGCTGGCGGTCCAACTGGCTGGCGTTGAGCACCAGCACCGCGCCGTCGAACGGCGTGGACAGCAGCACGTCGCGCACCACCGCCTCGTCGTCGGTATAGCCGGTGAGGTCGTTGACGCCGGGCAGGTCGATCAACTCCACCATCTTGCCGCCCAGCAGCAGGCGCGAGCTGATCAGCTCCACGGTCAGCCCCGGCCAGTTGCCGACCCGCTGCGACATGCCGGTCAGGCGGTTGAACAAGGTGGATTTGCCGGTGTTGGGCAAGCCTATCAACACGAAACGTTTCATGCCGCCGCCCTCACCTGAATGTGGCGGGCCAGGCTGCGGCGCAGCAGGAAGCGGGTGGCGCCCACCTCCAGCAGCAGCGGGCCGCCCCAGGGCGCGGCGCGGCGCAGATGAAAGCGGCAGCCTGGCGTCAGGCCGAAGGCCGCCACGCGGCGAAACGCCTCGTCGCTCAGGTCCAACCGGTCCACGACGCCGCAGGCGCCGGCCGGAAAGCCATCCAATGACTGCATAGCAATTCCCAGATAATGCGAATAGTTTGCATTAGTATATCGAAGCCCCTGCCGCCGGCCTGCGGCATATTGCCGCAATCCGCCTGGCGCTTGACCTTGGTCAAGCCCGCCTCCCCTTCGCGCAACGCCCCGGCGCTTCCGCCCCGTGGATTTCAGCCACCCGACATGGCGCGAAGCGGGTAAAATCGCGGGCATCGCACAATCGACACTAACGGGCCTACGACCATGAGCATCAAATCGGACAAGTGGATACGCCGGATGGCGGACGAGCACGGCATGATCGCGCCGTTCGAGTCCAACCAGGTGAAAATGGCCGCCGACGGCCAGAAGCTGATCTCCTACGGCACCTCCAGCTACGGCTACGATATCCGCTGCGCCGACGAATTCAAGGTGTTCACCAACATCAACAGCACCATCGTCGACCCGAAAAACTTCGACCCCAACTCCTTCGTCGAAGTGTCGGGCAAAGGCTACTGCATCATTCCGCCCAACAGCTTCGCGCTGGCGCGCACAGTGGAATACTTCCGCATTCCGCGCAGCGTGCTGACCGTCTGCCTGGGCAAATCCACCTACGCCCGCTGCGGCATCATCGTCAACGTCACCCCGTTCGAGCCGGAATGGGAAGGCTATGTGACGCTGGAGTTCTCCAACACCACGCCGCTGCCAGCCAAGATCTACGCCAACGAGGGCGTGGCCCAGGTGCTGTTCTTCGAGTCGGACGAAGTCTGCGACGTGTCCTACAAGGACCGCGCCGGCAAATACCAGGGCCAGGTGGGCGTCACGCTGCCGCGCCCCTGAGCCCGCGGAAACGCGCAGGAAAAAAGGATGGCTTCGGCCATCCTTTTTGTTTGCGCCGCGCGCAAAAGCCGCTCGCAATTTCCGGCATCTGTTCTAGGCTAAACAAAGGGTTAGCTGACATCCCGGTTGTGCCGACCCTTTGCACAGCAAGCTGTTTCTTCTTGGGGCGTCGCGGTTCCCCCTTGCCGCTGCGCCCCCTTTTTATGCTCCGTCCGCTTGCCAGCCTGCCGCGCCGAAGCCATCATCGTTTTTTGTTCTCCCCCTCGTCATCCATGAACATCTACGACTTCACCTTCCGCCGCCTGGACGGCGGCGAACAGGCGATGGCTGACTACCGCGGCCGCGTGCTGTTGCTGGTCAACACCGCCAGCCGCTGCGGCTTCACCCCCCAGTATGCCGGCCTTGAGACGCTGCACCGCCGCTTCGGCGAACAGGGACTGACGGTGATAGGCTTTCCCTGCAATCAGTTCGGCGAACAGGAGCCTGGCGCCGCCGCCGAGATCGGCGCCTTCTGCCAGAAGAACTACGGCGTGGATTTCGCGATGGCCGACAAGATAGAGGTCAACGGCGCCCGCGCCCATCCGCTGTGGCAATACCTGAAACGGCAGAAACGCGGCCTGCTGGGCCGGCCGGTGCGCTGGAATTTCAGCAAATTCCTGGTGGACCGCCAGGGACGGGTGGTGGCGCGCTTCGCCCCGTTCACCCGGCCGGAAAAACTGGCAGCCAGGATCGAAGCGCTACTGCAATGAAAAGAGCCGGGCGCTGCCCGGCTCTGTTGCCGCCTGTATGGCGGCGCTGCGGATCTACCCGCCTATGCGCATGAATCGATGTGGCGTTTGGCGATCTCCGCCAGCAAATCCAGATCGTCGTCCAGATGCTCCTGGATGTCCAACAACGCCGCGCGCAACACCGCCGCGGCCAATTTGGACTGATCGCCGTTGAACACATGGGCCAGCACCCTCAATTCGCGGCACGCGGTGATGTCCAGCGGCACCTCCAGCCTGCGCACCACTGCCAGCTCCATCTCGGCCGCCGCTTCCGGGCAAGCCACGCGCTGGGCCTCCAGCTCCGCCAACAAGGTTTTCAAGGCCAGTCCCATTCTGTCCTCCCCTGCTCTCTCGTTCATCTTCGCCGGGTCCTGCCCGACCCCTGCGGCCTGTGCTGCTCCGCGCCCGCCGGCCGCCAGCCGGACTCGGTCGTTCCATTCATCGAGGGCTAGACCTCCCCCGTCGTCCGGCATCCGCCAGCACGCCTTGGCGGCGCGCGACAACAGGCCATCCGCGCGTCGCCGAACCCGCGCCTCAAACGCCGGCGGAGCCTGCCGTCATGGCGGCGAAAGACTCTTTAAGCATAGGCCAAAGCCCGGCAAAAAACCGCGTCAGCCGCGCGCCTCGAAACCGGCCAGCACATTGACCACATTGGTCCCGATCGGCCCCACCGCGTAACCGCCCTCCAGGCAGAACAGCGTCGGCAGCTTCAGTCCCGCCAGCCGCGCACCCAGGGTGACGAAATCGGGCGAATCGAGCTGGAAGCGCGAAATCGGGTCTCCTCGGTAGGTATCCACCCCCAGCGACACCACCAGCGCCTCCGCGCCGAAGCGGGCGATCTGATCCAGCGCGCAGTCCAGCGCGACGAACCAGGTGCTGACGCAAGAGCCGGCGGACAACGGGAAATTGAAGTTGTAGCCCAGCCCCTCGCCTTCGCCCTTTTCGTCGGCGAAGCCGAGGAAGAACGGATACTCTGTGCGCGGATCGCCGTGTATCGACAGAAACAGCACGTCGCTGCGGCGGTAGAAAATGTCCTGGGTGCCGTTGCCGTGGTGGTAATCGACGTCCAGCACCGCCACCTTGCGCATGCCGTGGTCGCGCAGCGCTTGGGCGGCGATGGCGGCGTTGTTGAGGAAGCAATAGCCGCCGCAGTAGTCGAAGGCGGCGTGGTGGCCAGGCGGCCGGGTCAGCGCGAACGCCGCGCGCTCGCCGCCGATCAACCTATCGGCCCCGGTCAGCGCGGTGTCGGCGGCCGCGGTCGCCGCCGCCCAGGTGCCGGCGGTGATCGGCGTGCCGCAATCCATCGAGTAATAGCAGAGCTGGCCCTCCACGTGATCAGGGATGGCCTCCCGCAGGCGTCGGACCTGCCACATCTTGGGCAGCGCGTCATAGTCGCGGCCCATGTCGCTCCAGCGCTGCCAGGCGGTTTCCAGGAAGCGCGCGTAGTCGGCGTCGTGCACGCGCAGGATGGGGTCCAGGCCGTGGCGGCGCGGATGGATGATGTCGCCCAGCTCGCGCTCTCGGATAGCGGCCAGCACCATGTCGGCGCGGGACGGGGTTTCGAAACAGGGTTTGAGGGTGCCGTCGATCAGCTCGGACTGGCCGTGCTGCAGGCGGTGGGAATCGGAATAGACGGTGAGCATGGCGTTCTCCCGCAGAGGAATGCCTTATGCTCCCGCCATGGCGCCGCGTGGTCAAACATTGATGGGCGCGAACTTGCGCCAGGACAAGCGCCGCTCAGGCCACCAGGCCGGACACGTAATACCAGCGGCCGTCTTCGCACAGGAAACGGCTGGTCTCATGCATGCGCTCGGCCTTGCCGCCCACCTTGCAGCGGGCGACGAACTCCACCACGCCTTCCCCGTCGGCTTCCAAGCCGGCTTCACAGCGCTTCACCTCCAGGCCTATCCACTTCACCACGCCGGCGTCCTCGTCCAGATGCAGCGACTCCGGCCGTGTGGACGGATGCCAGGTGGCCAGCAGGTAAGCTTCCAGCCCCAGCGCGTAGGCGCTGTAGCGCGAGCGCATCAAGGCCTGCGCGGTGGGAGCCGGCGGCGCGTCCGGGCCCAGGTAGCGGCCGCAGCAGGCCGCCAGCTCGCCGCCGCCGCAGGGGCAGGCTGCGTTCGCGTGTTTCTTCGGCTTCATTAGTAACCCAGCGGCGGCAGGCCGTACAGCTTGAGCAGGAAATTGGAGAACGCCGGATCGGCCGGCTTGGGCGAGTATTTGGGCCAGCGCCGCATCCATTCGCGCAGATGCGCCTCCAGCTTGGCGCGGAAGGCGTCGGAGTCTATGCGGCCGGCTTCGCGCTCCACCGTCAGCTGTCGGTAGACGGCGAAGTTGTCGTTGTCGACCGGATTGCCGCCGGCGATGCGCAGCCGGGCGGCGTTCAGCTGGTCGGCCGCCGCGGTGCGGGTCAGCTCGCCCGACTTGACCTTGTCGGCCAGCCGGTTGGCCTCGGCCAGCAATTGGTCCACCTTGCCGGACGAGCGCGGCTGGGCCGATTGCGCCGGCCGGGACGAGGCGCCGGAACCGGAATGGATGGGCACGCCCAGCTGCTGCAGCGCGCTGCAAGCGGTCAGCGAGCCCAGCAGGGAGAAAGCGATAAGCTGTCTTTTCATGGCGGCCATTGTAGCCCGCCCTGCCCGCGCGCCGTCAACGGCAAACGTATTGCGATCGATTGCGGACGAGGACAAGAGACGGGCTGCCGGCGTCAGCCGAGATGCTCGAACAGCACGGTGGACAGATAGCGCTCGCCGAAGGACGGGATCACCACCACGATCAGCTTGCCGGCGTTTTCCGGCCGTTTGGCCAGCTGCAGCGCCGACCACACCGCCGCGCCGGACGAGATGCCGACCAGGATGCCTTCCTTGGTCGCCACTTCGCGCGCCACCTGCAGCGCGTCTTCGTTCTTGACGCGGATGATCTCGTCGTAGATGCCGGTGTTGAGGATGCCCGGCACGAAACCTGCGCCTATGCCCTGGATCGGGTGCGGGCCCTTGGGGCCGCCGGACAGCACCGGCGACGCGTCCGGCTCCACCGCGACGATCTGCACGCCGGGCTTGCGCGCCTTCAGCACTTCGCCGACGCCGGTGATGGTGCCGCCGGTGCCCACGCCGGCCACGAAGATGTCCACCTTGCCGTCGGTGTCGTTCCACACTTCTTCGGCGGTGGTATGGCGGTGGATCTCCGGATTAGCCGGGTTCTCGAACTGCTGGGGCATGAAATAGGTGTCGGGGAATTCGTCGACCAGCGCCTTCGCCTTGGCGATGGCGCCGCCCATGCCGTCCGGCCCCGGAGTCAGGATCAGCTCGGCGCCGTAGGCTTTCAGCAACTGGCGGCGCTCCTTGCTCATCGATTCCGGCATGGTGATCGCCAGCTTGTAGCCGCGCGCCGCGCACACCATCGCCAGGCCGATGCCGGTGTTGCCCGAGGTGGGCTCGACGATGACGGTGTTGGGGCCGATCTTGCCGGCCGCCTCCGCCGCGTCCAGCATCGCCACCGCGATGCGGTCCTTGACGCTGTGCGCCGGGTTGAAGAATTCCAGCTTGGCGACCACCGTGGCGCCGACGCCCTCGGTGACGCGGTTGAGCTTGACCAGCGGGGTGTTGCCGATCAGGTCGGTGATGGTATTGGCTATGCGCATGATCTTATTCCTCATCCTGCTAAAATGACGATGCCGATATTCCACGGCATCATAATCAATACGATGCGGGCGACCTAATATTGTTTGCTTATATCCAGCAAACCAAACTCCGGCTACCCTCTCTAACCCGCCGCGCATCCGCCTGCGGCCGGCCTGGAAACAGGCCCGTCGCCGCTGCGGAGAAAACGCCGGCGGACTCAAACCGCTTTGTTATAGTCAATGCAAACACAGGCAAGGTTCATATGCCCACCCAGGAAACCCTGATCCCGCTGTCCGGCTGGCGGCGCAAACTGTATATCGTCATCTACGAGGCCGACACCCGCGCCGGGCGCATTTTCGACATGGCGCTGATCGCCGCCATTCTGCTCTCCGTCGCCTGCGTGATGTTGGAAAGCGTGACGTCGATACGCCAGCGCTACGGCACGCTGCTGACCGTGCTCGACTGGCTGTTCACCCTCCTGTTCACCATCGAGTACGCGCTGCGGCTGATCTGCGTGCACAAGCCGATGCGCTACGTGAAGAGCTTCTTCGGCGTGATCGACCTGCTGTCCATCCTGCCGCTCTACCTCGGCCTGTTCATCCCGGAAAGCCGCTTCCTCGCCGACGTGCGCATCCTGCGCCTGCTCAGGATGTTCCGCATCCTCAAGCTCAGCCGCCACCTGGGAGAGGCGGCCCAGCTGCGCAAGGCGCTGATGGCCAGCCAGCGCAAGATCACCGTGTTCCTGGTGACCGTGGTGCTGCTGGTGATCGTGCTGGGCACGCTGATGTATGTGATAGAAGGCCCCGAGCACGGCTTCACCAGCATCCCGATCAGCATCTATTGGGCCATCGTCACGCTGACCACTGTAGGCTTTGGCGACATCACGCCGAAAACGCCGCTGGGACAGGCGCTGGCCAGCCTGGTTATGATCACCGGCTACGGCATCATCGCGGTGCCCACCGGCATCGTCAGCGCCGAGATCGCCCGCAGTTCCCCCCCCGAGCCTTCCGAAAACCGCTCCGCCACCCGGCTGTGCCCGCATTGTTTCAGCGAGGGGCACGATTGGGACGCCCGCCACTGCAAGCACTGCGGCGGCCAGTTGCCGCGTCCGGCCAAGGGCGAGGTCAGCTAGGCTTCGATTGCCCGCCGGTAAGCGTCCAGCGCGCGGGCGTCGAAAGCCACCAGCCTCACTTCGCGCAGGCCATGGGGCCGGCCGGACAGCCAGGCCCTCAGCTCGCCGACCGCCAAAATGCAGGCGGCTTCCAGCGGATAGCCGTAAACGCCGCAGCTGATCGCCGGAAACGCGATGCTGGCCACGCCGCGGCTGACGGCCAGCTCCAGGCTGTTGCGGTAGCAGGCCGCCAGCAATTCCGGCTCGCCCTCTCCCCCGCCCTGCCATACCGGCCCCACGGTGTGGATCACGTAGCGGGCGGGCAGCAGATAGCCATCGGTCAATCGCGCCTCGCCGGTCGGGCAGCCTCCCAGCAGGCGGCAGGCGGCCAGCAGGCCCGGGCCCGCCGCCTGATGAATCGCGCCGTCCACCCCGCCGCCGCCCAGCAGGCTGTTGTTGGCGGCATTGACGATGGCGTCCACCTCCATGCTGGTGATGTCGCCCTGAACGCATCGCAGCAAATCTTCCATATCGTCTCCTTTGCCTCACGGCCCGCGCCCGATCTCCGGCCGCCGGAAGCCGCCGGGTGGTATCATGGCCGCTGCCGCGATGGCGGGTTTCAATTCACGCGATTGTCATTTATTCGACACAACAGAGACAAATCGCCTTCGGCAAATAGCAAGCGTTTACTCTGGCTGCGGCAGTGACGCAACATGCCATTGGCAATCCTAATCGCTCCGCCGGGCAGGGAACAAGGCTGCGCCAAGCTTTGCGGCCAGCTGTGGATAACTTTGTTGATAAGCCGGTGCACAGTTGGGCTAAACCCTTGCCAAGCGCGGCTTCCACTGGTTTTTCACGCCGGGGATTGATTTTTGTAAGATATTGATTTTCTTGTGTTTTCAATCAGATATCAAACGCTACGCAGGTGGGAGGCGACCCGCGCCCCTTGAATATTTACTCCAGTGAAGCATTGTGGATCACTTGACAAGATACAATTTCCCTGATCAGAGCCAGGACGTGATCAGCGTCTCCTCCCTCAACCGCATGGCGCGGGACCTGCTGGAAGCGGGCATTCCGCCAGTGTGGATAGGCGGGGAAATTTCCAACCTGACGCTGGCCGCCTCCGGCCACGCCTACTTCTCGCTGAAGGACGGCGGCGCCCAGCTCCGCTGCGTGATGTTCCGCCACAAGCTGTCCCTGCTGCCGTTCCGGCCGCAGGAAGGCATGCAGGTGGAACTGCGCGGCCAGGTGACGCTGTACGAGGCCAGAGGCGAATTCCAGATCAACGTCGGCGAAATGCGCGCCGCCGGCCTCGGCAGGCTGTACGAGGCTTTCGAGCGGCTGAAGGCGCGGCTGCAGGCCGAGGGCCTGTTCGACAATGCCCGCAAGCGCGAGCTGCCCGCCCACCCTGCGGCCATCGGCATCGTCACCTCCCCCGCCGCCGCCGCGCTGCGCGACGTGGTCAGCACGCTGCGCCGCCGCATGCCGGGCATCCCGCTGATCCTCTACCCGGCCCAGGTGCAGGGCGAGACTTCGGCCCGGCAGATCGCCGACGCCATCCGCCAGGCCGGCGAACGCCGCGAGGTGGACGTGCTGATCGTCTGCCGCGGCGGCGGCAGCATCGAAGACTTGTGGTCGTTCAACGAGGAAATCGTCGCCCGCGCCGTCGCCGCCTGCCCGATTCCCACCGTCAGCGGCGTCGGCCACGAAACCGATTTCACCATCTGCGACTTCGTCGCCGACCGCCGCGCCCCGACGCCGACCGCCGCGGCGGAGCTGGTGTCGCCCAACCGCGAGCACCTGGCCATTCAACTGGAGCAGACCAAACGCGCGCTGGAGCGGGCGCTGGGCCGGCTGCTCACCGACAAGGCCCAGCAACTGGACTTCCTCGGCCGCCGCCTGACCCACCCCGGCGCCAGATTGCAGACCCAGCGCGAACGGCTGAACACGCTGTCGCAAACACTGAGGCAGCGCGTACACGCCGCCTTCGAGCAGGGCCGCTGGCGGCTGCAGCTGGCCGGCACCCGACTCGCCCGCCACCAACCGGATCTGGACGCAGGCAGGCAGGCGTTGCGGCAACGGCAGGACGCGCTGATCCGCGCGCGCGACCGGCTGCTGGAGCGCCGCGCCCAACGGCTGGCGCAGCTGGCCGCCACGCTGACCGCGCTCAATCCCGACGCCGTGCTGGCGCGCGGCTACGCCATCGTGCAGAAACAGGACGGCCACGCGGTCAAGAATCCGGCCGAGCTGCTGAACCACGAAAAGGTGACGCTGCGGCTGGCCGAAGGCAGCACCGAAGCCCGCATCGAACATTCCGAAGGCGCGCAAGCCCAGCTGCCGTTTTAAGACCCACTAACAAAACCTCTGATCCTGCGTTGCATCTCCCTGTCGTACGACGGGCATTGCCTGCGTCGGCGCGCCTTGGCCCAGGTTCTTTGCGAGGTTTTGTTAGCGGGTCTAAAACGCAAACCTCACGGCGCGGAGCCAGGCGCGCCATCAACGGCGCCTGGCCACGCCTCTGGTTTTACGCCGGCGCCGCCGACTATCAGCCCCATCCCGTGAAAGACGCCGCCGGCGTCTTTTTTCATTTCCGCTTCACTCTTCCAGAACGGTTTATTTCCACAGAAATAATTTGCTGATTATTTATCCAAGCGCAGCTTAAAATAATTCCCGCCTTATTTTATTTCTCCGCGCCATATCCTTATCAAATCACGCATTTTCTGATCCAGATTAATCTTTCCATATTGACGACGTCATTTTACTTTGCGATCATGCGCCGCAACAAAAACATTCAGCCGCATAACGCATTGATTTTAACAAATGTCCGCAATTGAATGGTTGCTGTTGGCCATATAAAAATAGCGCGAGAAAAAACCAAGCAATTGAAACAATGCTGATAAATAGCTGCATGAAAATCCATCAACACGAGGCATTAAACATGAAACCGAAACAAATCAATAGCGCCGCCGAATTTGAAAACCAAATCCAGCAAAGCCTGGAGCTTGCCAAAATGGTTCGATTAAATGCGGAGGAAATAGAAATGATCAGCGGCGGCGTACAGGAAAATCCGC
Source organism: Chromobacterium indicum (assembly GCF_039708975.1). Taxonomy (NCBI): domain Bacteria; kingdom Pseudomonadati; phylum Pseudomonadota; class Betaproteobacteria; order Neisseriales; family Chromobacteriaceae; genus Chromobacterium; species Chromobacterium indicum. Next base: position 101,983 of record NZ_JAYFSJ010000002.1, read on the forward strand.
CGCGCATGACGGGAAAAATCGTGCAGCCGTCGGCCAGGCAATAAAAGCGGCCTCCATTCCGCCCAACCGGCGGGCGAACATTCACTCAGGCGCTTCGCAAACCAATATGAACAACGACCAAACCCGGCTCTGCCCCAGCTCCACCTTCGAAGGCGATGGCAATATGGTGTTCGGCATCGTGGGCGGCAGCGCGCATCAACGCCGCGTGATCTACCTGAAGCAGATGCTGCCGGCCGCCGGGATCGATCGTTCCCGACTGGACGGCATCGCGCCGGAGGAAGTGTTCCGCACCGCCGGCCCTTGCGCCCAGACCCGTTGCGCCCATCACGACAATGCCGCCTCGCGCTGCACGCTGGCCGAGCGCGTGGTGGCCGCGGCGGACGAAGTGGTGGATCGGCTGGCCTACTGCGCGATACGTCCCCGCTGCATGTGGTGGAGCCAGCACGGCCGCGACGCCTGCGCGCGCTGTCCGCAGGTGGTATCCATCGACCGCCAGCCGGATGCAGCCATCGCCCAGGCCCGGATCCCGCCCCGGCTCGCCTCCGCCGGCAGCTGAAACCCTTCCAGCAATCGCTCAGCAAAGGAAAATCGCCATGAAGCAAAGCCAGACCCTTCAACACGCCGAGTGGGATGCCCAACTCGACCGCAGCCTGGAAATCGCCCAGCTGGTGCGCCTGAGCGCCGACGAGATCGAGTGCGTATCCGGCGGGCAGGACCACAACGGGCCGAGCACCGGCTTCGTGCCGCGCAAGCCGCCGACGACCGGCTTCGTGCCACAGCCCTGAGCCAGCCATGAAAAAGGCCGCTCCCTCTCGAGCGGCCTTGGCTTTTGCGATACGAATTCGCGTCAGGCTTGCGGGCGCAGCGCCAGCGGCAGCGCGAACACCGTGCTCTCCTCCACCCCGGGCAACTCGGTGACCTGGGTAACGTCGAACGCCTTGATGCGGTCGATCACCGCCTGCACCAGCACTTCCGGCGCGCTGGCGCCGGCGGTGACGCCGACGCGGCGCTTGCCGGCGAACCATTCCGGCTCCAGCAGGCTGGCGTTGTCGACCATATAGGCGTCCACGCCCTTCAGCGCCGCCACTTCCCGCAGACGATTGGAATTGGAGCTATTGGGCGACCCCACCACCACCACGATGTCGCACTGATCGGCCAGCAGCTTCACCGCGTCCTGGCGGTTCTGCGTCGCATAGCAGATGTCGTCCTTCTTCGGGCTGTGGATCTTGGGGAAACGCGCCTTCAGCGCGGCGATGATGTCGCGGGTCTCGTCCACCGACAGCGTGGTCTGGCTGACGTAGGACAGCGCGTCCTCGCGCTTGACCTGCAGCGTGGCGACGTCGTCTACCGTTTGCACCAGATACATGCCGGAATCCACTTGGCCCATCGTGCCTTCCACTTCCGGATGGCCGGCGTGGCCGATCATGATGATTTCCATGTCGGCCTTGTGCATCCGCTTCACTTCGACATGCACCTTGGTCACCAGCGGACAGGTGGCGTCGAACACCGTCAGCCCCAGCGCCTCGGCTTCCGCCCGCACCGTCAGCGGCACGCCGTGGGCGGAGTAGATCAGCGTGCTGCCGGGCGGCACGTCCTTCAACTCCTCGATGAACACCGCGCCCTTGTTGCGCAGGTCATCGACGACGAAGCGGTTGTGCACCACTTCGTGGCGCACGTAGATGGGCGCGCCGTACAGCTCTATTGCGCGCTCGACGATGGCGATGGCCCGGTCGACGCCGGCGCAGAAGCCGCGCGGGTTGGCGAGCATGATGGTCTTCGTCATCAGAATTTCCTCAATCGAGCCGGAACCGCGTCCCGGCAGGTGCGCGAATGGCCCGCTGCGCGGGCCATCGCCTTGCATTCACAACGGCGGCCGTCTCAGTTCGACGGTTTTTTCAGGCTGTCCAGCACCATCAGCGCCGCGCCGACGCAGATGAAGGAATCTGCCAGGTTGAACGCTGGGTAAAACCACTGGTTGTAGTAGTGGAGCATGATGAAATCGATCACGTGGCCATAAGCCAGACGGTCGATCACATTGCCCAGCGCGCCGCCCATGATGAAGGCCGCGGCCAGATTCATCATGCCGGAAAAACGCCGCTTGACGATGTTCCAACCCAGCCAGCCGGACACGGCGAAGGCCAGGATGGTGAACAGATACTTCTGCCAACCGCCGGCATCATGCAAAAAACTGAACGCCGCGCCGGGATTGTAGACCAGGGTGAAATTGAAAAAGCCCTCCACCACCGGCCGGATTTCGCCGTACTGGAAGCGGCTGTTGAAATACAGCTTGCTGATCTGGTCCAGTACGATCACCAGGGCCGCCAGCGCGAACCACTTGGGCCAGCTGCGGGCGCCGGGCATAGTCATTGCAGAATCCATCTATCGGTATCCATGGGCTGGCGGGGCCGCCTGGGCGGCCCCGGCGGACGGTCAGGCGTGCAGACGCGGCTCGCCCTTGCCGTCCAGGTTGTCGACGCAACGGCCGCAAACGGCGCCGTGTCCGGCGTGGCTGCCCACGTCAGCGCGGTAGTGCCAGCAGCGGTCGCACTTGCCGTGCGAGGACGGCGTCACGCGGATGGCCAGCTCAGCCGCCTCGCTTACCGCTACTTTGGACACGATCAACACAAACTTAAGTTCCTCGCCCAGGCTTTGCAGCTGGCGAGCCAGCTCCGCCGGCGCGGCGATTTCCAGCTCAGCCTGCAGCGAAGAGCCCAGCTTGTCGGCGCTGCGCAGCTCCTCGATTTCCTTGTTGGCGATGGCGCGCAGCTCGCGGATCGCTTGCCATTTGGCGGACAAGGCGGCCTCGCGCTCGACGGCCTGCGCCGGGAACTCATGCCAGATGTGGTACAGCGTGGACTCTTCCTCGCTGTCCACCAGCACATTCCACGCCTCGTCGGCGGTGAAGCACAGGATGGGCGCCACCATCAGCAACAGGCTGCGGGTGATGTGGTACAAGGCGGTCTGCGCGCTGCGGCGGGCATGGCTGCCGGCCTGGGTGGTGTACAGGCGGTCCTTGATCACGTCCAGGTAGAACGCGCCCAGGTCTTCCGAGCAGTAGCCGACCACTTCCTGCACCACGTGGTGGAAGGCGTAGCGGGAGTACAGCTCGCCCACCACTTTTTCCTGCACCTCGCGGGCGCGCAGCAGCGCGTACTGGTCCAGCTCCACCATCTTGTCCAGCGGCACGGTGTGCTCCAGCGGATCGAAATCCGACAGGTTGGACAGCAGGAAGCGGATGGTGTTGCGCAGGCGGCGGTAGCTTTCCGTGGTGCGCTTCAGAATCTCCTGCGACAGCGACATATCGCCGGAGTAGTCTGCGCTAGCGACCCACAGACGCAGGATATCGGCGCCCAGGGTGCCGCAGATCTCTTCCGGCGCGATGCCGTTGCCCTTGGACTTGGACATCTTGTAGCCCTTGTCGTCCACGGTGAAGCCGTGGGTCAACAACTGCTTGTACGGCGCGCGGCCGATGGTGGCGCAGCCGGTCTTCAGCGACGACTGGAACCAGCCGCGGTGCTGGTCGGAGCCTTCCAGGTACAGATCGGCCGGCCAGGCCAGCTCCGGGCGCTGCTTCAGCACCGCGAAGTGGGTGGCGCCGGAGTCGAACCACACATCCAGCGTGTCGGTCAGCTTGCGGTATTGCTCGGCCTCGTCGCCCAGCAACTCCTTGGCGTCCAGGCTGAACCAGGCTTCGATGCCCTGCTGCTCGATGCGCAGCGCCACTTCCTCCAGCAGTTGGGCCGAGCGCGGATGCAGCTCGCCCGACTCCTTGTGGATGAAGAAGGTCATCGGCACGCCCCAGTTGCGCTGGCGCGACACGCACCAGTCGGGGCTGTTCTTGATCATCGCGTCCAAACGGGCGCGGCCCCAGGCCGGGAAGAACTCGGTGGCGTCGACCGCGCGCTGGCTGATCTCGCGCAGCGTCTCGCCGCCATTGGCTTGGCGGTCCATGCTGATGAACCATTGCGGCGTGGCGCGGAAGATGATCGGCGTCTTGTGGCGCCAGCAATGCGGATAGCTGTGCTCCAGCTTGGCCTTGTGCACCAGCGTGCCTCGCGACTCCAGCGTCTCGATCACGCGAGGGTTGGCATCCCATACCAGCATGCCGGCGAACAGCTCGGTAGTGCTCTTGTAGCGGCCGTCGTCGGCCACCGGATTGGCGATCGGCAGCTTGTACTGCAAGCCGGCCTGGAAGTCTTCCAGGCCATGGGCCGGCGCGGTGTGCACCAGGCCGGTGCCGGCGTCGGTGGTGACGTGATCGCCCAGGATCACCGGCACCTGGCGGTCGTAGAACGGGTGGCGCAGCTGGATCAGCTCCAGCGCCTCGCCCTTGGCTTCGCCCAGCACCCGGTACTCTTCGACGCCGTAGCGCTTCATCGCCGACTCGACCAGGTCCTTGCCCAGGATCAGCTTGCCCTTGGGGGTTTCGATCAGCTGGTAATCCAGATTGGCGCCGGCGGCGACGGCCTGGTTGGCCGGGAGCGTCCACGGCGTGGTGGTCCAGATCACGGCCAGCGCGCCGGAAGCATCGGCGTCGAAAGCGGCGGAGGCCTTGTCGGCGTCGATCACCTTGAAGCCGACGTCGATCGCCGGCGATACCTTGTCTTCGTATTCCACTTCGGCCTCGGCCAGCGACGAGCCGCACTCGATGCACCAGTGCACCGGCTTCTCGCCCTTGGTCAGATAGCCGTTTTCATGGATCTTGCCGAGCGTGCGGACGATGTCGGCCTCGGTCTTGAAGTCCATGGTCAGATAGGGATTGTCCCAATCGCCGAGCACGCCCAGGCGAATGAAGCCCTTCTTCTGGCGCGCCACCTGCTCTTTCGCGTACTCGCGGCACAGTTCGCGGAACTTGGCGGCGGGAATGTCCTTGCCATGCAGCTTCTCGACCATCAGCTCGATCGGCAGGCCGTGGCAGTCCCAGCCAGGAACATAGGGCGCGTCGAAGCCGGCCAGCGTCTTGGAGCGGACGATGATGTCCTTCAGCACCTTGTTGACCGCGTGGCCCAGGTGAATGTCGTTGTTGGCGTACGGCGGGCCGTCATGCAGGATGAACTTGGGCCGGCCGGCGGACAGCTTGCGCAGCTTTTCGTAGCGCTTCTCTTCCTGCCAGCGCTTGACCCAGGCCGGTTCGCGTTTGGCCAGATCCCCGCGCATGGCGAAGGGTGTATCCAGCAGGTTTACGGTTTTACGATAATCGATGCTCATGCCTGCTCTCGCTGCAAACTTGTCAAATAGGTCTTGGCGCTGGCCGCGTCGCGCTCGATCTGGGCCACCAGGGTCGCCAGATCATCATAGCGCTCTTCGTCGCGCAGTTTCTTCAGGAAGCGTACCGTCAGCCGCTGGCCGTACAGATCGCCCGAGAAATCGAACAGATGCACTTCCAGCTTGTAATCCGGGGTATCGCTGACCGTCGGGTTCAGGCCCAGGCTGGCCACGCCGCCCAAGCGGCCCTGCGGCGCGTCGACCTCCACCACGAACACGCCCTTCAACGCCGGCTTCAAATGCGGCAGGTGGATGTTGGCGGTGGGAAAGCCTATCGTGCGCCCCAGCTTCTGGCCATGCATCACTTTGCCCGATATCCGGTACACGCCGCCCAGCAACGCGTTGGCCGAATCCAGATCGCCGGCGGCCAAACGCTCGCGCACCAAGGTGCTGGAAGCGCGTTCGCCCTTGACCAGCACCGACGGCATCGCCTCGGTGGCGAAATGCGGACAGGAGGCCAGCAACTCGAAATCGCCCTTGCGGCCGGAGCCGAACTGGAAGTCGTCGCCGATCAGCAAATACCGCGTGTTCAGTTCCCGCACCAGCACCTGGTCGACGAAGCCCTGCGCCGACATATTGGAAAAACTGTGGTTGAAACGGTAAACGAACACGTAATCGATCAAGCCCAGCTCTTCCAGCAACGCGAACTTGTCGCGCAAGGTCGACAAGCGCGCCGGCGGATTGGCGCGGGCGAAGAACTCGCGCGGATGCGGCTCGAAGGTCAGCAAGGCTGTCGGCAACGCGCGCGCGCGCGCTTCCGAGCGCAAACGTTCCAGCATGCGCCTGTGGCCCTGATGCACGCCATCGAAATTGCCGATGGTCAACGCGCATCCCGGCAGGGCGAAACGACGCGGATCCCCCAGAAATACCTGCATTCGCTGTCTTTACATACGTCCCGAAACCTTCGATTGTAGCCGCCGGCTAGCGATAGCGTCCAGCCATGATCTGGAGGGAAGGCAAACAAAAAGCCCCGCATGTTGCGGGGCTTTTTGGCGTTTGGCAAAAATTAGTTGCCAGACTTCTCTACCACGGACTCTTTAACAGCGTCGATGGTCACTTCCACGCGGCGATCAGACTCGATGCAAGCCTTGATTTCGGCGTTTTGCTTCTTGTTCTTCACGTATTTCGGGAACTTGGCCTTGCACTCTTCGGTCATCTTGGCTTCAGCCTTGCCCTTGCCAACAGCGGCAACCTTCTCGGCCGGAACGCCAGCGTTCACGAAGTAGTTCTTAACAGCGTCGGCGCGGTTCTGGGACAGAGCGTTGTTCAGCTTGTCGGAACCCATGAAGTCGGTGTAACCGTCGATCTCAACACCGTTCAGGTAACCCTTGCCGGCGTGGGCCTTCAGCTTGGCGACCAGCGGATCCAGTTCGTTCTTGGCGTCAGCGCGCAGAACGGACTTGTTGAAGTCGAACAGAACCTTGGCGGACAAGGTCACTTTTTCCTTCACGGAAACCAGAGCCGGCTTCGGAGCGGCGACAACCGGCTTGGCGGCTTCGCGATCGCCACATTCAACCAGACCGTCCTTGGCCTTGTCGAAGTAGGTGGTCTTCCAGCATTCGCCGTAGCTATTGCGGGTCACTGCGTCAGTGGATTGGTCAACGGCATAACCCGGTTTGGCAGCAAAAGCGCTAGCAGAAACCAACAGGGCGGCAACCAGTGCGCTCAGTTTCAGCTGTTTAGTCATGTTATTCCCTCTTTAATCTATAAAATGGGTAGCAATGCGGGCTGACGCAAAGACCACGCGAACTAAGTTGACTGCAAACATCAGGGATGGCTACATGCTGTGTTGATGCAGTTAACCCGCACTATAGGAATGCTGCAACACCATGTCAACACAGCGTCGGGCGCTTTGTCGCGTCAGCGTTGTATAAATACATCACATTTCGCTAAATTATACCCGAAGCTGTGTCTCTCATGCGACACATTACGGTCTTGTGACGCGCCGGCGAAACAGTGGCAGCGGCTGCCTGTAAGTCACTTGATAGCTATCGCTGAAGGTATTGTAATAATCACCATCATCCAGCGACTTGCCGTCCTTGACCGCGAAGGCGTCGAAACCCACTTGCCACAAGGGCCGGATCAGATCCGCCCAGACATCGCCCACCGCTCTCAGCTCGCCGGCATAATCATAGCGCTCGCGCAACAGCCTGGCGAGGCTGTAGCCCCGTCCATCGGTGAAGGCGGGAAAATCCACGGCGATCAGCGCCAGCTCGGCCAGATAGGGCTGCAGCTGCGCCGGATCGTCGTCCGGGGACAGATAGACGCCGACGCTCCCGCCGCGCGCGCGCCAGCCGTCGACATCGGCCAGCCAGCTGGCCAGCGGCACGATCACGTCCTCGGCGGGATCCGCGTCCGGCAGCTTGCCGCTCTCGTCCGGCCGCAGCAGCCGCCAGTGATCGGCCTGCAGCCGGCCATCCTTAATGAACTGGGGCATACACCCTCTCCTTGAACGGTTCGGCGCCGAGGCGGCGCAGGGTTTCGATGAAGCGCTCGCCGTTCTGCCGCCGCTCGATGTAGACCTGCATGATCTTGGAGAAAGCCACCGGCACGTCGGCCTGGGCGAAAGACGGGCCGATCACCTTGCCGATGGCGGTGTCGCTGCCCTGGCTGCCACCCAGCGTGATCTGGTACCACTCCTCGCCGTTCTTGTCGACGCCGAGAATGCCGATATTGCCGATGTGGTGATGGCCGCAGGCATTCATGCAGCCGGAGAAGTTACAGGCGATGTCGCCCAGATCATATAAATAATCCAGATCGTCGAAAGTCTTCTGGATCGCGTTGGCCACCGGGATGGAGCGCGCATTGGCCAACGAGCAGAAGTCGCCCCCCGGGCAACTGATAATGTCGGTCAGCAGGCCGATATTCGGCGTCGCCATGCGCAGTTGCCGCGCCTCGAGCCATAGCGTGTACAGATCCTTCTGCTCTACGTCCGGCAATACCAGATTCTGTTCGTGGGCTACGCGCAGCTCGCCGAAACCGAAACGTTCAGCCCAATCGGCGGCAGCTTCCATCTGCTCGGCGCTGATGTCCCCCGGCGGCGCGCCGGTCTCTTTCAGCGACAGGACCACCGAGCGGTAGCCGGACAGCCGGTGGCCGCGGGTATTGCGCTCGAACCAGCGGGCGAAGGCCTTATCCTCGGCCAGCGGACCGGACAGCTCGGCGGGGTCGTCGGCGAGCATCTTGTAAGCCGGATCGCCGAAGAAGCTGGCGTAATGGACGACATCCTCGTCGCGGAGAGTCGCCGGGCCATCCTTCAGGTGGCGCCATTCGTCCTCCACCTTGGCGGCGAAGCCTTCCCGCGTCAGCGCCTTGACCAGAATCTTGATCCGCGCCTTGTACTTGTTGTCGCGGCGGCCGAAGCGGTTGTACACCCGCAGCACCGCGTCCAGATAGGTCAGCAGATGCTGGCGCGGCAGGAACTCGCGGATCACCTCTCCCACCATCGGCGTACGGCCCAAACCGCCGCCGACGATCACCTTGAACCCCGCCTCGCCGGCCTCGTTGCGGCTGACGTGCAGGCCGATGTCGTGGACCATGGTCGCCGCGCGGTCTTCCACGCTGCCGGACACCGCGATCTTGAACTTGCGCGGCAGGAAGGTGAATTCCGGGTGCATGGTGCTCCACTGCCGGATGATCTCGCAGTAGGGGCGCGGATCGAACAGCTCGTCGTCGGCCACGCCGGCAAAAGCGTCGGTGGTTGTGTTGCGCACGCAGTTACCAGAGGTCTGGATCGCGTGCATTTCCACCGTGGACAGCTCTTCCAGGATGTCCGGCACGCTCTCCAGCGCCGGCCAGTTGAACTGGATGTTCTGCCGGGTGGTGAAATGGCCATAGCCCTTGTCGTAGCGGCGGGCAATGTCGGCCAGCTTCCGCAACTGCTCGCTGCGCAAGTGGCCGTAGGGAATCGCCACGCGCAGCATGGGCGCGTGGCGCTGGATGTAGAGGCCATTCATCAGCCGCAGCGGCCGGAACTCGTCCTCGGACAGCTCGCCTGCCAGGAAACGGCGGGTCTGGTCGCGGAACTGCACCACGCGCTCTCGCACCAGCCGATGGTCTACTTCATCGTATCGATACATGTTTGGATTCCAACGGGAATGCCGACGACTGCGGGCCGGCGGTTCAAACGGGGCGTTGCAGCGGACTGGACTTCGCGTGCAGTCCGCACTCCTTGGTTTCCGGGTTTTCCCACCACCAGCGCCCGGCGCGCACATCCTCGCCCGCGCTGATGGCGCGGGTACAGGGCGCGCAGCCTATCGACGGATAGTGCCGGTCGTGCAGCGCGTTGTACGGCACCTGATTTTCCTTCAGGTACTGCCACACCTCGGCTTCGGTCCATTCCAGCAAGGGGCTGAACTTCACCAGGCCGTTGTCGGCGTCGTACTCCCTGTCGGCCAAGTCTTGCCGGGTAGGCGACTGCTGCCGGCGCAGGCCGGTGATCCAGGCCGAACGGCCAGCCAGCGCGCGCCTCAGCGGCTCCAGCTTGCGGATCTGGCAACAGGACTTGCGCAGATCGACGCTCTGGTAGAAGCCGTTGATGCCGTGGAAGTTGACGTACTGCTCGGTGGCGGCGGTGTCGGGAAAATACACCCTGACCGGATGGCCTGGATAGCGCTCGGCCACCCGCTGCATCAGGTCGTAGGTTTCGGCCGGCAGGCGGCCGGTATCCAGACTGAAGCTTTCCAGCGGCAGATCGAGACGGGCGATCAGGTCGGTCAGCACCATGTCTTCGGCGCCGTAGCTGTTGGCCAGCACCGCGTCGGGGTGCTCGGCGGCAACGGTTTGCAGCAGGGCCGTGGTGGCGGCGAGTTTGGACTCCAGGCTCATTAAGCGCTCCGGGGATGGTTCGAGCGTATCCTAACCAAAGCGCTTATAAACCTAAAAGAATATTGTGTTAGTATTTAATGACTACAGGTTGTATAGAGGATAGATCGCCAAGATGAAGCTACAACAACTCCGCTACCTGGTCGAAGTGGCCAAGCAGGGCCTCAACGTTTCCGAGGCCGCCGAGAAGCTGCACACCTCGCAGCCCGGCATTTCCAAGCAGATCCGCCTGCTGGAGGACGAACTGGGCATCCAGGTCTTCATCCGCAACGGCAAGCGCGTGGTCTCGGTGTCCGAACCGGGCAAGGAAGTGCTGCGCATCTCGGAACGCATCCTGCGCGAGGCGCAGAACCTGAAGCGCGTCGGCGACGAGTTCTCCCGCGAGTCGGAAGGCGCGCTGACCATCGCCACCACCCACACTCAGGCCCGTTACGCGCTGCCGCAGGCCATCGCCGAATTCGTGCGCCGCTATCCCAAGGTGCGGCTGTCGCTGAAACAAGGCAGCCCGACGCAGATCTGCGACATGGTGGTGTCCGGCGAGGCCGATCTCGCCATCGCCACCGAGGGCATCGCGCTGTACAAGGAACTGGCGACGCTGCCGTGCTACGAGTGGAACCGCTCGCTGGTGGTGCCTAAAGGCCATCCGCTCACCGCGCTGGAGCGCGAAGTGACCCTGGCCGACATCGCCCAATATCCGATCGTCACCTACGATTTCGCCTTCGCCGGCCGCTCCAAGATCAACAAATCGTTCGCCGAGCAGGGCCTGACGCCCAATGTGGTGCTGACCGCGATCGATACCGACGTGATCAAGACCTATGTCTCGCTGGGCCTGGGCATAGGCATCATCGCCAGCATGGCGTTCGAGCCGGAGCGCGACCACAACCTGACCGCGATCGACGCCGGCCACCTGTTCGAGCCGTCCACTACCAAGATCGGCATCCGCAAGGACGCCTATCTGCGCGGCTTCGCCTACACCTTCATCGAGCTGTTCGCGCCGCATCTGCACCGGCGCGAGGTGGACTCGGCGCTGCTGGCCCACGACGTCGACGACGAGGAATGAGCACCCGCCGACGACAATGCCCTTGCCCTGCAAGGGTGCCTCCCTTCGCTCGCTCAAGCCTGACACACAAACGCCCCGGACCAGCCGGGGCGTTTTCTTTGGGAGGACAGGCTAGCGCTTACAGCGTCAGACCGCCGGTCACCTCGATGGCGGCGCCGTTGATGTAGCTGGCCTCGTCGGACGCCAGGAAGGCGTAGACGTTGGCGATCTCGGCCGGATCAGCCATGCGGCGCATCGGCACCTTGTCTTCCATCGCCTGCAGCACTTTTTCCGGCATCGCCTTCAGGATGGGCGTGGCGACGAATCCCGGACACACCGCGTTGGCGCGGATGCCCTTCTTGCCCAGCTCCTTGGCCCAGGTCTTGACGAAACCGATCACGCCGAACTTGGCCGCCGCGTAGTTGGTCTGGCCGAAGTTGCCGTAAACGCCGACCACCGACGACGCGTTCAGGATCACGCCGCCGCCCTGCTCCACCATGGTGTCCACCACGGCGCGGGCGCAGTTGTAGACGCCCTTCAGGTTGATGTCGATCACCTTGTCGAACTGGTCTTCGCTCATCTTGATCAGTTGCGCGTCCTGGACAATGCCTGCATTGTTGACCAGCACGTCGATGCGGCCGCAACGATTTTTCAGGTCGGCGACCATCTCGGCGATCTGGCCCTTGTCGGTGACGTCCACCTTGTAGCCGTAGGCCTCGCCGCCCAGCGCCTTCAGTTCATCGACCACGGTCTTGACCGCGTCCGGATTCAGGTCGCACACCGCAACAATGGCGCCTTCCTTGACGAACTTCTCCGCCGTCGCCTTGCCGATGCCGCTGGCCGAGCCGGTGATGATGGATACTTTCCCTTTCAAACGCATGTGATTTCCTTCTATCTCTCTGGCTTGCAGATCTCATCGGGTCGCCAGGACGGATGAGCCCGGATGTCTCCATCATCGGCCTTCCCGGCCGGGTCCCCGATTATTGTTTTGTCGCCGCGGATCGCGGATATGAAAAACGGGAGTTTGTGCACCGCAATATAGCGCACGCCCTCCCGTCGGTAAAGTTACGGCCTGTGACAGACCGTATCCGTATGACTTCTGATTACTCCAGGCCCTTGCTGGCCAGGTAATCTTCGTAGTTGCCGGTGTAGTAGTCGTAGCCGCCCTTGCCGTCCAATTCCAGCACGTGGGTGGCCAGAGAGCTGACGAACTGGCGGTCGTGCGATACGAAGATCAGGGTGCCCTTGTACTTTTCCAGCGCCATGTTCAGGGATTCGATCGATTCCATGTCCATGTGGTTGGTCGGCTCGTCCATGATCATCACGTTCGGCTTCTGCAGGATCAGCTTGCCGTACAGCATGCGGCCCTTCTCGCCGCCGGAGAGCACGCGCACCGCCTTGCCCACCTCGTCGCCGCCAAACAGCAAACGGCCCAGCGTGGCGCGGATCGCCTGCTCGTCGTCGCCCTCCTGGCCCCACTGGCGCATCCACTCGCTCAGGGTCCAGTCGCTGTCGAAGTCAGCCTCGTGATCCTGCGCGAAATAGCCGATCTGTGCCTTTTCCGCCCACTTGATGTTGCCGTAATCGGCAGCCAGGCCTTCGGCGTAGGCTTGCTCGAACGCGCCGGCCAGCAGCTTGACCAGCGAGGTTTTCCCCGCGCCGTTGGGGCCGATGATGGCTAGGCGCGCGCCGGCTTCCAGAATCAGGTTCAGATCCTTGAACAGCACCTTGCTGTCGTAGGCCTTGTTGAGGTTTTCCACCTCCACCGCCTGGCGGTGGAGCTTGAACTTGTCGTCCATCTCGAAGCGGATGAACGGGTTCTGACGGCTGGACGGCTTCACTTCCACCATCTCGGACTTCAGCTTGTCCACCTGCTTCAGGCGCGAGGTGGCCTGGCGGGCCTTGGACTTGTTGGCCGAGAAGCGGGCCACGAACTCCTGCAGTTCCTGGATGCGCTCCTTGGCCTTGCTGTTGGACGACAGCTGGCGCTCGCGGGCCTGGGCCGACGCGATCATGTAGTCGTCGTAGTTGCCCGGGTAGATGCGGATGGTGTTGTAGTCCAGATCCGCCATGTGGGTGCAGACCGAGTTCAGGAAGTGGCGGTCGTGCGAGATGATGATCATGGTGGAGTTGCGCTCGTTCAGCACATGCTCCAGCCAGCGGATGGTGTTGATGTCCAGGTTGTTGGTCGGCTCGTCCAGCAGCAGGATGTCCGGATTGGAGAACAGCGCCTGAGCCAGCAGCACGCGCAGCTTCCAGCCCGGGGCCACTTCGCTCATCGGACCGAAGTGCTGGTCGACCGGAATGCCCACGCCCATCAGCAGCTCGCCGGCGCGCGCCTCGGCGGTGTAGCCGTCGTACTCGGCGAACTTGGCCTCCAGCTCGGCCGCGTGCATGTAGTCTTCTTCAGTGGCTTCGAGGTTGGCGTAGATGGCGTCGCGTTCGCTCATCGCCGCCCACATCTCGGTGTGGCCCATCATCACCACATCGATCACGCGCTGGTCTTCGTAGCCGAACTGGTCCTGGCGCAACTTGCCCAGGCGCAGGCCGTTCTCGATGGCGACTTCGCCCGCGGTCTGCTCCAGGTCGCCACCCAGGATTTTCATGAAAGTGGACTTGCCGGAACCGTTGGCGCCGATCAGGCCGTAACGGTTGCCTTCGCCGAATTTGACGGTAACCTTCTCGAATAGAGGTTTCACGCCAAACTGCATGGTAATGTTGCTTGTGGTAATCACGCTTGAGGATCCTTCAGCCAGGGCCGTGAACCTGTTTGCGATCTTTTCGCGAGCGTCTCCCGGCCTCTTTTCGCCGGCGCATGGCTTCGCCAAACGCCCCCGGCGGGGACTGACGCCGCGGCGCAGCCATCAAACGGCCGCCGCCGGGCAAGATCTCAAACAAGTTCTAAGTATCGGAAAAACGTAGGATTCTATCACAACGGCGACCATTCCCCGAAGCCTCGCGCGGCCGCGTCTCACGAACTTTTGCCAGCCAGACGAATTCCGATACAATCGTAAACCTTGTAAATCCTTATTCCAGATAGGCAAAACTATGCTTACCGGCAGCTTGGTAGCGCTCGTAACACCGATGTCGAACGATGGGGCGGTGGATTTTGCGGCGTTGCAACGATTGGTTGAGTTCCATATCGAAAACGGCACCGCCGGCATCGTCGCCGTCGGCACCACCGGCGAATCGGCCACCCTGTCGGTGGAAGAGCACATCGCAGTGGTGAAAGCGGTGGTCGAGTACGCCAAGGGCCGGGTCAAAGTGATCGCAGGCGCCGGCGGCAACGCCACCAGCGAGGCGATCGAGCTGGGCAAGCTGTCGGCCGATGTCGGCGCCGACATGGTGCTGTCGGTGGTGCCCTACTACAACAAGCCCACCCAGGAAGGCATCTACCAGCACTTCAAGGCCATCGCCGATCAAAGCCCGCTGCCCGTCATCCTTTATAATGTTCCCGGCCGCACCGTCGCCGACATGAGCAACGACACCGCGCTGCGTCTGGCCGTCCATCCGAACATCGTCGGCCTGAAGGACGCCACCGGCGACATCGGCCGCGCTTGCGATCTGGCGCTGCGCGCGCCGGAAGGCTTCGCGCTGTATTCCGGCGACGACGCCACCGGCATGGCCTTCATGCTGTGCGGCGGCCACGGCGTGATCTCGGTCACCGCCAATATCGCGCCCAAGCAAATGAGCGAGCTTTGCCAAGCCGCCACCTCCGGCGACGCCCGCAAGGCCCGCGCCATCAACGACAAGCTGCAAGGCCTGCACAAGCAGCTGTTCGTGGAGCCCAACCCGATCCCGGCCAAGTGGGCGCTGGAGCGGATGCGACGCATCCCCGCCGGCATCCGCCTGCCGCTGACCCCGCTGAGCGCCGCCGCCCAACCTCTGGTGGACGCGGCGCTGAAACAAGCCGAAGTCATTTGATTCACCCCCGAAAGATGGGAGTAAGCATGAAACGAAGCGCGTCCGTCGCGATTCTGCTGGCAAGCGGCGTTCTGGCCGCCTGCAGCACCCAGCAACCGCTGAGCAAGCCTCTGGACTTCAAGTCCGACGCTCCGAAGTCCACCGCCAACAGCCTGGAAGTGCCGCCCGACCTGACCGCGCCGCAAGTCCAGAACAAGTACAACCTGCCTGGCGGCGCCATCGCAAGCAGCGCCGACGCCGCCGCGCCGGCAGTCGGCTCCCCCGTCGCAGTCAATCAGCTGGACAACATCAAGATGGAGCGGGCCGGCACCCAGCGCTGGCTGCTGGTCGGCAACAAGAAGGCCGGCGAGCTGTGGCCGGTGCTGAAGGCGTTCTGGCAGGAAAACGGTTTCGTGATCAAGACCGAAGACCCGGGCCTTGGCATCATGGAAACCGACTGGGCGGAAAACCGCGCCAAACTGCCTAACGACGGCCTGCGCAAGCTGCTGGAAACCGTCGGTCTCGGCAGCGTGTACTCCACCGGCGAGCGCGACAAGTTCCGCATCCGCCTGGAAAACACCCCGCAAGGCACCGAGGTCTACTTCTCGCATCGCGGCATGGAAGAGGTCTACGCCGACAACAGCAAGACCAACACCGTGTGGCAGCCGCGCGCCACCGATCCCAATCTGGAGGCCGAGCTGCTGGGCCGCTTCATGATGCGGCTGGGCATGAACGAAGAGAAGGCCCGCGACCAGGTCAAGCAGACGCTGGCCAAACCGGCCAAGCCGCAGGATCCGATCGTCGACGGCCAACTGCAGCTGTCCGACGGCTTCGACCGCGCCTGGCGCCGCGTCGGCCTGGCGCTGGACCGCGTCGGCCTGATCGTCACCGATCGCGACCGCTCGCAGGGCCTGTACTACGTGAAGCCGGCCAAGGGCGACACCGACAAGGAAGAATCCGGCGGTTTCTGGTCCAATCTGGCCTTCTGGAAGAACAAGGACGGCCAGGCGGTCAAACCGACCGCCCCCGAGTATCGGATCAAGCTGGTCGAACAGGGCGCCACCACTACCCTGCAGATCCAGGACAAGCAGGGCAAGCCGCTGTCCGACGACTTCGTCAAAGCGGCGCTCGGCAAACTGCAGACCGAGCTGCAATAACGCAACAAGCCTTGGACCAAAAAACAACAGCCCGCGAAAGCGGGCTGTTTCTTATGCGGGATTCATTTAATTGCCGTCCGATCGCCAGAAACCGCCAGATGAAATAGCGCTGCTGATTATCGATAGCAATATGTAACGCTTTGTATTCGACAGCAATAACTGTGGTTTTTCCACCAAACATTTACAAATCATCGATCCCGCGCCAAACAGCAGGCGCAAAAAAACCGGCCGAAGCCGGTTTTTTTGTGTTGCTCGCCGCTAATTACTTGGCAGCGGAAGCAGCCGGAGCGGAAGCGTCAGCAGCCGGAGCGGAAGCGGCCGGAGCGGAAGCTTCAGCAGCCGGAGCGGAAGCGGCCGGAGCGGACGCTTCAACTGCCGGAGCGGAGGCTTCAGCCGGAGCTTCTTTTTTACCGCAAGCGGACAGGGCTACGGCCAGCAGGGCAGCAACGAGGAGCGACTGTTTCATTTTTTCTTTACCTTTGAGGATAAGTTGAACAAGACGTCAGTTATCGCACGGTCTCGACAATAAGCCGGGCGACTGAAAATCCATCAGTGAGCAAATTGTATCACGAAAAAAATGGCTGTATAGAGGGCAAAAATCTAAAAAAACAACAATGCCAAGCACAGACTGACATGTGTCGGTCCAAGCATTAAAACGGGCGTTTGCCCCCTGGATTCAGCCTTCCATCGCGTTGCTCGAACGATACAAGCAAGAAAACTGTTGTTATTCTGCGACATTCGCCGAAAGATGCCAATAACCTGACAGGTAACCATCGTACAGCGCGTCCATCATATCGGCGGAATAGCGGCCCGCTTGCAGCCTCCTGCGATTGCCGAAGTGTTGCCAATCGGCAAAATCACCATCGGAAACGTCCACTTTCTCGCCGTTGCAGTAGACGCAGGCATCGCAGAACAGGATCTGGCTCTTGCGGTCCAGCTCCAGCCCCCGCTCGGCCAATGCCTCGGCGAACGCGTCTTCGTCCAACTCGTCTTCCGGCGCGTCATAGAACACATGCGCCTTGGGCTCGGTCAGATAGTGGCCGAGAAAATCGCAAACCGTATCCTTGTCCCAACGGATCTGCGACAACAGGCCGGCCACCTGCCCTATCATCTCGTCGCCTATCCTCGCCGGATCGGCCTGCCGCTTCAGGTCCGGATCGGCATAGACGCCGTCCAGGCAGACGCGGTCCTGCAGATAAACCAGGAACTGCGTCGCCAGCTCCTGCGCCGGCGGCGCGCGGAAACCGATCGAGTAGGTCATGCCCGGCTCCAGCGCCACGCCGTAGTGCGCGCAGTGCGGCGGCAGATACAGCATGTCCCCGTGCTCCAGCACGAACTCCTGCTCCGTGCGGAAGTCCTTCAGCACCCGGATCGGCGCGTCCTCGATGAAGTCGTCGTCATGCTGGGAGGAAATCTGCCAGCGCTTCTTGCCACCCACCTGCAGCAGGAACACGTCGTAGGCGTCGAAATGCGGACCGACCGTGCCGCCAGGCGGAGCATAACTGATCATCAGATCATCCAGCCTGGCATAAGGGATGAAGTTGAAACGCCACAGGATATCGTCGATGTGCGGCAGGTGATGGTTGACGCCCTGGACCAGCAGCGTCCAGTCGGTATCGGCCAGCCGGCGGAAGCGCGAGGCGCGGAACGGGCCGCGCTCAAGGTGCCACTTGTCCTTCTTGTACTCGATCAGCCGCGACTCGGCGTCGTCGCGCTGCGCCAGCTCGGACAGCACCGAAAAATCGACGTGCGGGCCGACATCGGTCAAGGCGCCGCGGATCAACAGAGGTTTCTTGTGCCAGTATTCGGCGAGGAATTGTTCGGGCGACATGCCGCCCAGCAAGTTTGTGGTATTCATCAGCTTTTACGGGCTCAGCTGCCCGTCTATGGTTTACAATACGCCAGCGGACGCGCGAACGTCCTATCTTGCGGTGGAAGGAACACCCTCGGGACCGTCCCTGTCAAGTTTTTTTACCATCCATCACGGATATTCAACTCATGCAAATCGCCAAAAACACCATCGTCACGATCCACTACGAGATGTTCGACGTCGACAATAACCTGCTCGACAAGACCGAAGAGCCGATCAGCTACCTGCACGGCGGCTACGATGGCATCTTCCCGCTGGTGGAAGAGGCGCTGGAAGGCAAAAACGTCGGCGAATCCGTCGATGTGAAGCTGACCTCCGACGACGCGTTCGGCGACCCGGAAGAAGAGCTGATCCGCGTGGAAGATCTGGAAGTGTTCCCGGCCGACGTCGAAGTCGGCATGGTATTCGAAGCTGACGATCCGGAAACCGGCGAACTGCTGCTGTTCCGCGTCACCGACATCGCCGACGGCAAAGCCGTCGTCGACGCCAACCACCCGCTGGCCGGCCAGAGCATCCGCTTCTCCGCCAAGGTAGTGGAAGTGCGCGCCGCCAGCGCTGACGAAGTCAGCCATGGCCACGCCCACGGCGAACACGGCCACCACCACTGATCGGCAAGCGGCGATTCATCGCCCTGTCTGAAAAAGCGGCCTCCGGGCCGCTTTTTATTTGCCCTCAGTGCCCGCTCCGGGCAAAGCGCCAGAATCCGACCACAAGCACTCCGCCCGCGATCGCCGCGCGCAGCCAATATTCGGCGAACACGCCGCGGTGTCCCAGCAGCCAGGCCAGGGCGCCGGCCAGCAACACCAGCAGAATCAACTCGGCCGTGCGGGCAATGTCGCGCGGCCAGCCATCCGACCAGGCGAAACGCAGCGCCAGCCTCATCGCTCCCCAGCCCAGCAGCGCGCCCACCGTCAGATCCAGCGGCCAGTGCACGCCGATAGCGATCCTGGACAACATCACCAGCCCGGCCAGCGGCAGCCAGGCCGCCGCCCTGCCCCAGCCTATGCCGCGCCAGGCGAAAGTGGCCAGCGCTGCCGAAGCCATCGCGTGCCCGGACGGGAAAGAGCCGTTGCCAGGCAAGCGGTCCAGCAAATCCACCATGCCCTGCGGCAACACCTGCGGCGGCCTGGGCACGGCGAAGCCCGCTTTCAACAGCACCGCCAGCGCGATGGCAGCCGCGCCGCCGGCGATCAGCGCCGGCAAGCGCCGCGGCTCGCGCCAGCACATGGCCAGCATCAGCGCCAATGCGGTCGGCCAATCGCCGAACACGCTGAAAAAGCGCCACAGCGGCGCCGGCAGATGATGCAGCAGCGGATGCAGGAACAAAAACAACTGGCGGTTGGCCTGCGGCCAGGCCGCCAGCGCCGCGCTCAATACCGCCAGCAGGACGGCCGGCCAGAATCGACGAAGCCCGGCCATCGCTCAGTCCGCCTTGCGCCCGACGGTGATGCGGTCCTGGCCGGCCAGATCGCGCATGGTTTCCACCTGGCTCAAGCCGGCGGCGGAAAACAGCCCCCTCACCGCCTCGCCCTGGTCGTAGCCGTGCTCGACCATCAGCCAGCCGCCGCCGGCCAGCCTGGCCGGCGCGCCGGCGGCGATCTCGCGCAGGCAGGCCAGGCCATCGGCTTCGTCGGTCAACGCGCCGCGCGGCTCGAAGCGCAGGTCGCCTTCGGCCAGATGATGGTCGTCGCGCTCAATATACGGCGGATTGGACACGATCAAATCGAAGCGAGCGCCGGCGTCCAGCGGATCGAACCAGCTGCCCAGCCGAAAATCGACCCGGGCGGCCAGCGCGTCGGCATTGCCGCGCGCGACGGTCAGCGCGTCGGCGGAGACATCCACCGCGCCCACAACCCAGTCCGGCGCTTCCAGCGCCAGCGTGACGGCGATGATGCCGCTGCCGGTGCCCAGGTCCACCGCCCGCGCCGGAGCGGCCGGATCGACGCGGGACAGCGCCTGCTCGATCAGATGCTCAGTCTCAGGCCGCGGAATCAGCACTCCCGGACGGACCTGGAAATCGCGGCCGTAGAATTCGCGCGCGCCGAGCAGATAGGCCATCGGCTCGCCGGCCAGGCGGCGCGCGGCCAGCGCGTCGAAGGCGGATGCGGCCCCGTCCGGCAGTTCGCGCTCGGGATGGCCGATGATGGCGGCGTGGGTCAAGCCGGGCCAGGCGTGCGTCAGCAGCATCCGGGACTCCAGCCTGGGCAGGGGGTGGCGCCGCAGCGCCTGTTCTATGGTCGGCATGGTTCTATTACAGCAGGAACAGGGTGGCCAGCCCCAGGAAAATCAGAAAGCCGCCGGAATCGGTGCAGGCGGTGATCAATACGCTGGAGCCCAGCGCCGGGTCCTTGCCCAGCTTCTGCATCAGCGTCGGGATCATCACCCCCATGGTGGCGGCCAGCATCAGGTTCAGCGTCATCGCCGCCAGCATCACCAGACCCAGCGACACGCTGCCGTACAGCAGCCAAGCCACCGCGCCGATGACGCTGCCCCAGGCCATGCCGTTGATCACGCTGACGCCCAGCTCCTTCCGCCACAGCCGGCCGGCCTGGCCGACCTGCATCTGGCCCATGGCCAGCGCGCGCACGATCATGGTGATGGTCTGGTTGCCGGAATTGCCGCCTATGCCGGCGACAATGGGCATCAAGGCCGCCAGCGCCACCAACTGGGCGATGGAATGTTCGAAGGCGCCGATCACGCGGGAGGCGAAGAAGGCGGTGCAGAGGTTGATCGCCAGCCAGGACCAGCGGTTCCTCACCGAATCCATCACCGGCGCGAACAGGTCTTCCTCTTCCTTCAGGCCCGCCAGGTTCAGCATTTCGCTGTCGGACTCCTCGCGGATCACGTCCACCATCGCGTCCACGGTCAGCCGGCCCAACAGCGCGCCGCGCTCGTCGACCACCGGCGCGCTGACCAGATCATAGCGCTCGAAGGCCTGAGCGGCGTCCACCGCCGGCTCGTCCGGATGAAAGCTGACCACCTCGGTGGCCATCGCCTCCGCCACCAGCGTGTCCGGATCAGACACCAGCAGCTTGCGCACTGACAGCACGCCCTTGAGCAGGCCGGCGTCGTCGGTGACGAAGATCTTGTCGGTCTGGCCGGGCAGATCGTCGAAACGGCGCAGGTAGCGCAGCACTACTTCGCAGCTGACGTCGGCGCGGATTTTCACCAGCTCGAAATCCATCAGCGCGCCGACGCGGTCGTCGTCGTAGGACAGCACCGCCTGCAATTGGCCGCGCTCTTCCTCGTCCAGCCGGCCCATCGCCTCGTACACCACCTGGCGCGGCAGGTCCGGCGCCAGCTCGGCCAGTTCATCGGCGTCCAGTTCGTCCAGCGCCGCCACCAGCTCGTCGGGCTCCATCACCTCGATCAGCGACTCGCGCACCGCGTCGGACACTTCCAGCAGCACCGCGCCGTCGCGCGAGGGATCGGTCAGGTCCCAGGCCAGCAGCCGGTCTTCCAGCGGCAGCGCCTCGAGCACGTGGGCGATGTCGGCCGGGTGCAGTTGGGACAGTTTCTGTCCCAGTTCCAGCAGATTGTGTCGCGGCGCCTGCGGATCGGCGGCGGCTTCGGCCGCGTCCTGACGCGTAGCAAGATGTTCAAGCTGGCGCTGGCGCTCGATCAGGCGCTGCACCAGGCCCAGGCTTTCCTGCAGACGATCGGCGGATTGTTGCTTGTAGGCAACCGTCATGCACGTCTCCTTCCGCCCACTGGGCGCGCGAAGGGGGCCGACGGTGTGAGGCGGGATTTTATAGAGTGATACGGGATTCGATTAAGGGATAACTGGGTAAGTCCATTGCGTTGGCCGCGGCGTGCCCGCGGCGCGCGAAAAGAAAGTCGCGATTGTAACATATCGTCACAAGCGGCTTCCACCCGCCGCCGCGGACGCGGCGACGGGTGGGGAAAGCGGGATCAGGGCAGTTCGACGTAGCCCATCCGGCGCTGGATGATGCGGGTCTTGCGCGCCAGGCCCGGCGCGCCGCGATGCTCGTCGTAATAGCGCGGATTCGGCACCATCGCGGCCAGCTTGGCGGCCTGGGACGACGACAGGCGCGAGGCGCCGGTGCGGAAGTAATAGCGCGAGGCTGCCTCGGCGCCGAACACGCCGTTGCCCCACTCGATCACGTTCAGGTAGATCTCGTAGATGCGGCGCTTGTCCAGCACCGACTCCAGCATCACCGTGATCAACGCCTCCTCCAGCTTGCGCCACGGCGTCTTGCCGCTGGACAGGAACAGGTTCTTGGCCAGCTGCTGGCTGATGGTGGAGCCGCCGGCGACGATCTTGCCCTTCTTCAGGTTTTTCTCGAACGCCGCCTCGATGCCGTCCCAGTCGAAGCCTTCATGATCGACGAACTTGGCGTCCTCGGAGGCGATCAGCGCCCGTTTCAGATTCGGCGATATCTTGTCGTACGGCACCCACTTGTGGCGCAGCTCGGCCTCGGGGTCGTCCTGCTGCAGCCTGGCCAGCTGCTCGTTCATGAAGGAACTGGCGCCGGGATTGTGGTCGCGCCAGTAGACGATATGGCCGAGCACCCACAGGTTATACAGCAGAAAGGCGGCCACCAGGGCCGCCAGGATCTTGAACAGGATGCGCGTCATGCTCAGGCCAGCACTTCCCTCAGCATATTGGTCACCTTGCGCGTCTCCGGCTGCACGCCGCGCCAGATGGAGAACGACTCGGCCGCCTGCTCCACCAGCATGCCCAGGCCGTCGGCCAGCATGCCGGCGTTTTCGCCTTGGGCGCGCTGCAGGAACGGCGTCAGGCCGGCGCTGTACACCATGTCGTAGGCCAACGTGCGCGAGGTGAACACGCCGTGCGGCAGCGGCGGCATCTCGTTGTTCAGGCTGGTGGACGTGGCGTTGATGATGATGTCGAAGCTGCGGCCTTCCAGCGCCGCGTAGCCGACCGCCTCCACCTTGCCGTAGCGGGCGAAGTGATGGGCCAGCGCCTCGGCCTTGATCACGGTGCGGTTGACGATGGTCAGGCTGGCGGGCTTCTGCTCCAGAATCGGCTCCAGCACGCCGCGCACCGCGCCGCCGGCGCCCAGGATCAGCACGCGGCGGCCGGCGATCGGGTAATCCAGATTCTCCACAATGTCGCGCACCAGGCCGACGCCGTCGGTGTTGTCGCCGTACACCTTGCCGTCGCGGAAGGCCAGCGTGTTCACCGCCTCGGCCGCGCGCGCTCGCTCGGTCAGCTCGGACGCGTAGCGGAAGGCGTCGCCCTTGAACGGCAGCGTGATGTTCAGCCCCTTGCCGCCCTTGGCCACGAATTCGCCCACCACCTCGTTGAAGCGGCCGATGTCGGCGAACAGGCGCTCATAGCTGATGTCCTCTCCGGTGGCCCGGGCGAACTCCTCGTGGATGAACGGCGACTGGCTATGGGAGATCGGGTTGCCGATTACGGCGTAACGGTCGGTCATGTCCGGCTTTCCAAAATGCGATATGTTTTGTGCGGCCAAGACGCCGCCGACAAAGTCCCCCGGCGCGCCCTGAAACCGGGCGTGCGCCCATCGGGAATGCGCCGTACGGCGCATCGTGGCTTTGTCGACAGATCGAAGCTGCGGGTTCACCCCACACTTTGCCGCTTAACGCCGCAAACTTCAACCGCCTCGGACAAGGACTGCGCTCAGCCCTGCACCCAAGGCAGGCCGCGCCAGCGCCAGCCCCCGACCGAGTTGCGGTGGCCATCGCCGTCGCGGTCGCCCTCGAAGCCTTCCAGCACGTTGTACACCTCGCTGTAGCCGTTGTCCGCCGCCAGCCGCGCCACCTGGTCGGAACGGGCGCCGGAGCGGCAGATCACCAGCAGCACCGCCTCCGGGTCCACCTGATGGGTCAACTGGGCCAGAAAATTGGGATTCGGCTCCATGCCGGGATAGCTGCGCCATTCGATGTTCACCGCGCCGGGCACGGTGCCGACGAATTGCCACTCCGCATGGCTGCGCACATCCAGCAGCACCGCCTTGGGCAGGCCTTGCATCAATTCATAGGCCTCGTCGGGCAGCACCGCTCCGCTGTAGGACAGGTCCAACTGTTCGGCGCGCTGGTGCGCGGCCTCCAGAATCAGTTTCATTCTGCTCATCTGTTTTCCTCCTGCAACACTTCGGGCTTATGTTGGCGATTATCGACCCACCCGGCATGGCTGGCAAATTGCACCATATCGGTGCACTGTCTGGGACGAGGCACCAGATTGGTTCAAGTCTAGTCATTCCAGCCGGCTGGATAAGCCAAAGCGGCTATGACACAATGCAGCAGCAGCGTTTCAGAGGCTGGCACGCTTCCTGCTTACCGGGACGTACCAAAATTTTCACGCACTTGCCCTTGGGTGCACGTTGCCTTCCAGGAGATAAAACATGGCAGTAGCCGACGTAGTCAAACTGATCCAAGAAAACGACGTCAAATTTGTCGATCTGCGCTTTACCGACACCCGCGGCAAAGAACAGCACGTCTCCATCCCGGCGCATGTGCTGCTGGAAGACGCCGACGAGTGGTTCGAGCGCGGCCACGCCTTCGACGGCTCCTCCATCGCCGGCTGGAAAGGCATCCAGGCTTCCGACATGCTGCTGATGGCCGACCCGGCCACCGCCCGCCTCGACCCGTTCTTCGACGAGCCGACCGTGTTCATGCACTGCGACGTGATCGATCCGGCCGACGGCAAGGGCTACGACCGCGACCCGCGCTCCATCGCCAAGCGCGCCGAAGCCTACCTGAAGGCATCCGGCCACGGCGATACCGCCTACTTCGGCCCGGAGCCGGAATTCTTCATCTTCGACAGCATCACCTGGGGCGCCGACATGTCCGGCTGCTTCGTCAAGATCAAGGCAGAGGAAGCCGCATGGGCGTCCGCCGAGGAATTCGAAGGCGGCAACATGGGCCACCGTCCGGGCATCAAGGGCGGCTACTTCCCGGTGCCGCCGGTGGATTCGTCGCAGGACATCCGCTCCGCGATGGTGCTACTGCTGGAAGAGCTGGGCGTGCCGGTTGAAGTGCACCACCACGAAGTGGCCACCGCCGGCCAGAACGAGATCGGCACCAAGTTCAGCACGCTGACCCAGCGCGCCGACTGGACCCAGATCCTGAAGTACGTGGTGCACAACGTCGCCCATAGCTACGGCAAAACCGCCACCTTCATGCCCAAGCCCATCGTCGGCGACAACGGCTCCGGCATGCACGTCCACCAGTCCATCTGGAAAGACGGCAAGAACCTGTTCGCGGGCGAAGGCTACGCAGGCCTGTCCGACACCGCGCTGTACTACATCGGCGGCATCATCAAGCACGCCAAGGCGCTGAACGCGATCACCAACCCGGGCACCAACTCCTACAAGCGCCTGGTGCCGCACTACGAAGCGCCGGTGAAGCTGGCTTACTCCGCCAAGAACCGCTCCGCCTCGATCCGCATCCCGCACGTGGCCAGCCCCAAGGGCCGCCGCATCGAAGCGCGCTTCCCGGATCCGCTGGCCAACCCGTACCTGTGCTTCTCCGCGCTGCTGATGGCCGGCCTGGACGGCATCCAGAACAAGATCCACCCGGGCGACGCCGCGGACAAGAACCTGTACGACCTGCCGCCGGAAGAAGACAAGCTGATCCCGACCGTGTGCGCCAGCCTGGACGAAGCGCTGGCCGCGCTGGACAAGGACCGCGAGTTCCTGACCCGCGGCGGCGTGTTCTCCAACGAGTGGATCGACGCCTACATCGAACTGAAGATGCAGGAAGTCAACCTGGCCCGCATGACCACCCACCCGGTGGAATTCGCGATGTACTACTCGCTGTAAGCAGAAAACGCGTCAATCGGAACGGCAGCCCAGGCTGCCGTTTTTCTTGCTTTCGCATAAATGACGCGGCGGCCCGATTTGCTTATCATGCAAGGGCGATCCACACCCTGTATCCGGACGATGAAGACATTCGCACTCTGCCTGCTGCTGGCCTGCGGGGCGGCCCAGGCGGCCACCATCTACAAGTACGTCGACCCGCAAGGCAACGTCACCTACACCAATGTGCCGATCCGCGGCGCGCAGCCGATCAAGCTGAACCCGCTGTCCTCCTATCCCAGCCAGCGCGCCAAGAACAACGGCGCCTCCGCCGGCAAGCCGGCCGCGTCCGGCGGCTATCCCAATGTGGATGCCGATACCCAGAAACAGCGCGACGGCGGCCGCAAGAAGATACTGGAGCAGGAGCTGTCCAACGAAGCCAAGGCGCTGGACGCCGCCAAGAAGGCGCTGGCCGACGGCAAGGCAGTGCGGCTGGGAGACGAGGCCCGCAACTACCAGAAGTATCTGGACCGGGTGCAGAAACTGCAGAACGAAGTCACCGACCGCGAAAAGAACGTCCAGGCGCTGAAGAAGGAACTGGGCCTGCCATAGCCATTCGCACCATTATGGTGCACACTTGCGCAAGGACGCGCGTCCGCGCCCCGCGCCGCGGTCCTACGGGCTGGCGCGCTTATTGCTGCGTTCAGCGCGACACCACCATCCAAGCCATCCCATGACGATACCCAGCTTTGCCGGACTGGAGCTCCTGGACACCCCGGTGCTGATCTGCGACGCGGACGCCGCGCTGCGCTTCGTCAACCCCGCCTGCGAGAACCTGCTGGCGCTGGGCAGCCGCGAATTGCTGCGCCACGCGCTGCCCGACCTGTTCCAGCCCTGCCCCGAACTGCTCCAGGCGCTCGCCACCGCGCTCGGCCAGGGCGCCAGCTACATCGAGCATGACCTGGAGCTGAAGCCGCTGCACAACGACGCGGCGCTGCACGTGATGCTGTCGATCACGCCGATCGATGTCGAAGGCTGCCAGGCGCTGATCGAGCTCAGGCCGCTGGACCAGCAACTGAAGATCGCCAACGAAGAGCGCTCGCTGATGCAGCACCAGGCCAACCGCGAGCTGATCCGCAATCTGGCGCACGAAATCAAGAACCCGCTGGGCGGCATCCGCGGCGCGGCGCAGTTGCTGGAGCACGAGCTGGCCGACCGGCCGGAGCTGAAGGAATACACCGAGGTGATCACCGAGGAGGCGCTGCGGCTGCAGACGCTGGTGGACCGCCTGCTGGCGCCGCACCGCAGCCACAACCGCGGGCCGATCAACATCCACGAGGTGCTGGAGCGGGTGCGCAGCATCGCGCTGGCCCAGCATCCGCAGGGCCTCGCCGTGGTCCGCGACTACGACACCAGCCTGCCGCTGCTGTCCGCCGACAAGGAGCAGCTGATCCAGGTGGTGCTCAACATCGTCAACAACGCGGTGCAGGCGCTGCGCGGCCAGGGCCGCATCACGCTGCGCACCCGGGTGGCCCGGCAGATCACGCTGGCGCGCAAACGCCACCAGCTGGCACTGAAATTGCAGATCATCGACGACGGCCCCGGCATACCCGACGACATCCGCGACCACATCTTCTACCCGCTGGTCACCGGCCGCGCCGAAGGCACCGGCCTGGGACTGACGCTGGCCCAGGCCTTCGTCCATCAGCACGGCGGCAGCATAGAGTTCGACTCGCGGCCGGGCCAGACCTGCTTCACCGTGCTGCTGCCCTTCGGCGACGCAGCCGGATAACGACAAAAGAACACGAGGAGAAACGCCATGGCCAAGCCGGTCTGGATCATAGACGACGACAAGGCGATACGCTGGGTGCTGGAAAAGGCGCTGACCCGCGCCGGCATCGCCTTCGACAGCTTCGCCAGCGCCGACGACGCGCTCAACGCGCTGTACGACGACAAGCCGCAGGCCATCATTTCCGACATTCGCATGCCGGGCACCGACGGCCTGAAATTCCTGGCCAAGGTCAAGACCGAGCATCCGCAGCTGCCGGTGATCATCATGACCGCCCACTCCGACCTGGACTCCGCGGTGTCGGCCTTTCAGGGCGGAGCCTTCGAATACCTGCCCAAACCGTTCGACATCGACCAGGCGGTGCTGCTGATCGAGCGCGCGCTGGCCGAGAGCGAGGCGCAGGACGCCGGCGCAGATAGTCCGGAAGCGATGCCGGTGCTGCTGGGCCAGGCGCCGGCGATGCAGGACGTGTTCCGCGCCATCGGCCGGCTGGCCCAGTCCAACGTCACAGTGCTGATCACCGGCGAATCCGGCACCGGCAAAGAGCGGGTGGCCGAGGCGCTGCACCGCCACTCGGTGCGCGCCGGCAAGCCCTTCATCGCGCTCAACACCGCGGCGATACCGAAGGACCTGCTGGAGTCGGAGCTGTTCGGCCACGAGAAAGGCGCCTTCACCGGCGCGCTGGCCACGCGGCGCGGCCGCTTCGAGGAAGCCGAGGGCGGCACGCTGTTCCTGGACGAGATCGGCGACATGCCGACCGAGCTGCAGACGCGGCTGCTCAGAGTGCTGTCCGACGGCCACTTCTACCGCGTCGGCGGCCACACGCCGATCAAGGCCAATGTGCGGGTGATCGCCGCCACCCACCAGAATCTGGAACAGCGGGTGCGCGACGGCCAGTTTCGCGAAGACCTGTACCACCGCCTCAACGTGATCCGGCTGCGGCTGCCGCCGCTGCGCGAACGGCGCGAGGACATCCCGCTGCTGACCCGCCACTTCCTGGCTAAGAGCGCCTCCCAGCTGGGCGTGGAGTCCAAGCGCCTGTCCGAGGCGGCGATGGCGCTGATCCAGCGCAGCGCCTTCACCGGCAACGTGCGCGAGCTGGAAAACCTGTGCCAGTGGATCTGCGTGATGGCGCCGGGCCAAACCGTAGAAGTGGCCGACCTGCCGCCGGAACTGCGCGAGCCGCAAGCCGAGGCCGCGGCCTGCCCCGATGGCGACTGGAACCGGATGCTGGAGGAAGAAATCCGCCGCCGGCTGCGCGCCGGCGATGTCGGCATCGTCGACGAGCTGACCCGCCGCTTCGAAACCACCTGCATCCGCGCTAGCCTCGGCCATACCGGCGGCCGCCGGGTGGAAGCCGCCCACCTGTTGGGCTGGGGGCGCAACACGCTGACCCGCAAGATTCAGGAGCTGGGATTGGAGCGCGGCGGCTAGCACAGTCGATTGTTAATCAAACAACGATGAAACAATCAGCATATTTTCAATTAATTTTGATAAAATGGACAGACCTTTCCCCAGTCCGAATATCCGATGTCCCGTCTGCCCATCGTGCTGGCTTGTCTGTGCCCCCTGTCACTGTCCGCCGCGGAACCACTGCGCGTCGGCATCAGCGACGCGCTGACCAGCCCCTATATGATCGAAGACCCGGCGGCCGACAGCCCGCCCCGCGGCCGGGCCATCGACCTGGCTCGGAGCGCGCTGAGCCGCTGCGGACTGGACGCGCGCTTTCTGCGGCAGCCCGGCAAGCGCCTGGTGCAAAACCTGGAGCTGGATAGGCTGGATGGCGCGCTGCTGCTGTCCTACCAGCCTCCGCGCCGCGGCCTGATGGCCTATCCGATGCGCAACGGCCAGGCAGACCCGAGCCGCCGCATGGCCACCTTCGACTATGCCTTCTACATCCGCGACGACAGCGACCTGAGCTGGAACGGCGCCCGGCTGCGCGGCCTGGAAGGACCGGTCGGCATCAATCGCGGCTGGTCCATAGAAAGGGATCTGCGGGAGCTAGGCCTGCGGGTGGAAAACGGCAACGCCGTCAGCGACAACTTCGCCAAGCTGCAAGCGGGCCGCATCCAAGCCTACGCGGTTCATCGGCAAGCCGGCGACCTCTACCTGCGCCATCATCCGGAACTCAAGATCCGCCGGCTGTCGCCTCCCCTGCTCAGCAAAACCTATTACTGGGTGTTCAGCCGCGGCTACGCCCACCGCCACCCGCGACAGACCGAATGCCTGTGGCGGCAATTGCCGCGGCTGCGCGCGGCCTACCTGCCGGATAACGGCTAAGCGCCGCGGGCCAGCTCGCGCGCCCAATCCAGCCGGCCGTCGCCGGGCTCGCGGTCGCGAGCGTCCAGCGCCGCCTCCGGCACAAACCAGCACACTTCGAACAACAAGCCGTCCGGGTCATGGCCGTACACGCTCTTGTGCACACCGTGGTCTTCTTCCATTCCCAGCTTGCCGATCTCGGCCAGATGGTCGCGTATCCGCTTCAGCTCCTGGATGGTGTCCACCTCCCAGGCCAGGTGGTACAGGCCGGCCCTGGGCTGATGGGGCGCCGGCGTCACGCCGCTCGGACTGAAAGGGCCCGAACGCTGCTGGCCCAGATTGAGCTGGAACAGCGCCAGGTCATGGTCGTTGTCGGAGTGCGCGGCCTGCGCGAACACCGCGCGGCGGGAAGCGGCGTCGCCCTTGGGGCGAAAGCCCAGCACATCGCGGTAAAAAGCCGCGCTGTCCGCCACATCGCTGACATAAAGCACGGCATGGTTGAGTCGTTTGATGCCCATCTGTCACCTGAATTCTGGATTGAAAAAGCCCGGCGCGGTCCAAGCCATGCCGCGCGGCATGCATACGAAATCCCGCCGGCCGCGTTGAAGTCAATCATGCCACGATATGGCCGATGGCCGTACACTGGCCCCATCCACTTTTGCAGGAGTCTCCCAATCATGAACACGCGCCGCGCTGGATACGGCTTCTCTCTGGGCACGCTGATCGCGGTCGCCCTGTCATGGTCGGCCAATCATTCCATTCTGTGGGCGATCATTCACGGCTTCCTGAGCTGGCTGTACATCGCCTACTACCTGCTGACCCACACGCTGCGCTGAACCAGCCTGCCGAGGCGCAGGCCTCCGCGCTTCCGCGCGGCGCTCAGGGCAGCGCTTCGTACACCTCGGCCAGCACCCTGCCATCCTCGCCCAGCATGCAATGGCTGCGCCCGTAATGCCCGTCGCAGCAGCGGCGGTAGGCGATGGCGCCGCTGGCGGCGAACAGCCCGGGCAAGGCGAAATACTGTCGGCCGGAGAACGATGGGCGGATGCCCGCCCGCGCCAGTATGCTGCCGAACGGCAGGTCCGACTCCACCAGTTGCCGCTTCAGCCGCGGCTCGAAAGCCAGCAGTTCTATCTTGATCCAGGCCGCCACATGGCAGTGCTGCCGCTCGTCCAGCAGCAGGATGCTGCGCTCCAGCCGGCGCGCGTCGTGGCGCTGCCACAACCGGCGGATGCGCAGCGAGCAACCACGGCTGGCTTGCAGCGCGCCGGTCATGTATCCATGGTGGACCAGCGCCTCGCGGCTGCAGGCGCAGATCTCCTCCGGCGCCACCGGCCACGCCTCCCGCCAGGGAATCTCGATGGCCGGCCGCGCCGGCCCGGCGCCCAGCAAGGGCGGCGGGAGACGGACCACCCCGGCACCGGCCTGATGCAGCCTCACAGGCTGGTGACCATGTGCGAGGAGCAGACCGCGACGATATCGCCGTCCACGCCGCGGCCGCGCAGCATGCGCGCGGCGGCGATGGCCGCGCCGGACGACGGCCCCACCGGCTCGCCGCAGGCGGCCAGCGCCTCGCGCGCCGCGCTCCAGGCCAGCTCCGACGCCACCGGCACGATGCCGGCCACCGCCTCGCGCCGGAACAGCCGCGTCGGCGCCGGCGGCGCCAGGCCCGGGATATTGTGCGGCCGCCACGGCTCGCCAGACAGCACCGCCGCCTCCGCCGGCTCCACCGCGTAGACCGGCACCCCGGCCGGCGCCAGCGCTTCGGCGATGCCCATCAGCGACGCGCAGGTGCCGGCCGACACCGTCACTGCCGTCAGCCCTGGCGCCTGACGCAGCAGCTCCTCCCCTACCTCCCGGTAATGGCCGATCAATTCCGTGTCGCTCAATTGCTCGACCACATGACTGCCCGGCATGCCGCGATGGGCGTCCAGCAGCTCCTGCAGCTGCGGATGCGGACGGCGCTCCACCTCGGCCCCCAGCCAGCGCGCGTAATTGACCACGCTGTCCGGCGCGCTGTCCGGCATCAGCAGCAGCGCCTTGCAGCCTATCTGGCTCGCCGCCCAGGCGACGCTGACCCCAGCGCTGCCGGCGGTCATGATCACCAGCGTCGCGTCGCGGCTTATCCGGCCGGCGCGCGCGCGTTCGAGCAGCGTCGTCGGCAACGAGCGGTGCTTGATCGACAGCGAAGGGTTCAGGTATTCGAGTTTCAGGCTCAAGCCGGACAGCAGGCCCGGCGCCGGCAGCAATGGCGTCATGGGAAATCCCTCACAGATAAGCATGGACGGGCAGCGGCAGATCGATGAAGCGCGGCACCTTGACGCCGTTGCCGCTGGCCATCTTGTCCTGCTTCAGCTTCTGGATCAGATCGGACGGCACCAGGCGCAGGCTGGGCGCCACCGCCAGCCGCTGCAGCAGCATCTCGCCCACCCGGCGGACGATGTCCGCGCCACCTCCCGACTCGGCGGACAGCCACACCTCCACCCGCTGGCCGCCCTGATCATCCGGACAGCGCACCACCAGTTCATTGCTTATCCCGTCCACCCGGCCCAGCACGTCGAAGATCAGGTCCGGGTAAACGGTCTGGCCCTGGATCTTCAGCTGGTGGTCGACCCGGCCGATGATGGCGCCCAGCCGCGGACTGCGGCGGCCGCAGTCGCAGGGGCTGTCGTCCAGCCAGCTGGCGATGTCGCCGGTGCCGTAGCGCACCGCGATGAAGCCCCGCGGCAGGGTCAGCGAGGTGACCACCACTTCGCCGGGCTGGCCCGGCGCGGCCGGCAGCCCGGTTTCGGGATCGATCAGCTCGACGTGGACCGCGTCGTCGTTGATGTGGAAGCCGCGATGCTGAAGGCACTCGTGGCCGACCGAGCCCAGCTCGCTGCAGCCGTATTCGTTGAGCGCGTCCTTCAGCCCCCACAGCTCCATCACCTTCTGCGCCACCGGCGTCGGCCGGTTGTCGGCGTCGAAAGCGCCGCAGGCGCCGAAATAGGCGTAGTCCGGCAAGCACTCCGGCGCCGGAAAGTCCGCGCCCATGGTCTGCGCCAGCTCCAGCATCACCACCGGATTGCCGACCACGAAAGCCGGCTGGTGGTAATGCACCACGTCCAGAATGCGCCGCGTGCGCTGCGGCGAGCAGCGGAACGGCCCCAGCCCCACTTTCTTGGCCGCCTGCAGCACCAGCGGCCCCAGCGTGAACATGTCGTTGTTGCTGAGCAGGTGCAGCATGCGGTCGCCGGGCTTCGCGCCCAGCTCGGTCAGCACCCGCGCCACGCAATCCACCCACACCATCTCTTGCAGCCGATGCACCGGCAGTTCCACCGGCCGGCCGGTGGTCCCGGAAGAGCTGACGACGTCGGTGAAGTCGCCGTACTCCATCAATTCGTCCCAGTGATTGGACAGATCCTGCTTGCGGATCACCGGCACCCGGTGATACTCGCCGTCGCGCAGCCATTGCATGATCTGGCCGCGCTCCGCGCCCCAATGGCGCGGATAGAACGGACGCAGCGACGCCTGCTCGACGACGCGAGCAATCCTTGCTACAGGCAACATGGTTTGTTTCCTCGTTGAACTTGCAATCAGACGCCGGCCCACAGGCCGGCCACGACGCCGCAGCGGCCGCTAAGTCATGGCGGGCCCCAGGCGGCTGTTCAGATAGCGCTCGCTGACGCGGCGCAGCGGCGTCGGCACGCAGGCCAGCCACTGGTTGAAATGGACGCCCAGCAGGGTATTGTTGCCGGCCCGGCTGGCCACTGCCTCGGCCAGCGTGGAAAACCGGGGGTTGTCCGACGCGAGGTTTCCCGGCTCGGCCTGGGAGAACGCATCGCCGCGGCCATTCCAATCGCAGACCGCGCCCTGCCCCAGGCCGAATCCGCGCTCCAGACCGGCCGCGCGCAAGCGCGCCCGCTGCTGGCGAAAGCCCGAGCGGTCGAAGATATAGCTGTCGATATTGAGCCTCTGGCCGCCCAGCCCGACCTGGGTGACTGCGTGGAACAGCTTGGGCGGCAGGCAGAACAGCACCGGGGCCGGCACCGCGTGGCGCAGGATGCGCTTGTCCAAGGCGACGAAGCGCAGGCCGGCCTCGAAACCGGCGCCGCGCAGCAGCGCGCACAGCAGGTCGGCCTGGGCGTTGCAATGCCCCCGCCCCAGGATAAGCGTCTGCTCCGGCGTCACGCTTTCGAAACCGGTGGTGAAGCCGAAACGCACCTGATCGCGCACATAGTCGTGCAGGGCGACGCAGTACTCGCGGTCGTCGGCCGGCAGAGCCTGGCGCCGCACCGTCTCCAGCACGCTAGCTATCGTCTTCCCGTTCATGCCCAAGCCCTCCTTCCGATGGCGACGGCGCGCCGCTTGAGCAGCAAGGCCGCGGCGGCCAGCAACGCGGGCAAAGACAGCAGGACGAAGAACAGCGGCAGGCTCAAGTGGAGCTTCAGCAGCGTCGCGCCCAGCAAGGCGCCGGCGATGCCGCCGAAGCGGCCTATCCCCATCATCCACGCCACGCCGCTGGCCCGGCCCGCGGTCGGATAGTAAGCCGCCGCCAGCGACGGCATCGACGCCTGCGCGCCGTTCATCGCGATGCCGGCCAGACAGATGGTCAGCGCCAGCAGGCCGTGGTTGTCCAGCGCCTGGCCGATGCAGAACACCAGCGCGCCGGTCAGCAGATAGGCCAGCGCCAGCACCCGGTGCGCGTCGTAGCGGTCCATCAGCCAGCCGGTCAGCGTGCTGCCCAGCAGGCCGCCGAACGGGAACAGCGCGGTCAGCAGCGCCGCCTGCCGCAAATCCATGCCGCTGTCGCTGATCAGGATGGGCAGCCAGCTGGTCAGCAGATAGAAGATCAGCAGACCCATGAAATAGGCCGCCGCCAACAGCAGCGTGCCGGTCCGGTAATCGGCGGACCAGACCAGCCGCAATCCCGGCGTCTTGTTCTCCTCCCGCACGACCAGCTTGTCGCCATCGCCCAGCGGCGCGTTCGGCAGCAGCCGCTTCAGGATGCGGCGGGCTTCGCCGTCGCCGCCGCGCAGCAGCAGGAAGCGCAGCGACTCCGGCAGCAACAGCCACATCGCCGGCAGCAGCAACAAGGGCGCGACGCCGCCCAGCAGCAGCACGCTGCGCCAGCCTGAGTGCGGCACCAGCCACGAAGCCAGCAGCCCGCCGCAGGCCGCGCCCAGCGGAAAGCCGCAGAACATGGCGCTGACGATGAAGGCCCGCCGCGGCTCCGGAGAATACTCGGACATCAGCGTCACCGCGTTGGCCATCGCCGCCCCCAGCCCTAGGCCGGTGGCGAAGCGCAGCCAGGCCAGCGCCGACAGGTCGGCGGCGCCGGCCGCCGCGACGCTCATCGCGCCGAACAGCGACACTGCCCCCAGCAGCACGCGCTTGCGGCCGATCCGGTCGGCCAGCGGCCCCGCCAGCAGCGCGCCGGCGGCCAGCCCCCACAGCGCGGCGCTCATCACCGGCCCCAGCTGGGTGCGCGCCACGCCCCAGTCGCGGATCACCGCCGGCGCGATATAGCCGATGGCGGCGGTATCGAAGCCGTCGCACAGCACGATCAGGAAGCAGAGGATCAGGATGCGCCATTGCCGCGCGGAAAAGCGCTCGCGATTGATCAATTCGCCGACATCCAGTTGCCTGGCCGACATCGATTCCTCTCCCATATAATTTTAATTCATAAAAATATATTGATTTCAAATATATGGTGCGCAACAATGCCCGCCGAAGTCAAACGAAATATTCATTTTGGGAATAAGTTAATTGTTTATTTCCTTATGTCATTGATGTCGATCAAACCATAACTCAACCAGGACGCGGCCTCCCGCGCAGCTCCGCCATGTCGCCAACAGGAAACAGACCATTTGAAAACCATATCGGCATCCTGGCTTTCCCTGAGCCGCGGCGAGCCGAGCTGAAACCCATCGCCCTGGTCCGCGACGGCGAATGCCTGGGCCTGAGCCTGGATCTTGCCCGCCATCCGCTGGCCGATTGGCTGTCGCGGCAGCGCCACAGCGGCTGGCTGCTGGAGTCGATGCTGCCCGAGATCCGCACGCTGGCGATGCTGCTGGCCGCCCGACGCCCGCGCGTCAGGCCGACGCCGGCCCGCCTGAGCGACGAGGCAGACTGGCTGGCCGCCCGCATCTATCTGCTGCGGCTGGAGAAAGTGGAAATGGCGGAAGCGGAAAAAGACATCCTGGCGCGAGCCAACGATAGGCTGCGCGAACTGTGCGGCGCCGGCGCGCCCGCGGCGGCGGCCTGCCCGGCCTCTTCTCCCCAGCCGGCGTGGCTGCTGGCCGGCTGGGCGCCGTTCCAGCAAGCGGTGCGGGACATCGGCGGCGCCGCCGCGATGGCGTCCAACAGCCGCCGGCTGCGCCCGCAATGCCGGCAACGGCTGGACGCCTTGCTGCCCATGCTGCGGACCGAAGCCGGCCGCTCAGGCCTCCAGCCGCGATAGGCCGGGCAGGGTCGCGAAGCTGCTATCCCGCACCGTCTGCACAAAGTCCTGCATATAGGCGCGATCGGCGTCGTCCTCGCGCAGCGCCGCGTACAACTCGCTGCGCAGCTTCTCCTCCCCCACCTGGCGGGCCACCACATAGCCGCGCTCCAGATAAGGCTGCACCGCCCAGTACGGCAGCACCGCCACACCGCGCCGGCTGGCCACCAGCTGGATGATGGCGATGGTCAGCTCGGCGGTGCGCCGCGCGGGATTGACGCCGGCGGGCAGCAGCAGCTTGCGCAGCAGGTCCAGCATCTCGTCGGCCACCGGATAGTGGATCAGCGTCTCGGCGGCGAAATCCTCCGCCTTCCACGCCGTTTTCGCCGCCAATGGATGCTCGCGCGCGGCGATGCCTACCATCTCATAGGAAAACAGCGGCAGATGGACCACCCCGGCCTGCGGCTCCGCCTCGGACACGATGGCGAGATCGGCGCGGTCGCTGAGCAGCAGGCCGACAGGATCGGCGTGAAAACCGGACACGATGTCCAGCTCCACCGCCGGCCAGTTGCGCCGGAACCGGTCCATCGCCGGCATCAGCCAGTCGAAGCAGGTATGGCACTCCACCGCCACCCTCACCTCGCCCGCCTCGCCCTGGCGGATGCGCGCCAGGTCGCGCTCCGCCGCCGCCACCTGGGCCAGCAGCTCGCGCGCCAGCCTGAGCAGCCGCTCGCCGGCCGGCGTGAAACGCAAGGGCTGGGTCTTGCGCTCGAACAGCGTCAGGCCATAGGCGGCCTCCAGCTGCTTGAGCTGATGCGACAGCGCCGATTGCGTCAGGAATACCCGCTGCGCCGCCTGCGACACGCTGCCGGTTTCGGCCAATGCCAGCAGACTCTTCAAATGCCTCAGTTCCAGCACGCTCATCATCGATTTCATTCATGTTGAACAGCAAAATAATGAGTTTGAATCATACACCGCAATGACAGATGCTTGTTCCATCACGACAAAACAAAACAGGAACGCACGCATGAGCCACCCCACCCACCTGCTTGGCTTCCCCCGCGTCGGCGCCAAGCGCGAACTGAAAACCCTGCTGGAAAACCATTGGCAGGGCGAGCTGGACGAAGCCTCGCTGCTGCAGGGCGCGAAGGAGCTGCGCCAGAAGCACTGGCTGCTGCAGAAAGGCGCCGGTGTCGAGCTGAGCCCGGTCGGCGATTTCTCGCTGTACGACCACGTGCTGGACGCCCAGCTTCTGGTCGGCGCCGCGCCGCCGCGCTTCGGCTTCGACGCGGCTACGCTCACCACCGCGCAATATTTCGAACTGGCGCGCGGCAACGCCGCCCAGCCGGCGCTGGAAATGACCAAGTGGTTCGACACCAACTACCACTACCTGGTGCCGGAATGGCGAGCCGACACCGCCTTCGCCGCGCAGCCCGAGCGTCTGCTGTCCCAGATCCGCGAAGCGCGCGCGCTGGGCGTGGCCGCCAAGCCGGCGCTGCTGGGGCCGCTCAGCCTGCTGTGGCTGGGCAAGGCCAAAGGCGAGCCTTTCGACAAGCTGTCGCTGCTGCCCGGCCTGGTGGCCGCCTACCGCGAACTGCTGGCAGCGCTGCGCGCCGCCGGCGCGGAATGGGCGCAGATCGACGAACCCATCCTGGCTCTGGATCTAGAGCCGGAATGGCAGGACGCCTTCGCGCCGGCCTACGCGCAATTGAGCCCGTCCGCGCCCAAGCTGCTGCTGGCCACTTACTTCGGCGACGTGTCCGCGCACGCAGCGCTGCTGAAGTCGCTGCCGGTGGCCGGCCTGCACCTTGACCTGATCCGGGCACCGGAGCAGATTTCCGCCTTCCTGCCCGACTATCCGGCCGACAAGGTGCTGTCCGCGGGCATCATAGACGGCCGCAACATCTGGCGCGCCGACCTGTCCGCCCTGCTCGCCCGCCTGCGGCCGCTGGCGGAAACATTGGGAAACCGGCTGTGGCTGGCCCCCAGCTGCTCGCTGCTGCACAGTCCTTTCGACGCCGCCGCGGAAACCGCGCTCGATCCCGAATTGAAAACCTGGCTGGCTTTCGCCGTGCAGAAGCTGAACGAGCTGAAAACGCTGAAACGCGGGCTGGAGGAAGGACGCGCCGCCGTCTCGGACGAGCTGGCCGGCAGCGATTTCGCCCGCTCGCAGCGCCAAACCAGCCCGCGCATCCACAACCCGGCGGTGGCCGAGCGGCTGGCGGCGCTGCCGGCGAACGCCGACCGCCGCGCCAGCGCCTACCCGGTCCGCGCCAAACGGCAACAAGCCTGGCTCAAACTGCCGCCTTTGCCCACCACCACCATCGGCTCCTTCCCGCAGACGCCGGCCATCCGCGCCAGCCGCGCCGCGTTCAAGAAGGGAGAGCTGTCCGCCGCCGACTACCGGCAAGCGATGGAGCAGGAAATCGAGCTGGCGATCCGCCGCCAGGAGGTGCTGGGGCTGGACGTGCTGGTGCACGGCGAAGCCGAGCGCAACGACATGGTGGAATACTTCGGCGAACAGCTGACCGGCTTCGCCTTCACCGCCGGCGGCTGGGTGCAAAGCTACGGCAGCCGCTGCGTGAAGCCGCCCATCATCTTCGGCGACGTCGGCCGCCCAGCTCCGATGACCGTAGACTGGGCGCGCTACGCGCAAAGCCTGACCGCCAAGCCGGTGAAGGGCATGCTGACCGGCCCGGTCACCATCCTGCAGTGGAGCTTCGTCCGCGACGATCTGCCCAGAAGCGCAGTCTGCCGCCAGATCGCGCTGGCGCTGAACGACGAGGTGCGGGATCTCGAGGCCGCCGGCATCCGCGTGATCCAGATCGACGAACCGGCGATACGCGAAGGCCTGCCGCTGAAGCGCGCCGACCGCGAAGGCTACCTGGCCTGGGCCGGCGAGGCATTCCGCCTGTCCAGCCGCGGCGTAGACGACGCGACGCAGATCCACACCCATATGTGCTACTCGGAATTCGGCGACATCCTGCCGGCCATCGCCGCCTTGGACGCCGACGTGATCACCATCGAAACCTCGCGCTCCGACATGGAGCTGCTGACGGACTTCGGCCGCTTCCGCTATCCCAATGCCATCGGCCCCGGCGTCTACGACATCCACAGTCCGCGCGTGCCGTCCGCCAGCGAAATCCGGACTTTGCTGGACAAGGCGCTGAAGGTGATTCCGGCCGAGAGGCTGTGGGTGAATCCGGACTGCGGCCTGAAAACCCGCGGCTGGCCGGAGGTGGATGCCGCGCTGGCGGCGATGGTGCAGGTCAGCCTGGAGTTGAGGGAACAGCTGGCGCAAACCGCGTAGGCCGCGGCGCGAAAGACGACGCCCCGGCAATGCGGGGCGTCGGACAGGGACAGGGGGAAGGTTCGGGGTTCACGGCTCGAGCATCCCCGGCGTCAGCATCAGCTTCAGCCTGACCTGCTCATAACCGCCGCGCTCGCGGCGATTCAGCCACCATACCGAGCCCTTCTTCACGCTCCACATCTGCTGCTGCTCCGACAGTAGCCGCGCCGCCAGCCAGCCGATATAGGGCTGATGGCCGGCCACCACCACCGTGCGCCCCGCCTCGGGCCAGCCCACTGCCTGCAATACCTCGTCCACGTCCGCGCCGGGGTTCAGCTCCGGCATCACCTCGTAGCTCTTGGCCAGATAGGCGGCCGTCTGCTGCGAGCGCTTCGCTTCCGACGCCAGCAGCAGGTAATCGTCCGGCAGCCTGTCGCGCAGCCAGGACGCCATCCGGCTGGCCTGCTGCTGTCCGCGCCGGGTCAGCGCGCGCGCCAGATCGTCGATGCCGTCCTCGGCCTCGGCGTGGCGCCACAAAATCAGATCCATGTCGTTCTCCTTATGACTGCGCGCCGGTCTGTCCCGATGCCGGGCCCTGCGCGCCCCCGCATGCTAACCGAGCCCGAGCGCCCGCACCAGCCATGGCAGCGCCAGCGCGGTGAACACGCCGTTCAGCCCCATCGCCAACCCGGCGAAGGCGCCGGCGGTCTCGGACAGCTGGAACAGCCGGGCGGTGCCGATGCCGTGCGCGGAAACGCCGGTGGCCACCCCCAGCAGCATGTCGTCGTCCCAGCCCAGCAGCTTGAACAGCGGCGGGGCCATCACCGCGCCGACGATGCCGGACACGATGACGAACATCGCCGCCAACTCGGGCGAGCCGCCCAGGCCGCCGGCCAGGCTCATCGCGATCGGCGTGGTCACCGCGCGGGTGGCCAGCGCCGCCAGCACCGGCTGATCGAAGCCCAGCCACCAGCCCAGGCCCGCCGCGCTGATCATGCCGACCAGGCCGCCAGCGGCGATGCTGGCCAGCAAGGGAAACGCCGCTTTCTTCAAGCGCGCCAGATTGCCGTACAAGGGCACCGCCAGCGCCACCGTCGCCGGCCCCAGCAGCAACTGGATGAAACGGGCGCCGTTCATGTATTGCTGATAGGTGCTGCCGCTCAGCAGCAGCCAGGCCAGCACAAACAGCACGCCCAGCAGCACGGGATTGGCCAGCGGATGGCCATGGCCCCGGCGATGTCCAGCCAGCGCCAGCCGGTAGGCCAGCAAGGTGACGAAAACGCCGGTCAGCGGCGAGTCCAGCCAGGCCGCCGTCAATGCCCCCTCCCGCGCAGCAGCAGTTTCAGGACCAGCCCGGTGGCCAACAGCGTGGCCAGCGAGGAGGCCAGCATGATCAGCGCCAGCTCCCAGCCATGCGCGCGCAGCATCGGCGCGTAGGCCAGCAGCGCGCCGCCGGCCGGGATGAACAACAGCGACATGTGGCTGAGAAAGCGAGGCGCCTCGCGCTGCAGGATCTCCGGCACCGAACGGCGCAGCCACAATGTGGCGAACAGCAGCAACAGCCCCATCACCGGGCCCGGCATCGGCCAGCCCATCCAGCGCACCAGCGCCTCTCCGGCCAGTTGGTAACCCAGCAGCCACAACAGCAGGTCCAGCATACGCCCTCCCCTCCAATGCACGAAAAACCTGCCCGCGGTCTTTTTCCGGCAGCGGCCGCTTTTCGCCGGCGCTTGCCGTGCCGGCCAGGTTGCGCCGCGCGAAAAAGACCGTGGGCAGGCTCTGAGCATGATAACGGCAAGTCCCCGCGCCGGGTATCGCCGCAGGCGACAAGCCCCCGCGGCTTTTGGCATAATGCGCGCCATGGTAAACGATGCCCTGTGGCGCGCCGCGCCCCCCGCCCTGCCCGATTCCCTCCAGGATTGCCTGACCGAACCCGCCTCGCTGAGCCTGCGGCTGCAGGCCGGCGGCCGCCGCTTCGCGGTGACCGTGCTCAGCCAGGGCGAGGACCGCGTCCAGGCCGACGAAGCCGAAGCGCTGGATCTGGCCGAAGGCGAGCCGGTATACGCCCGCCACGTGCTGCTGACCCTGGACGACGCGCCGGTGGTGTTCGCCCGCAGCGCCGCCCGTCCCGACTGCCCGGCCTGGCTGCCGGTGCTGCGGCGCGGCAGCCGCTCGCTGGGCCTGACGCTGTTCGGCGAACTGCCCGAGCTCGTCCGCGATCCGCTGCGCTACGCGCTGCTGGCCGGCGGCCATCCGCTGGCCGCCGCCGCCGGCCGCGTCCAGCCGGCGGCCGGCTACCCGGCCCGCCGCTGCCGATTCCTGCTGGGCGGCTCCCCGCTGCTGCTGACCGAGCTGTTCCTGCCCGCCTTGGAGGATTTCCTGTGATCTCGATCGCCGCCGTTCGCGACCGCTACGAAAACTATCGGCAGCTGATGCGCTGGGACAAGCCGATCGGCACCCTGCTGCTGCTGTGGCCGACGTTGTGGGCGCTGTGGATCGCCACCCATGGCGCGCCCCACCTGTCCATCATCGCCATCTTCTGTCTGGGCACCTTCCTGATGCGTTCGGCCGGCTGCGTGATCAACGACTACGCCGACCGCGACTACGACGCCCACGTCGCGCGCACCAGCCAGCGCCCGTTCGCCCGCGGCGCGGTCAGCAAGAAGGAGGCGCTGCTGCTGGCCGCCCTTCTGGCCATCCTGTCTTTCCTGCTGGTGCTGCCGCTGAATAATCTGACCAAGCTCCTGAGCGTGCCGGCGGTGCTGATCGCGGCCAGCTATCCGTTCACCAAGCGCTTCTTCCCGATGCCGCAGGCCTATCTGGGCGTGGCGTTCTCCTTCGGCATCCCGATGGGCTTCGCCGCCGAAACCGGCGAGGTGCCGCCGCTCGCCTGGCTGCTGCTGCTGGCCAACCTGTTCTGGGTGGTGGCCTACGACACCGCCTACGCCATCGCCGACAAGCCGGACGATTTGAAGATCGGCATCAAGACTTCGGCCATCACCATGGGCGATTATGACGTCGCCGGCACCATGCTGTGCCATGCCGCCTTCCTCGTGCTGATGTGCGGCATCGGCTTCCACCTGGAGCTGGCCTGGCCCTACTACCTGGGCCTGGCCGCCGCCGTCGGCCTGATCGCGCAGCAATACTTCGAGATCAAGGACCGCGACCGCGCCAAATGCTTCAAAGCCTTCCTCGACAACAACCGCGTCGGCGCGGCGGTATTCGCCGGCGTGGTATTGAGCTACTGGCTGGGCTGACAGACTGGCCCATATGCCATTTACAATAAATTACGCATCCGTCAGCATCATGGGATGAACTTCGCCAGCCGGCGCGGCTCATAGCAAGGCCGGGCGCCAGCCCGGCGCCATAGCTTGGCTTTCCAATACCAATAAGCGTCTTCCTGGAAGGTAAATACCATGAAAAAACTGCTGACCGCTCTGATCGCTGCCGCTTTCGCCACTTCCGCCTTCGCCGCGCCGGCCGCTTCCGCCCCGGCCGCCGAGAAGAAAATGGAACACAAGGCCGAGCACAAGAAGCACCACAAGAAAAAAGCGCACAAGAAACACGCCTCCGGCGCCGCGCATCAAAAACACAAGGCAGCCTCCGCAGCCAAGTAAACCGCCCCTGGCGCGAAAAAGCTCCCGAAAGGGAGCTTTTTTCATTGGGCCGGCCAGCGCCTTCAGCGCACGCGGAACGGCAGCAGATACGCCGTCTTGCCCGCCTTCACTTCCACCCTCCAGTCACGGCTGCCGCTGACGCACATCGGCAGGATCACCCTGGCCTTCCATCCTTCGCCGTCGCGAACGAAAGTGTAGCGGTTGAAGCCCATGTCCATGTCCGGCATCGTGAAGTCGGCGGTCGGGGCGGCATCCGCCGCCACGCCGTCCAGCCGAATCTCGAAAGGCTGGCCATGGGACGGCCGGGCGGAAAAACGCAGCGCGCCGCCGCCCGGCAGCGCGCAGGCGCCGCGTTCGATGTCGCATGACAGCGCCTGCGCCGCCGGCGCGGCCGGCTGTCTGTTATGCAGATACCAGTAGTAGATCAGGCCGAACTTGACGGCCCCGAAGGCCAGCAGCGCCGCGCCCAGGATCAGCAGCTTGCGCTGCTTGGCCGTCATCGCCATGCCCCCCGCATCAGCGCCACGCCATGGGCGCCATGCAGGCGGGCCAGATCCAGATCCTCGACGCTCATGCCGCCCAAGGCGTACACCGGCAGCGGCACCCC
Source organism: Chromobacterium indicum (assembly GCF_039708975.1). NCBI lineage: Bacteria > Pseudomonadati > Pseudomonadota > Betaproteobacteria > Neisseriales > Chromobacteriaceae > Chromobacterium > Chromobacterium indicum. Next base: position 145,771 of record NZ_JAYFSJ010000002.1, read on the forward strand.
ATCGGCCAGACAGGCGGCGAAACCATCCCAGCCCAAAAGCGCCGCGCCGGGATGCGTGACGGTGGGCGCCACCGGGCTCAACAGCGCGTAGTCCAGGCCCAATTCGCCTGCGCGCGCCAACTCGACCGCGCCGTGTATCGACGCGCCCACCCAGTCGAACGCCGGCCGCTCCGCCAGCGCGGCCAGGCGCGCGCCTGTCAGATGCACGCCGTCCACCGGCCAGCCGGTGAGCCAGGCCGGATCGGCGTTGACCACCAGCTTGCCGCCTCGCGGACGGACGATGGCGGCGGCGCGGGCGACGAAATCGGCCAACTCCTCATGCCCCATCTCATGCTCGCGCACCTGCACCATGCCCCAGTCGCGCTCGGCCAGCCGCGCCAGCTGCGTCTCGACGCCGATCTCGGCGGCGCAGGTGATCGCATAGCAGGCCGGCAGCTCCAGCGATTTCAGTATCGGCCCGTTGGCCGGCAGCATCGGCTCCACCGTGTAGCGGCCCGGCCGCTGCCAGGCGAAGGACTGCGCCTCGCGCGGCTGCGGTTCGCCCTGCCAGTCCCAGATGCGGAAGAATCGCAGGTGGACCGAAGCGTGCTCGTAATGGTGGATCTTGGTCAGCCACGGCGTGGCGGCGGTGACGATGATGCCCATTTCCTCGTGGAACTCGCGCTTCAACGCCTCCAGCGGCGTCTCGCCCGGCTCCACCTTGCCGCCGGGAAACTCCCAGTAACCGGCGTAGGGCTTGCCCTCCGGGCGGCTGCCCAGCATGAAACTGCCGTCCGGCCGCATCAGCGCGCCGGCTACCACGTCTATGATCTTGTCGCTCGTCATGTCTTCAATCTGTGTATGGGCGCATGCCGCCCGGGTCATTTCCTGCCGGCCTTCTTGGCCAGTTTCTGGCTGCCCGCCCAGTGGCAGGCGAACTGCCAGGCCACCCGGCCGGAGCGGCTGCCGCGCGACAGGCTCCACTGCAGCGCCGCGCGCTCGGCCTTGTCGCCGCACTTCAGGCCGAAATGGCCCAGCCATTCCTTGACCGCCGCCAGGTAGGCGTCCTGATCGAACGGATAAAACGACAGCCACAGGCCGAAACGGTCCGACAGCGACACCTTCTCCTCCACCGCCTCGCCGGGGTGGATCTCGCCGTCATGCAGCCAGCCCTCGCGGTTCTCGCTCATCTGTTCCGGCAGCAGGTGCCGGCGGTTGGATGTCGCGTACACCAGCAGATTGTCGCAGCGGCGCGAGAGGCCGCCGTCCAGCGCGCTCTTCAGCGCCTTGTAGCCGGCGTCGCCGTGCTCGAACGACAGGTCGTCGCAAAACAGGATGAAACGCTCCCGCCGTCCGACCAGCAATTCCACCAGTTGCGGCAGATCGGCCAGATGTTCGCGGTCGATCTCGATCAAGCGCAGCCCCTCGCGGCCGAACGCGGGCAGCAGCGCCTTGACCAGCGACGACTTGCCGGTGCCGCGCGCGCCGGTCAGCAACACGTTGTTGGCCGGCAGGCCTTCGACGAACTGGCGGGTGTTGGCCAGCAGCTGCTCGCGCTGGACATCCACGCTGGCCAGCCGGCCCATCTCCACCGAATGCGGCTCATGCACCGCCTCCAGCCAGCCGGCCAGGCCCTGGCGGTGCCAGCGGAAGGCCTGCGCGCTCCAATCCGGCTCGCGCCGCGGCGGCGGCAGCATCGGCTCCAGCCGGGACAGCACCGCCTCGGCGCGGCATAGAAAATCCTGCAGGGCGTCCATCATGCGTTCCTTTCTGCCGATAAGAAAACAGCCTGCCACGAAGGCGGCAGGCCGTTAAAACAGTACATCAGCCAGGCGTTTTGCCGGCCGCGCCCCAATCAATCGCGCAACGAGATCACCGGCCAGCCATGCTCCTCGGCATAAGCCCGCAGCTTGTCGTCGGCGTCCACCGCCACCGGATTGTCCACCAGTTTCATCAGCGGCAGGTCGTTGTGCGAGTCGCTGTAGAAGAAGCTCTCGGCATAGCTGTCCCAGCTCTCGCCGCGCTCCGCCAGCCACTGTTCGATGCGGGTGATCTTGCCTTCCTTGAAGCTCAACACGCCGGTCGGGCGGCCGGTGTAATTGCCGTCGGCGTCTTGCTCCAGCTCGATCGCGATCAGGTGCTCGACGCCCAGCTCGCGGGCGATCGGCCCGGTGATGAAGCGGTTGGTCGCGGTGATGATGACGATCTGGTCGCCCTCGGCCCGGTGGGCGGCCAGCCGCTCGCGCGCCTTGTTCGGAATCAGCGGCTTGATGTGGTTTTCCAGATAATCGGCGTGCAGCTCGTCCAGCTGATGGCGCGAGAAGCGCGTCAGCGGCGCCAGGATGAACGCCAGGTACTCGTTCATGTCCAGCGTGCCGTTCTGGTACTGGCGGTAGAAATAGCTGTTGCGCTCGTCGTACTGGGCGGCGTCCAGAATGCCGCGCTTGATCAGGAAGCGCGGCCATTCGAAATCGGAGTCGCCGGCGATCAGAGTGTGGTCGAGGTCGAACAGGGCGAGCCTGCGTTTGGCGGGAGTGGCTGTCGTCATGATTCCGGGGTGGCGGTTTGCAAAACGTTTTTCACCAGCGGCACGGTGATCGGGCGCCTCAGCGCCAGCGAGTAGCGGTCCAGCATGTCTATCATCGAGATCAGGCTGGTCAGGTCGCGCCGCCAGTGGGTGAGCAGGTAGCGGTAAACGTCGTCGGGTATCGACAGCTGGCGGTTGGCGGCGTGGCTGCGCAGCGCGGCCAGCTTGTCGTCATCCGACAGCGCCTTCACCTCCAGCACCAGGCCCCAGCCCAGGCGGGTGCGCAAGTCGTCGCGCACCGACAGCGCCACCGGCGGCTTGCGCCCGGCCATCAGCAGCCGCCCCTCTCCGCCCTCTTTCAGCGAGTTGTAGAAGGAGAACAGCATGATCTGGTCGTCCGGCGCCAGGTCGTCGACATGGTCCACCGCGATGAAGCTGGCCTCGCGCGCGAAGTCCGGCAAGTGGTCGCCCTTGCCGTCCAGATAGATGGCGGCGCGCCCCAGCCGCTCGGCGTGGGCGATCCAGGCCTGCAGCAAATGGGTTTTGCCGCAACCGGGCTCGCCCCATAAATAGATGAAGCGTTCGCCTTCGGTGGCGGTCAGTGCGGTGATCACTTCACGGTTGCGCTCGGCCAGGAAGTTGTCGAAGGCCGGCAGCGGCGTGGGCGTGAGATCGAGTACGAGCTGGTCCAAAGTTTGCGGTGCTGCGTTGCGTGCTGACATCAATAAGCTCGATTTTACGACGATACGGCCCGCCGTTGGAACCGCCATTTTCCCGGACAAGATTGATGACATCGGCAAATCAAGGCCGCAAAGGAAAAAGCCTGTCCGCCGCATCAGCCTTTTTGCCGATTTTCAGTTAAAATACAGTGCTTTCGCACCGGCGAAAGCTTGATGTAAAAATATTTCAAGTTTGCAGAAAGCGAGATTATCTTGAACACCACGTCCCTCAGTTACCGTGATGCCGGCGTAGACATCGACGCCGGCGACGCGCTGGTCGAAAACATCAAGCCTTTTGCCAAGCGCACCATGCGCCCGGAAGTGCTCGGCGGCATCGGCGGTTTCGGCGCACTGGTGGAGATCTCCAAGAAGTACAAGGAGCCGGTGCTGGTTTCCGGCACCGACGGCGTAGGCACCAAGCTCAAGCTGGCTTTCGACTGGAACCGCCACGACACCGTCGGCATCGACCTGGTGGCGATGAGCGTCAACGACATCCTGGTGCAGGGCGCCGAGCCGCTGTTCTTCCTCGACTATTTCGCCTGCGGCAAGCTGGACGTGGCCCAGGCCACCGAGGTGATCAAGGGCATCGCCGCCGGCTGCGAACAAGCGGGCTGCGCGCTGACCGGCGGCGAAACCGCCGAGATGCCGGGCATGTACCCCGCCGGCGAGTACGACCTGGCTGGCTTCGCGGTCGGCGTGGTGGAAAAGAGCAAGGTGATCAGCGGCCGCGACATCGTCGCCGGCGACGTGGTGCTGGGCTTGGCCTCCAACGGCGTGCACTCCAACGGCTACTCGCTGGTGCGCAAGATCATCGACCGCGCGCAGCCTGAGCTGGACGCGCCGTTCGACGGCGGCAAGACCCTGCGCGACGCGGTGATCGCCCCGACCCGCATCTACGTCAAGCCGCTGCTGAAGCTGATGGAAGCGCTGCCGGTCAAGGGCATGGCCCACATCACCGGCGGCGGCATCACCGAGAACACCCCGCGCGTGCTGCCGGCGGGCACCGTCGCCCAGATCGACGCCGCCAGCTGGCAGCTGCCCAAGCTGTTCCAGTGGCTGCAGCGCGAAGGCAATGTGGACATCCAGGAGATGTACCGCACCTTCAACTGCGGCATCGGCATGGTGGTGGTGGTGGCGCCGGAACACGCCGAACAGGCGATGGCGCTGCTGCGCGAAGCCGGCGAAACCGTCTACCGCCTCGGCCAGGTGCGCGAGCGCGCGGGCGACGAGCACCAGACCCAGATAGCCTAAGGCTTTTCCGCAAGTAGCGCCCTGCGCCGCTGGCCCCGCCGGCGGCGCTTGTCGTTTATCGCCGGGCGGATGGAACCAAGCCGGCGCAATCGCAACGAACAGGAATGGCAAGCCATTCCGGACAAGAGCCATGAAAAACATCGTCATCCTGATTTCCGGCCGCGGCTCCAATATGCAGGCCATCGTCGACGCCGGCATTCCAGACGCCCGCGTCGCGGCGGTGATCGCCAATCGCCCGGACGCGGCCGGCCTGGCCTGGGCGGCCGAACGCGGCATCGCCACGGCGGCGCTGGACCACAAGGCCTACGCCAGCCGCGAGGCCTTCGACGCCGCGCTGGCCGAGGCCATCGACGCCCATGCGCCCGATCTGGTGGTGCTGGCCGGCTTCATGCGCATCCTGACCGAAGGCTTCACCCGCCGCTACGAGGGCCGGATGCTCAACATCCACCCGTCACTGCTGCCGGCCTTCCCCGGCCTGCACACCCATGAGCGGGCATTGGAAATGGGCTGCAAACTGGCCGGATGCACGGTACACTTCGTCACCGCCGAGCTGGATCACGGCCCCATCGTCGCCCAGGGCGCGGTGAGCGTGCTGGACGGCGACACGCCGGACAGCTTGGCCGCGCGCGTGCTGAAACTGGAACACCAGCTGTACCCGGAAGCGGTGCGCCGCTTCGCCGCCGGCGAGATCGCCGTCGTGGACGGCAAGGTGGCCAGCGGCGCCGGAGCCGCCGCCAGCCTGCTGTCGCCCGTACCCTCAAGCAAGGCCTAAATGACCCGTCGCCGTCTGCTGCTGATCGCCCTTGTCCTGTCGTTGCTGCTGCACCTCGCGTTGCTCGGCTCCGACTTGCTGCCCGCGATCAGCGCGCCGCCGGCTGACGAGCCCAAGCTTGAGAAGATAGACGTCAAGATGCAGGCGATGCGGCTGGACGAGACGCCGCCGCCGCGCGATCCGGCCGCCGCCGGCGTCAGCCTGCGGCCGGCTGAGACGACGAAGCCAAAACCGAAGCCCAAGCCCAAGCCGGCCCGCAAGCGCGAAGCCTCCAAGCCGGCGGAGCAGGCCAAAACGGAAGCCTCGGCCCCGGCGGCCAAAACCGCTTCGGCGCCCCAAGTCAGCTCCGAACCCGCTGCGGAAGCCCCACGGCAAGCAACGGCGGAGCAAGCCTCCAGCGCGCCGGTCGCGGAAAACGCGCCGCGCGAGAACAGCGCGGACAAGGCCGGCCTTATCCACCCGGACGCGCCGCTGCGGCAGTTCCCCGCCGCCGCCAAGATCCGCTACCAAGGGTACTGGAACAGCGCGATGCTCGGCTTCGGCGATCTGGACTGGCAGCGCAGCCAGGGCCGTTACCAGTTGGACATCACGGTCAGTCCTTTCATCGGCCCCAAGCTGCGCTATCTTGCACTAGGGACGATAGGCAAGTCCGGGCTGCGGCCGGACAGCATGCAGTCATTCCGCGGCGGGGATCTGAAGGAAGCGGCCCGCTTCGATTACGACGCCGGCCTGCTGCGTTACGGCAGCGGCGAAGACAAGCAGCTGCCGCTGAAGCCCGGCGCGCAGGACGCGTTCAGCCTGGCTTTCCAGCTGGCGCTGAAGGGCGGCGATCTGGGCCATGCACCGATACAGATCACCACCGCCAAGAAGGTTTACGAATACCCGATGGCGCCGAACGGCGCCTTCGACTACGACACCGGCGCCGGCAAGATGCGCGTGATCGTGTTCCGCGCCCAGGGCGACGGAGACTTCACCGAATTTTGGCTGGCCCCGGATTTCGCCAACTTGCCGGTGCGCATCATCCGCGCCGACAAGGACAAGCGGATCGAACTGAAAGCGATCCGCGTAGACGTGAACGGCAAGCGGCAGTGGGAACTGCCGCCGCAACCGACGATACGGAACAAGAATGCACATTAGCCATAGCCAACTGAAACACCTGGAAACCGTCATCGGCCAGATGACCCGCTTCGACCGCCCGGCCGACGCCGTGCTGTCCGCCTACTTCCGCGAGCACAACAAGCTGGGCAGCGCCGACCGCCATCTGATCGCCGAGACCGCCTTCGGCGCGCTGCGCCGCCTGATCCAGCTGCGCGCGCTGATCGCGCCGGAAAAGGCCACGCCGCGCCGCCTGGCGCTGGTGGCGCTGATGAAGTTCAACAAGCTGAACGTCAAGGAGCTGACCGAGGCCACCAGCGCCGGCGAGCGCGAATGGCTGGGCACGGTCAAGGGCAAGACGCTGGAAGACAGCCTGGAAATCCGGGCCGAGCTGCCGCAATGGGTGATCGAGCGCCTGGGCGAGCAAACGCCGGAAGCGGTGGAAGCGCTGGGCCAGGGCCTGATGTCGATGGCGCCGCTGGATCTGCGCGTCAATACGCTGAAGATGAAGCGCGAAGAGCTGCTGGACCGCCTGAACGCGGACGGCATCGCCTGCGAAGCCACGCCGTACTCCCCGCTGGGCATCCGTCTGAAAGACAAGCCGGCGTTGTCCAAGCACGAGCTGTTCAAGGCCGGCGCCTTCGAGGTGCAGGACGAGGGCAGCCAGCTGCTGGGCCTGATCACCGGCGCGCGCCGCGGCGAAATGGTGGTGGATTTCTGCGCCGGCGCCGGCGGCAAAACGCTGCTGCTGGGCGCGCAGATGTCATCCAGCGGCCGCCTGTATGCGTTTGATGTTTCTGAGAAGCGCCTGGCCAACTTCAAGCCGCGCCAGGCCCGCTCCGGCTTGTCCAACGTGCATCCGCAGCTGTTGGCGCACGAGAACGACTCCAAGGTGAAGCGCCTGGCCGGCAAGGCCGACCGCGTGCTGGTGGACGCGCCCTGCTCCGGCCTGGGCACCTTGCGCCGCAACCCGGACCTGAAATTCCGCCAGAGCCCGGACAGCGTGGCCGAGTTGAACGCCAAGCAGGCGTCCATCCTCGCCTCCGCCTCGCGGCTGGTGAAGAGCGGCGGCCGCCTGGTGTATGCCACCTGCAGCCTGCTGCCGCAGGAAAACCAGGCCATCGTCGAGGCCTTCCTCGCCGAACACGCCGACTTCAGGCTGGTGAAGATGGACGAAGTGCTGGCCGAGCAGAAAATCCCGCTGCAATGCGGCGACTATCTGGAGCTGAAACCGCATCTGCATAACACAGACGGTTTCTTCACCGCGGTGCTGGAACGCAGCCAGGCCTAAGCAGGACAAGGCTATCAGCGGCGGCCCGCTTGCCATGCGCAGGCGGGCCGCGCTCGTATTCGAGGCCGGATCATAGTATATTAGACAAGAGTGATTTAAAAACCGGCGTTTAACGCCCCCAGGAGCCGCCCGCCCGATGCAGGACCACCTACCCAGCCGTTCCAGACGCCAGCGCATCAACCGCCGCCTGCGTTACCTCTACCTGTCCGCCGCGCAATGGCGGCGCCAGGTGCCGGTGTGGATCGCGGCCATCCTGATCGGCTTGGTGGCCTATGTGTTCGCCCGGGGCAGCCACTGGTCGCATGACCTGTTCTTCAAAGCCTACGACGCGTCGCCGTACTGGAGCCTGCTGATCACGCCGGCCGGGCTGGCGCTGGCGATCTGGATCATGCACCGCTTCTTCCCCAGCTCCGCCGGCGGCGGCATTCCACAATCCATCGCCGCGCTGGAGCCCGGCATGCACAAGCTGCGCGAATACTGCTTTACCCTGAAGGCCGCCTTCGGCAAGGTGCTGCTGACGCTGATCGGCATCAGCTCCGGCGCCACCTTCGGCTACGAGGGTCCCATCGTCCAGGTGGGCGCGGCGATCAAGTATTCGTTGAACCGCAAGGCCGCGCAGCGCCACGACGGCGCGGCCCGCAGCTTCATCCTGGCCGGCGGGGCCGCCGGCGTGGCCGCGGCCTTCAATGCGCCGCTGGCCGGCATCGTGTTCGCCATCGAGGAAATGGGCCGCGCCTTCGACATGCGCGCCAGCTCCACCATCCTGCTGTCGGTGATCGTCGCCGGCCTCACCACTTTCGCCATCAACGGCAACTACAACTACTTCGGCATCGTCCACGTGGCGATGGACAGCAAGCAGGCCTGGCTGGCCATACCAATCTGCGGCGTCGTCGGCGGCCTGATAGGCGGGCTGGCCTGCCGAGTGCTGCTGGCGCTGTCCTCCCGGCTGCCCGGCCCGCTGCACGGCTGGCGCATCCGCTACCCGGTGCGCTTCGCCGCCGGCTGCGGCCTGGCGCTGGCGGTGATCGGCATCATCAGCCACGGCAGCACCTTCGGCACCGGCTACTTCCGCGCCCGCGACATCATCGAGGGCCACGGCGCGGCGCTGCAGGACTACGGCGTGCTGAAGCTGATCAGCATGTTCGTCAGCCACATCAGCGCGGTGCCCGGCGGCATGTTCGCGCCGTCGCTGGCCGTCGGCGCCGGTTTCGGCCTGAACATGTCGCAGCTGATGCCCTTCCTGCCGCAGACCATGGTGGTGCTGCTGGGCATGGTGGGCTTCTTCGCCGGCATGACGCGGGCGCCGATGACCGGTTTCGTCATCGTGATGGAGATGACCGACACCTCGGGCATGATCATCCCGCTGATGGCCACCGCGCTGGTGGCGGCCTCGGTATCGCGGCTGGTGGCCCGGCGCGCGCTGTACGAGGGCCAGGTGCGGCTGTTCCTGCCGCAGTGGCAGGCCAAGGCCGGCCAAATTGACCAGCCTGCCGCCCGCACGTAAAATAACTTATTGAAATGATCGGGTATTTCCGGCGGAAATAGCGCCGGCCAACAGCAAGGATTCAATACATGTCGATTCAACAAGATATCCAGCAGACCGTCGCCAACAACGCGGTGGTGCTGTTCATGAAGGGTTCCGCCCAGTTCCCGCAGTGCGGCTTCTCCTCGCGCGCGGTGCAAATCCTGAAAGCCTGTGGCGTGGACAACTTCCTGACCGTGGACGTGCTGCGCGATCCGGACATCCGCCAGGGCGTCAAGGATTTCTCCAACTGGCCGACCATCCCCCAGCTGTACGTGAAGGGCGAATTCGTCGGTGGTTCGGACATCATGTACGAGATGTTCCAGAACGGCGAACTGCAGGATCTGCTGAAAGACCTGTAAGCTTTTCCAGCAACCCGGCCCCGGCCGGGTTTTGCGTTTTGGCGGCCATCCGCGTTAGAATGATGCCCCATACCATCCACGGCAGCCTTGCGGCTGCCGCTGTCATATGTATTGAAAGCTGTTTGCCATCGCGGGCAAGCAGCTTTTTGCCAAGGTAGGGAGCCGAAATTGAACATCACCATCGTTGATCATCCGCTGGTACAGCACAAGCTGGGTCTTTTGCGCGAAGCCGACACCAGCACCATGAAGTTCCGCCAGCTGACCCAGGAGCTGGCCCGCCTGCTCGCCTACGAAGCCACCCGCGATTTCGAACTGGAAGCCGTCACCATCGACGGCTGGTGCGGCAAGATCGACGTCAAGCAGATCAAGGGCAAGAAAGTCACCGTGGTCCCCATCCTGCGCGCCGGCATCGGCATGCTGGACGGCGTGCTTGACCTGGTGCCTTCGGCCAAGATCAGCGTGGTGGGCCTGGCCCGCAACGAAGAGACGCTGGAGCCGGTGTCCTACTTTGAAAAATTCGTCGGCAACCTGGACGAGCGCATCGCCATCATCATCGACCCGATGCTGGCCACCGGCGGCTCGCTGATCGCCACCATCGACCTCCTGAAGCGCAATGGCTGCAAAACCATCAAAGCCGTGGTGATGGTGGCCGCGCCGGAAGGCGTGAAGATCGTCAACGACGCCCACCCGGACGTGCAGCTCTATGCCGCCTCGCTCGACAGCCATCTGAACGAGCACGGCTACATCATCCCCGGCCTCGGCGACGCCGGCGACAAAATCTTCGGCACCAAGCAGGCCTGAGCGCCATGCACCCAATCAGCCGCCCGTTGCTTCCGCAGCCGGCGGCTTTTTTGCAAGCCCGCAAGGATGAAGGATGAACGTCATGGATGACCGCTACGCCGCGATAGACGCCGACTTTCTCGCCCGCTTCCCGGGCGGCTTTCAAGACCCTGACTGGCAGACGCTGGCGCGCAGACACAAAAGCTACGCCAAGGCCGAGGCGCTGTGCCAGAGCGAACTGACCCGCGCCAAGCTGGACACGGCGCTGGCCAGCGGCAAACTGGCCGACGCCACGCACGCCTGCCGCCAGATCATCTCGCTGGCCACCACGGTCAGCACCTTCGAGAAGATCGCCTTCCGCAACTACATGGACAACCGCGACCTGAACCTGCCCTTCGTCCAGGCCTTGCGCGACGTGCTTCATGATTTCGGCCCGGACAGCTTCGCCGCCTATGTCGACACGCTGGCGATGGCGCGGATGGACCCCAAAGCCAACGCCGCCAAATGGCCGATCGTCAGCTGCTTTCTGGCCTGCTTCGATCCGCAGCTCCACGTCTGCATCAAGCCGACGACGGTGAAGAAAGTGGCGGCGCGGCTGGGCGTGGACATCCATTACCAACCGAAACCGAACTATGAATGCTACGAGGCGGTGCAGCGGATGGTGCTGGATTTCCGCAGCCGCAGCATGGTGGCCGCCGATGTGGACAATACGCTGGCGCAGGCGGTGATGTATTGCGCCGTGTGAAGACTACAAGATTACAAAACCAAAACAAGGAAGAATGATGATGCAACAACTCAAGCTGGCGGTGTCCGGCGCCCAGATCCTGTTCGTCGCCTTCGGCGCGCTGGTTCTGGTGCCGCTGCTCACCGGCCTGAATCCGGCGATGGCGCTGCTCGGCGCCGGCCTCGGCACCCTGCTGTTCCAGGTCTGCACCGGCCGCCAGGTGCCGATTTTCCTCGGCTCCTCCTTCGCCTTCATCGGCCCCATCATCTACTCCATCCATACCTGGGGCCAGGGCGCGACCATGTTCGGCCTGTTCGCCGCCGGCTTCATGTACTTCGTGTTCGCCGCCGTGGTGCGCTGGCGCGGCATGGCGCTGGTCAACAAGCTGCTGCCGCCGGTGGTGATCGGCCCGGTGATCATGATCATCGGCCTATCGGTCGCCACCGCAGCCTCCGGCATGGCGATGGGCCAGGCCGGCGGCAAGCAGGTGTTGCCGTATGAAACTTCGCTGCTGCTGGCCGCCATCTCGCTGGCCACCACCATCGTGGTGTCCATCTACGCCCGCGGCATGTTCAAGCTGGTGCCGATTCTGGCCGGCGTCGTCGTCGGCTACATCGCCGCCGCCTTCCTCGGCGCGGTGGACTTCGCCAAGCTGGCCGCCGCGCCGTGGTTCGCCGCGCCCGCCTTCCACAGCCCGGAGATCAACTGGGCGGCGGCGGCCTTCATGCTGCCGGTGGCCATCGCCCCGGCCATCGAGCACATCGGCGGCGTGATGGCCATCGGCGGCGTCACCGGCAAGGACTACACCAAGACCCCCGGCCTGCACCGCACGCTGGCCGGCGATGGCCTGGGCGTGTGCGTGGCCGGCCTGATCGGCGGCCCGCCGGTCACCACCTACGCCGAAGTGACCGGCGCGGTGATGATCACCCGCAACTTCAACCCGGTGACCATGACCTGGGCGGCGGTGTTCGCCATCTGCATGGCCTTCTTCGGCAAGTTCAACGCGCTGCTGCAGTCCATTCCGATGCCGGTGATGGGCGGCATCATGGTGCTGTTGTTCGGCACCATCGCCTCCATCGGCCTGAAGACGCTGATCGAGGCCAAGGTGGACCTGATGGAGCCGCGCAATCTGGTGATCATCTCGGTGGTGCTGACCGCCGGCATCGGCGGCCTGACTTTGAAGCTGGGCGATTTCGCGCTGTCCGGCGTCGGCCTGTGCTCTTTGCTGGCCATCATCCTGAACCTGATCCTGCCGCGCCAGGCGGCCAGCCATGACGGCATCGTCGAGGGACAAGACATCTAGCGCGGCTTCAACACGTTTACATAAACTATTGGATTTAAAAATCTTTCACAACTGGGCACACGTCAATGCGCCTGACAAGGTCTACACTGGAAATCAGCGCCGCGGCCCTACGCCGCGGCGCGGTAGACCGTAGCCAAACTGCTGCCCAAACCAGCAACACCTGCCCACAGCGGCTTGACGCGGCCTGATTCCAAGCCAAGAACAAGGAAGAAAGCCATGTTGAAAACCCTCGTTGTCACCGCTCTCGCGCTTTTGACGCTTTCCGGCTCCGTCATGGCCGGCGATGGCCTGTCCGTGATGTGGGCGATGCGCGGCAGGATGGACGCCCAGCTGCATGGCCAGCCGGCGCCGATGATTCCGCAAAACAACTCCATCCCATCCGACGGCTGAGCGCAGTCACGCCGCCGGCCCGCCGGCGGCGCTCTCATACATACAGCTCGCCCCGCTCCACCGCCAGCTCCAGCCGCTGGATGAACCACTGCATCGCCCGCCCCGGCTGTTCCTGCTTCCAGGCGAAGCACATCGGCGGGAAGCTTCCGCTTTCCTCTTCCGCCTTTTCCACCAGTTCGCCGCGGTCCAGATGGGCTAGCACGTGCGAGCGCGGCAGGTGGCCGGTGCCCAGTCCCGCGACGATGGCTTTCAATTTCGCCTGGCTGCTGTGCACGGTCAGCACCTGCTGCCCTTCCAGCAGGCCGCCGGTTCTCGCCGGCAGCCGGCGGGAGGTGTCGCCCACCGCCACCGCGCGGTAGCGGCGCAGCGCATGCGGCGGCACCGGCTCCGGCTCGTTCGCCAGCGGATGGCTGGCCGCGGCCACCAGCACGAAATCGTAGTCGCCGATGTCGCGGGTGAAGTAATCCCCTGGTGGCGGCTGGTTGGGCGCGCCTATCACCAGGTCGGCGCGGTCGTCGTACAACGCATCCCATATGCCGCCAAAGCTTTCGCGGATGAAATGCAGCCGCGTGTCCGATTGCAACAGATCGAAATCGGCGATGGTCGGCAACAGTTGTTCGAAGCCGACCAGGTCGCCGACCACGATGCGCAGCCTGTCCTCCCAGCCCTGGGCCTGCTTGCTGACCCGAAGCTCCAACTGGCGCGCCGCGTCCAGCAGGTGGCGGCCATCCTTCAACAAGCGCTCGCCGGCCGGCGTCAGCCGCGCGCGGTGGCCGCTGCGGTCGTAAATGGCCACGCCCAGGCCCTGCTCCAGCTTCTGCACGGTATATGTCAGCGCCGAAGGCACTTTGAACAACGCCTCGGCCGCCGCGGCGAAGCTGCCGTGCTGTTCGATCGCATCCAGCACCTGAATCGCTTCCAGAGTCAGTTTCATCGCCACACCTAATTCAATTTTTTTGAATGTATCGTTCGGTTCTTTCCGATTTTATCGCAGAGATGTCCGTCCTAGAATGGTATCCGTAACAAGAAGCCAGCGATACTCGAAATAAGACATCAATATTTTTGATGCATAAGCGAAAGCTGGCAATCCACACACTGAAAGGAAACCACCATGCTGAAGCAAACCGCCATCGCCGCCCTGTCCCTGATCCTGCTGTCCGGCGCCGCCATCGCCGGCGAAGGCAACGACAATATGAAAGCCATGCGCGACCGCATGGATGCCCAGCTGCAAGGCCAGTCCCAACAGCAAGTGCAACAACAGGCTCCGGCCCAGAAGTAAGCGCCTCCCACTGGCAAGACAAACGCGCCGCGGACCGGATGGTCCGCGGCGCGTTTTCTCATACCCGCACCACCTTCTTCAGACGCGGCCGCCGCGCAAGCGTCCCATCAACAGGGCATCGTGGTAAGCGCCGTCGCGGAACGAGTGCGCGCGCATCCTCGCCTCCTCCACGAAGCCGAAACGGCGGTACAAGGCTTGCGCCGCCAGATTGTCGGGATAAACCGTCAACTCGATCCGCTCGAAACCTATCCAGTTGTCGGCCAGGTCCAGCAAGGCCGCCATCAGCAGCTTGCCGACGCCGCGCCCCTGCCAGCCGCGGTGCACGACAATGCCCAGGCCGGCAATATGCGACAAGCGCTCATCATCGAGGCGCCACAAGCCGGCGCTGCCGGCCATCTTGCCCCCATCCGCTTCGCAGACCAGTTGATAGCGGCCGGCTCGCAGCAAACCATCCATTCTCGCCCCCAGCTTCCACTCCGATGGATAGGGCAGTTGCAGCGTATTGCCATAAACGCTGGCGTCGGCATAGAGCTCGCTCAGCGCCGCCGCGTCGCCCAGCTCCAGGTGGCGGATGCGGAATTCGCTCATCGCGCCCCCTCCTCTCGCAAGCGCGCCATCGCCAGCACGTCGTGGTAGGCGCCGTCGCGCAGCGCGTAGGCGCGCATCCTGGCTTCCTCGACGAAGCCGAACTTGCGGTACAGACGCTGGGCGCGGGCATTGTCGGCGAACACCGTCAGCTCGACGCGGCGCAGGCCCAGCCAGTCGTCGGCCTGCTCCAGCGCCGCGGCCATCAGCAGCGAGCCTATGCCCAGGCCGTGCAAGCCGGCGTCGACGCCTATGCCCAGCTCCGCCGCGCGCAGCAGACGCTCGCGGCCCAGCGGTATCAATCCGGCCCAGCCCCGCGCCCGGCCGTCGCCGTCGACCGCCACCAGCACGACCCTGCCATGCTCGTTTTTCTGCAGCCACTCGCGCCGCCTGCTCAAGGATGGCCAAGGCAGGCCCAGCATGGCTCCGAACACGGCCGGGTCGCTGAACATCGCGTTCAAGGCCTCGGCGTCGGACGGCTCCGCATGGCGGATTCGATAGTCGCTCATGGCTCAGCCCTCCGCGGCCAGTTCAGCCGGCCCATCACCAGCACATCCTCCAGCTTGCCGGCGCGCAGCTGTTCCTGGCGCAGCCGTCCCTCGTATTCGAAGCCGAACTTCTCGTACAGCGCGATGGCGCGGGCATTGTCGTGGATCACCTTCAACTCGATGCGGATCAGGCCCAGCCAGTTGTCGGCCAGATCGACGACGGCGCGCATCAAGGCCCCGCCGACGCCCTTGCCCTGCCAGTCGTCGCGCACCACCAGGAACAGGTCGGCGCTGTGGCGCACCCGCATGCCTTCGTTGACGATCAGTCCGGCCGAGCCAACCACTTCACCATCGGCACAGGCCACCAGGTGATGGATGTTGGCCGGCCGCTCATTCAGTTGCTTCTCGGTGACGGACAGGGGCTGGTGCGGCAACTGCAAAGTATCGGGATAAACGCCCGGCGCGGTCTTGATGCGGTGGATGGCGGCGGCGTCGGACGGTTCGACGGAACGGATCAGGTAAGACTGGGACATGATGGTCTCCTGGGAGCCATGGCGGACAGGCTCTGAGTTGATGGGCACAGGCGGGATCGCCGTCAGGCCCGGCAGATCATCATGCCAAATAACTATTGTGCATTGCAATATAATTTTTATGCAGACAAGTAATGCCCCGGCGTCTCCCCGAAGCAGCGGCGGAAAGCGACGATGAAGGCGCTGCTGCCGGCATAGCCCAGCTCCGCCGCGCAGTAGCTGACAGACCGCCCCTCGGCCAGCAGCGCCCTGGCCCGAAGCATGCGCAGCCTCTCGCGCCACTCGGCGACGCCCATGCCGGTTTCCGCGCGGAAATGGCGGATCAGGCTGCGCCGCGACATGCCCACATGACCTGCCCAGCGCTCCAGATCCCAATCCAGCGACGGATCATGCAGCAGCGCTTCCGCCAGTTTGCGCAGCGCCGGATGGCTGGGCCAGGCCAGGCTGGCAGGATAGGGCTCGGCCCAGGCCAGCTCGTCCGCCAGAACCCCGATCAGCCGCCGGGCGGGGTCCGCGTCGGCCTGCGCCGGCCAGGCGCCCAGCCGCTGGAACACGCCCTGCAGCAGCGGCGAGGCCCGCCACACGCGCAGGTCCGGCGGCAGATCCGGCAGCCAGGCGGCATCCAGCTGCAGGCTCCAGCCGCGCAGCTCGCCATGATAATGCGCGCCATGCGGCATGCCAGGCGGAATCCAGCCGACGCAACCGCCCGGCAGCAGGATACGCCGACTGTCTGCCTCCAGCTCCAAAGCGCCTTCGCTGGCCCATGCCAGCTGCCCCTCGGCGTGGACATGGCGCGCGGTCTGATCGCCGGCGCCGCGCCGCAGCGCCGCCACCGTCAGTCCCGGCAGAATGGCTCGCTCCATATTGGCCCTTTATAGATATCTATTGGCACTATATGGAAAGCAGGCCAATCCTGCCAGCGCGATACTGGGCGCTCATTCCACGCAAGGAGTTAGCCATGAAACATGTACAGCACACCGAAGCCCTGTCCGCGATCAACCGCAAAGTCATCGCCGACGGCGAGACGCTGCCGGCGGTGAAGCTGCGCGACGGCAGCACAGTGCAAACCGGTACCGTCGCGGCCATGCTGGTCAACATCGCCGCCTACAACCAGGGCGAGCGCGGCGAAGTGGAGCGCCAGCTGGAACTGGCGGTGCCGACGCTGTTCAAGGTGGGCCTGTTCGATCTGTTCCCGCCCGAAGAATGGATCCGTGCCGGCAATCCCGGCCGCCAGCTGGTCGGCAAAATGGCCAGCCGCTGGCAGGCTGGCCAATCGAACAACACATAGGCATATTTCTGCGCCGCCCCAGCCCCTCGCCTCCGCTTTGGCGTTAAGCTGTAGCCTCGAATCGACAGGAGCGGAACATGCTGATGCAAAGACAGGAAGCCGGCCTCTTGGTAGTGGACATCCAGGACAAGCTGTTGCCGGCGGTGCATGATGCGGAGGGGCTGCTGGCGCGCAGCCGCTGGCTGATAGGCGTGGCACGCGACCACGGCCTGCCCATTGTGTTTTCCGAGCAATACCCTCGCGGCCTGGGCGGCACGCTGGCCGCGCTGCGGGAGGCCGCGCCCGACGCGCAGACGGTCGACAAGCTGCATTTCTCCTGCGTGGCGGCCGACTGCCTGCCGCCGGCATTGACGGAAAAGAAGCAGATCATCGTCTGCGGCATGGAGGCGCACGTCTGCGTGCTGCAGACCGTGCTGCAGTTGCTGGCCGTCGGCAAGCGGGTCTTCGTCGTCGCCGACGCGATCTCCAGCCGCAAGCCCGCCGACATCGAACTGGCGACGGCGCGGATGCGCGCGGCCGGCGCGGTCATCGTCAGCCGCGAGATGGTGCTGTTCGAGCTGCTTGAGAAATCGGGCGGCGACCACTTCAAGGCGATGAGCCATCGCTACCTGCTGGGCGATCAACCCTAACGTCTGCTCGCGGTCTTTCGAACGGCCCCAAACGCAAAAGCCCGCCGGAAACGGCGGGCTTGCTCATGGAAAGCGCGGATTGCGCCAGCGGGCTTACCAGATGCCCTTTTCCACCTTGGCGGCCAGTTCCGGATACTTGTCCGCCTTGAACTCGGGCGCGGCGACGCCGGCCTTCAACTGGCGCTGGTAATCGCCCAGCACGGTGAAGAAGTAGCGCGACAGCAGCACGATGGCCACCAGGTTGATCAGCGCCATCAGGCCCATCGCCAGGTCGGCCATGTCCCACACCAGCGGCAGGCTGGCCAGCGCGCCGAACAGCACCATGGCCAGCACCACCAGGCGGAAGCCCAGCAGCGCGCGCTTGTTGCTGCGGATGAACTCGACATTGCCCTCGGCGTAGGCGTAGTTGCCCAGGATGGACGAAAACGCGAACAGGAACATCGCCACCGCCAGGAAGGACACGCCTATCGGGCCGAACTGCGACTCGACGGCCTTCTGCGTCAGCGCCACGCCGCTCAGGCCCTGATCATGCACGCCGGACAGCAGGATGATGGCCGCGGTGGCGGTGCACACCACCATGGTGTCGATGAACACGCCGAACATCTGGATCGCGCCCTGGCTGGCAGGATGCTTGGAAGTGGCCGTCGCGGCGGCGTTCGGCGCCGAGCCCATGCCGGCCTCGTTGGAGAACAGGCCGCGCTTGATGCCCAGCATCATCGCCTGGCTGACCGCGTAGCCGGCCACGCCGCCGGCGGCCTGCTCCAGGCCCAGCGCGCTCTTGACGATCAGCACCACCAGGCCCGGCAGCTCCGCCGCGTGGATGGCCAGCACGTAGAAGGCCATCAGCAGATAGATCAGCGCCATCACCGGCACCAGCCATTCCGCCACCCGCGCCACCGAACGCACGCCGCCGAAGATCACCGGCGCGGTCAACAGCACCAGGCCGACGCCCACCGCGTAGCGGTTCCAGCCCCAGGCGCCTTCGGTCGCGGCGACGATGGAGTTGGCCTGCACCGCGTTGAACACCAGGCCGAAAGCCAGGATCAGGCACAGCGCGAACAGCACGCCCAGCCAGCGCAGGCCCAGGCCTTTCTGGATGTAATAGGCGGGGCCGCCGCGGAAGGTGTCGTCATGGTGGCTGGTCTTGAACAGCTGGGCCAGCGTCGACTCGACGAAGGCGCTGGACATGCCGAGCAAGGCGGTCAGCCACATCCAGAACACCGCGCCGGGTCCGCCGGCGGCGATGGCGATGGCGACGCCGGCGATGTTGCCGGTGCCTACCCGGCTGGCGAGGCCAGTGGCGAAGGCCTGGAACGGCGAGATGTCATTCTTGCTGACATGGCCGCCGCGGCCGCCCATCATTTCGCGCCAGCCGCGCGAGAACAACCTCAGCTGCAGCAGGCCGGAACGCAGCGAGAAATACAGGCCCACCGCCAACAGCAGGGCGATCAGCACCTTGCCCCACAGCACGTCGTTGACGGCATTGATCAAAGAATGAAGCAACTCCATGGTTTTCCTTGTTGTCCTGAGCGTATCGGCGTCCCCGGCGCGAAGCCGCGGGACAATCTCCCGGTCTGACGCCGGGTGAAATCATTGCGAGCGGCCGCAGGGCCCCCGTTTCATGCTGCGCCTAACAAAATAGAAGGATAGGCAGGCCGGCGGAGGGCCGCGCGCGGAATGGCTCGAGTGGGGGGAAAGTCACACTGGCAGGGATGTCAGCCGCATCATTCCGCCCTGGGCGGGCTGGAATGCGCAAAAATCTAGCAATAAAGTTCCCATGCTGACAATCAAAAATAAGTAAACGAATTGCAAACAGACTGTCTGAAAAATGTATTCGGGGGAACGCTTAGCCGCCCTATCCAAATGCTAAGCTGAAGCATTCGGCCCGAATCCGGCCATCCGGATGGCCCGCCGACACAGGAATCGAGGCTCGGATGAAGTCCCTGCTCTGGTGCGTGTTGCTATTGGCCGCCGCGGCCGCCCTGGCCGCCGACAAGCCGCCCTGGCGGCTGGCGGCGGACGCCAATTTCGAGCCATACAGCTATCTGTCCGACGATATGGAGCCCCAAGGGCTGGACGTGGAGCTGGTCAGCGCGGTGATGCGCGAAACCGGCCAGCCTTTTCGCATCAGCCTGCTGCCCTGGGAACGGGTGAAACAGCAACTGGCGCTGAAAGAAGCTGACGCCGGCTTCGTGTTCACCGGCACTCTGGAGCGCCGCGCGCAGTACGATCTGGCCGGCCCGCTGCGCAAGGGCCAGACGGTGTTCGTCGCCATGAAGCGCAACCCGCTGCAGGATTGGCGCGGCCTGGACGATCTCAAGCCCTATGTGATCGGCCAGGTGCGCGGCTACAGCTACGACACCGAATTCGACAAAGCCCCGCTCACCCGAGACGACCACGCCGGCTCGCCGCGCCAGCTGGTGGCGATGCTGCTGGCCGGCCGGGTGGACGTCATCGTGGGCGACAAGGTGCAACTGATGTACTTCGTTCAGGAACAAAAGGCGGCCGGCCTGGTGAGAGTGCTGCCCAGGCCGCTGGTGGAAATGCCGCGCTACGTGGCCTTCGCCAAGGGCGATCCGCGCGCGCGGCAATTCGAAGCGGCGCTGAAACGGCTGCAGCAGAGCGGCGCGCTGCAGCCGATATTCCAGCGCTGGGCGCAATGAACGTTAGCCGCGCGCCGGCAGCAGATCCAGCCTGTCGGTGCACAGGCTGTCCACGCCCCAGGCCAGCAGGCGGCGCGCGTCGGCCGGATCGTTGACCGTGTAGCACAACAGCTGGTAGCCGGCGGCCTTGATGTCGCGCGCCAGCGCCTCGGTCAGTGTCTTGTGGTCGCAATGCAGCGCCACGCAATCCAGCTCCGCCAGGATGGCGCGCCAGTTCACCGGAACCTCCTCGCACAGAAAGGCGCGCGGCAACGCCGGCTCGGCGGCCTGGGCCGCGCGCAGCGCGTCGATCTCGAACGAGGACAGCAAGGGCGGCACCGCCGCGCCGGCCCATAGCCGCGCGGCTTCTTGCGCCACCAGCCGGCCGGTTTCCTCGAAACGCCCTGGGCAGGGCTTGATCTCGATATTCAGCAGCATGCCCTGCGCCAGGCAATGCGCAGCCACATTGGCCAGCGTCGGCAATGCCTCGCCGGCGAAAGCCGCGCCCTTCCAGCCGCCGGCGTCCAGCAGCGACAGCTCGGCCATGGTCTTGGACTTGGCTTCGCCCTGGCCGTTGCTGGTGCGGTCCACGGTGTCGTCGTGCAGTAGGAAGCAGACGTTGTCAGCCGACAGCTTCACGTCGCATTCGGCGGCGCGGTAGCCGTAGCGGATGCCCTCGCGGAAGCCGGCAATGGTGTTTTCCGGCGCCAGCGTGCCGCCGCCGCGGTGGGCGACGAACTCAGGATACGGCCAGGCTTGCTTGGGATGCTGCGGCATGCTCGATTCTCCTCTGTGTTTCCGCGTCGAACAGGTGCAGCGATTCGGCGCGCACCGTCACTTCCAGCCGGCTGCCCGGCTCGGGCCGATGGCCGTGGGCCAGCCGCGCCACCACGTTCTGCCCGGCCAGCAGGCCGTACACGTAATTATCGGCGCCCAGCATCTCCACGCTGTCCACCCGCAGGCTCAGCGCCTCGCCGCCCTCCCCCGCCGCGCGCAGATGCTCGGGACGGAGGCCGGCCTTCAGCTTGCGGCCGGCCAACGCCGGGTTGGCCGCCGGCAGAGGCAGCGACACGCCGTCGCCCAGCAGCAGCCGCTCGCCGCGCTCGTCCGCCTGCGCGTCGAACAGATTCATCCCCGGCGAGCCCATGAAGGCGGCGACGAAGGTGGTGGCCGGCCGGTCGTAGATCTCGTCCGGCGCGCCGATCTGTTCGATATGGCCCTTGTTCAGCACGATGACGCGGTCGGCCAGCGTCATCGCCTCCACCTGGTCGTGGGTCACATACAGGCTGGTGGTGGCCAGCCGGCGGTGCAGGCGCTGGATTTCCAGCCGCATCTGGCCGCGCAACTTGGCGTCCAGATTGGACAGCGGCTCGTCGAACAGGAACACCGCCGGCTCGCGCACGATGGCGCGGCCCATCGCCACCCGCTGGCGCTGGCCGCCGGACAGCTCGCGCGGCTTGCGCTGCAGCAGCTGCTCCAGCTCCAGCACCGCCGCCACCTTCAGCACCCGCTCCATCACCTCGGCCTTCTTCAGGCCCTTGAGCTTGAGCGCGTAACCCATGTTTTCCGCCACCGTCATGTGCGGATACAACGCGTAGTTCTGGAACACCATCGCGATGTCGCGGTCTTTGGGCTCCAATTGGTTGACCAGCCGCTCGCCGATGCGGATCTCGCCGTCCTCGGTGCTCTCCAGCCCGGCCACCATCCGCAGCAGCGTGGATTTTCCGCAACCGGACGGACCGACGATGACCACGAACTCGCCGTCGGCGATCTCCGCCGAAATCTCTTCCAGCACCCGGCGCTCGGCGCCGGGATAGCGCTTGGCGATATTCTTCAGACTCAGTTTTGCCATTTGGCGCTCTTTCTCATTTCTCGTTGTCCACCAGGCCCTTGACGAACCAGCGCTGCATGCCGATCACCACCGCCAGCGGCGGCAGCAGGGTCAAGAGCGCGGACGCCATCACCAGATGCCACTGCACCGCGCCCTCGCCCAGCATGCCCTTGATCGCGATCACCGAGGTGGACATCGCCGGATCGTGGGTGACCAGGAGCGGCCACAGATACTGGTTCCAGCCGTAGATGAAGGTGATCACGAACAGCGCCGCGATATTGGTGCGCGACAAGGGCAGCACCACGTCGATCATGAAGCGGATCGGCCCCGCGCCATCCACCCGCGACGCTTCCATCAATTCCTTGGGCAGCGTCATGAAAAACTGCCGCAGCAGGAAGGTGGCGGTGGCGGACGCGATCAGGGGCAGCGTCAGGCCGGTGTAGCTGTTGATCAGCCCCATCTTGGTCACCACCTCCACCGTCGGGAAGATGCGCACCTCCACCGGCAGCATCAGCGTGGCGAAGATCAGCGCGAAACCGGTCTTGCGCAAGGGGAAGCGGAAATAGACGATGGCGTAGGCCGACAGGAAGGAAATCACGATCTTGCCGACCGCGATCAGCATCGCCATCACAAAGCTGTTCCACAGCGTGCGCGCCAGCGGCACCGCCAACCCGCCGCTGCCGTTCCACAGCACGGTGGCGAGGTTGGTCCACAGCTGGCTGCCGGGCAGCAGCGACAGCGGCACCCGCGTCACCTGATCGGCGTCCTGGCTGGCGGCGGCGAACATCAGATACAAGGGGAAGGCCACCACCAGCATGCCCGCGATCAGCATCGCGTGGCAGAACAGGTCCAGCCCTTTGCGGTTCTCCACCATCAGTACTGCACCTTTCTTTCCACGTAACGGAACTGGATCAGCGTCAACAGGCCAACCACCGCCATCAACACCACCGATTGCGCGGCCGAGCTGCCCAGGTCCAGGCCCTTGAAGCCTTCCAGGTACACCTTGAGGATCATGGTCTCGGTGGACTTGCCCGGCCCGCCGCCGGTGGCCGCGTCGATCACCGCGAAGGTATCGAAGAAGGCGTACACCAGGTTGACCACCAGCAGGAAGAAGCTGGTCGGCGACAACAGCGGAAACACCAAGTCGCGGAAGCGGCGCAAGGGTCCGGCGCCGTCTATCGCGGCGGCCTCGATCAAGGACGCCGGTATCGCCTGCAGGCCGGCGTAGAAGAACAGGAAGTTGTAGCTGATCTGCTTCCAGGCCGAGGCCAGCACCACCAGCAGCAGCGCCTGGCCGCCGTTGAGCGCGTGGTTCCACTCGTAGCCAGCCTCGCGCAGCAGATAGCTGATCCAGCCCAGGCTGGGGTTGAACAGGAACAGCCACAGCACCGCCACCACCGATGGCGCGATCGCGTACGGCGCGATCAGCACCGTCTGGTAGACGCGCTTGCCGCGCGTGATCTGGTTGGCCATCACCGCCAGGATCAGCGCGCTGCCGGTGCCCAGCAAGGTCACCAGCGCGCTGAACAGCAGCGTGGTCTGGATGGTGCCCAGATACAGCGGGTCATGAAACAGCAGGCTGAAATTGGCAAGGCCGACGAACTGGCTGTCCAGGCCGAACGGGTCCTGCTGCTGCACCGACTGCCACAGCGCCTCCAGCGCGGGCCACAGGAAGAAGATCAAGGTGATCGCCAGCTGCGGCGCCATCAAGGCGAAGCCCAGCCAGCGATTGGAAAAATGAATGCGGTTCTGCATGCGTGGACTCTATCGAGAAAAACGGGCGGCCTTGCGGCGCGCCCGTTTCCGGAGGGATCAGTTGGCGGTTTTCTCGAAGCGGCGCAGCAGCTCGTTGCCGCGCTGCGCGGCGCTGTCCAGCGCGGCCTTGGCGGTTTTCTTGCCGGTCCACACTTCTTCCAGCTCCTCGTCCATCACGGTGCGGATCTGCGGCATGTAGCCCAGGCGCAGGCCGCGGGTGTAGGACTTGGGCGGCTTGTTCTGCATCTGGCGGGTGGCGATATCGGCGCCCGGGTTCTTGTCGTAGAAGCCCTGCTTGCGCGACAGATCGTAAGCCGCGGTCACTACCGGCAGGTAGCCGGTGTCCTGGTGCCACTTGGCCATCACTTCCGGCGAGATCAGCATCTTGAAGAAGCGGGCCACGCCCTTGTACTCGGCCGGGGACTTGCCGGCCATCACCCACAGGCTGGCGCCGCCGATCAAGGCGTTTTGCGGCGCGCCCTTCACCGCCGGATCGTAGGGCATCATGCCCATGCCGAAGTTGAACTTGGCGTTCTTGCGGATATTGGCCAGCGAGCCGGAGCTGCCGGTCATGATGCCGCACTCGCCGCTGTAGAACTTCAGCGTGGCCTCGTCCTTGCGGCCGGCGTAGCTGAAGGTGCCGTCCTTGGCCATTTTGGCCAGGAATTCGATGTGCTTGACCTGGGTCGGGCCATTGAACTGCAGCGTGGCGCCGGCGCCGCCGAAGCCGTTGTCCAGGCTGGCGAACGGCAGGCTGTGCCAGGCGCTGTAATTCTCCAGCTGCACCCAGCCCTGCCAGCCGGTGCTGTAGCCGCAGCGCATGCCGGAAGCCTTCAGCTTGGCGGCGGCGGCGGCCAGTTCCGGCCAGGTCTTGGGCGGCGCGTCCGGCAGGCCGGCCTTCTTGAACGCGTCCTTGTTGTAGTACAGCACCGGGGTGGAGCTGTTGAACGGCAAGGACAGCAGATGGCCGGTCTTGGCGTCGCTGTAATAGCTGGCCACCGCCGGGATGAAGGCTTTCTCGTCCAGCTTCTCGCCTGCGTCGGCCATCACTTGGTATACCGGCTTGACCGCCTTCTTGGCCTGGATCATGGTGGCGGTGCCCACCTCGAACACCTGGACCACGGCGGGCGCGTTGCCGCTGCGGTAGGCGGCGATGGCCGCGGCCAGAGACTCGTCGTACTGGCCCTTGTACACCGGCACCACCTTGTAGTCCTTCTGGCTGGCGTTGAACTGGGCGGCGATGGCGTTGACGCGGTCGCCCAGCGAGCCTTCCATCGAATGCCAGAACTGGATTTCGGTGGCGGCCTGCGCCGGCAGGGACAGGGCCAGCGTCAGCGGCGCGAGCGCGGCGGCGCGGCGTAAGGTGGGGGACAGGGCTCGGGACATCGGCTTCTCCATTTATCGTTATGGCGGCTGGCATTCACGCGGCGGATTGTGGCCGGGCAAAATGACAGTATCGTTACGATAATATGACATTAAATTTGCATCAAGACGCAAAAATGGAATGAAGCCGCAAAAAAAGCGCGCCGTGCAGGCGCGCTTTTTTGTTTTTCCTTCGCTTTCTTACTGATAGCTGAGCTTGTCGGCCTTGCCCCAGAACACCCGGTAAGCGAAGGCGGTGTAGCCGATGATGCAGGGCAGCACCACGATGGCGCCCCACAGTATCACCCATAGCGCCTCCGGGTCCGCCGCTGCCTGCCAGATGGTCATCTTGCCCAGCACCACCTCGGGAAACACGCTGTAAGTCAGGCCCCAGAACGACAGCAGCACGATGCCGACGCTGGCGGCGAACGGCAGCCAGCAGAAGCTGTCGTTGCCGGCGGCCTGGCGGCGGGCCAGCCTGGGCAGGCAGGCGATCAGCAATACGAACAGCGCCAGCGTGCCCAGCGGCAGCGGCAGCAACAGCAGGAATTGCGGCAGCGCGAACCACTTGGCGGCGATGGCCGGATTGGCCAGCGGCGTCACCAGCGACACCGCCACCACCGCGGTGCCGGCGCCGTACAGGCTCAGCTGCGCCCAGCGTATCGCCTTGGCCTGCAAGCCGCCATGGGTCTTCATCACCAGCCAGCAAGCGCCAAGCAGCGCGTAGGCCAGCGCCAGGCCGATGCCCACCACCAGCGAGAACAGCCAGGAAGTGGAGGTGTCGGCGAAGCCGGTCAGATAACGGCCCAGCATCACGCCCTGGGCCAGCGCCGCCAGCATCGAGCCGCCGGCGAAGGCCGCGTTCCACCACGGCTTGTGCGGGTCCTGCGCCTTGACGCGGAAGTCGAAGGCCACGCCGCGCAGGATCAGCCCCACCAGCATCGCCAGCACTGGCAGGTACAGCGCGCCGAACACCACGCCGTGCGCCAGCGGGAAGGCCACCAGCAGCAGGCCCGCGCCCAGCACCAGCCAGGTTTCGTTGGCGTCCCAGAACGGCCCGATGGACGCGATCATCAGATCCTTTTCCTCGTCGCTGGCCAGCGGCAGCAGAATGCCGACGCCGAGGTCGAAACCGTCCAGCACCACGTACACCAGCATCGCCAGCGCCATCAACCCGGCGAATACCGCCGGCAGGTAATAAGCCTCGCTCATGCCAGTTTCTCCTTCAGTTGGGCGGCGGCCGCCAGTTCAGGCGCGCCGGCCTTGCGCGCCAGATGGAACAGCACCGAGATATAGGCCGCCAGCAGCAGCGCGTACAAGGTCAGATAGGTGCCCAGCGAGGTGAACAACATCGGCGCGGTGGCCGCCCCCGCCGCCTGCGCGGTGGTGAGGATGCCGGTCACCAGCCAGGGCTGGCGGCCGATCTCGGTGACGAACCAGCCCGCCAGCGTGGCGATCCAGCCGGAGAAGGTCATCGCCACCAACAGGCGCGCCAGCTTGGGGTTCAGTTCGCCGCGCTTCTTCAGCTGCCAGGCGGCCAGCCACGACGCCAGCAACATCAGCCCGCCCATCGCCACCATCACGCGGAAGCTCCAGAACACCTTGGCCACCGGCGGATGCTGCGCGAACTCGTTCAAGCCCTTGATCTCGCCGTCCCACTGGTGGGTGAGGATCAGGCTGCCCAGCTGCGGCACGCCGATGGCGTAATCGTTGCTGCGGGTTTCGGCGTTGGGCAGCGCGAACAGCAGCAGCGGCACGTCCTTCTCGGTATGCCAGATGCCCTCTATCGCCGCCAGCTTGGCCGGCTGGTGCTTCAGCGTGTTGAGGCCATGCATGTCGCCGACGAACATCTGCAGCGGAATCAGCAGCGCGGCCAGGAACACGCCGGTCTTCAAGGCCACCATCATGCCGCGCCCGCGCTCGCCGCGCAGGTAACGGTAGGCGGACAGGCCCGCGATCAGGAAGGCCACGGTCAGGCCGGAGGCCAGCAGCATGTGGGTCAGCCGGTACGGCATCGACGGGTTGAAGATGACGTCAATCCAGCTGAGCACATGGGCGCGGCCGTCGCGCATCACGTGGCCGGTCGGCGTCTGCATCCAGGAATTGAGCGCGATGATCCAGAACGCCGACAGCGTGTTGCCGCCCGCCACCAGCAAGGTGGACAGCGTGTGCACCTTCTCCGGCACCCGGCTCCGCCCGAACAGCATGATGCCGAGGAAGCCCGCCTCCAGGAAGAAGGCGGTCAATATCTCGTAGGCCAGCAGCGGACCGGCGATATTGCCCACCGTCTGCATATAGCCCGGCCAGTTGGTGCCGAACTGGAAGCTCATCGTCACGCCGGACACCACGCCCAGCGCGAACGACAGCGCGAAGATCTTCACCCAGAAGCCATAGGCGTCCATCCAGCCCTGATCGCCGGTCTGGCGGAAACGCACCTTGAAGAACAGCAGCACCCAGGCCATCGCGATATTGATGGTGGGAAACAGGATGTGAAAGCTGATATTGGTGGCGAACTGGATGCGCGCCAGCGTGACGGGATCGATTTCAGTCATCATTCGGCATGCTCCCGATCATGATCGCGGTTGCCCAGGCGGGACAGGGATTGGGTGAGCTGCAGTACCTTCTGCACTTGCGAGCCCAGCTTCATCAGCCGCTGCAGGGTTTCCACGTCCATGTGCTGGATGTCGGAGAACCAGGTGGTGACCAGTTCGATCAGCTGGTACATCTCCTTCATCCTGGCCTGCGCGTGCTGCTCGGCTTCGCTGGCCGGGCTTTCCATGATCGCGCCGCGCAGCATGGTCAGCGTCGGCTCCACCTCGCGCTTCTTGCGCTCCTCGGCCAGGGTCTTGAAGATCAGCCACACGTCCTCCGGCGTGGAGAAGTATTCGCGGCGGTCGCCGGGAAAGTGCTGCAGCTTGACCAGCCGCCACGACTGCAGCTCTTTCAGCCCCATGCTGACATTGGAGCGGGAACAGCCTATCGCCTCGCCGATCTCGTCGGCGTTCAGCGGTTTTTCCGATACGTACAACAAGGCGTAGATCTGGCCGACGGTGCGGTTGATGCCCCAGCGGCTGCCCATCTCGCCGAAGTGCAGCACGAAGGCCTGCACCAGAGGTGGAATATTCATGACATTCTCAACTTTCAGGAATTTCTGAAACTTTGATATGAATCATAGTTGCCGAATATAGTTCGGGTCAAGATGAACAAAGTCTGATCTGTAGGCTTGACCGCAAGCCATCGTCATGAATAAGGCCGCAAAAAAGGCCATGCATGGCATGGCCTTGATCGTGAAAACCCGCGCTTTGATGCCGTTGGCAATACGCCGCGCCCGCGTTTCAGCGGCAGGCCGCGCGCGCCAGCGCGGCTTGATTGGCGGCGCTTCGCTGCCCGTCCGCCCGACTCCCGATAGCTCTCCTCGCCTTGCCGGATGCCCGCCTCGCAAGCAGCGCGCCCCCGCTCCATCCTTCGAACAGGTTTAGACAATGCCAGCCGCCGGCGCAAACCGGAGCCGTTAAAATGAATCGGGGTTGTCGAAGCTTACCTCTTCGACAACCCCGTTCAAGGGCGGCTTTGCCGCTCTCATCCTCCCCTTTGCAGACTGGCGCGCGGGTCTCCCGACCCTGCTCACAGCTCCGGATGCATAAAGCAAACAGCGTGCCAGCCCGCACTACGTTTGAAAACATCGTTTCAAACAAACATATCAAGGCCTTGCGTCAAAAATTGCACCATTACGGTGCAAGGCCGATTAAAAACGCACCAATATGAAACATTCGTTAACACTTGCTGTCAGTTTAATG
The DNA here is from genome assembly GCF_039708975.1 of Chromobacterium indicum. NCBI lineage: Bacteria > Pseudomonadati > Pseudomonadota > Betaproteobacteria > Neisseriales > Chromobacteriaceae > Chromobacterium > Chromobacterium indicum. Next base: position 174,672 of record NZ_JAYFSJ010000002.1, read on the forward strand.
AATGCCGTCCACTAGAACTGTCATCTTTAGCCCTTATCCTAGACGGACAGGCAACACACATAACAAGGAGAATGACCATGACCCCGTTCCAGGACCTGCTGCAAACCCTGCCAGCCACCGACGGCATCGAAGCCATCGTCTTGCTCAACCCGGAAGGCGAAGCGATGCATCGGCTGGAAAACCTGCCCGGCACCGCCGGCTCGCTGCGCGTCTACCACGCGCTGGTCAAACGCCACGGCCACATCGACCGCAAGGCCGCGCGCGAGGGGCTGGAGCTGTTCGCCGAACACACCGCCTCCGCCCGCGCCCATCCCGGCAGCCATCCCAATATCGACCGCCTGCTGGCCATCGCCGAACAAGGCGCGCCCGGCTTGCGCGCCCGCCTGGTGCTGAAGGCCGAAGACTGAGTCACCGCAGCGCCATCAGCCCGAACCCCGCCGCGATCGACACCGCGGTGCTCACCAGGCCCGGCACGATGAAGCTGTGGTTGAACACCCAGCGCCCGATGCGGGTGGTGCCGGTGTAGTCCATCTCCACCGCGGCGATCAGGCTGGGATAGCTGGGCAGCACATAGACGCCCACCACCGCCGGATAAATGGCGATCAGCACCGGCGCCGCGATGCCCAGCGACACCCCCAACGGCATCATCACCTTGGTGGTGGCCCCCTGGCTGAACAGAATCACCGCCATCGTGAATACCGCGAAGGCGAACAGCCACGGCGCCGATTCGATGATGCCGACGATGTTGTGCTTGAACAGCGGCAGATTGGCCTGGATGAAGGTGTCGCTCATCCACGCCGCGCCCAGGATGGTCACCGCCGCCACCGCTCCGGAACGGAACATGCTGCCCGAAACCATGGCCTGCAGATCCGCTTTGCACGCCAGCACCGCCAGCGCGGAATAAGCCAGCATGCACATCTGGATCACATCCACCATCGCCACCGGCTCCATGCCCTTGGCGCCAGGCCAGGCCGGCCGCAGCTGCGGCATGGCGGCCAGGCATACAATCAGCGCCACGGTGAGCAGGAAACCGTATACCGACCAGGCGGCGGTGCGCGGCAAGGCCTCGTCCGAGCTGGTTTGCGGCCGGCTGACGCGCCCTTCTTCCAGCCTGCGGCGGTAGACCGGGTCGTCAGCCAGCTCGCAGCCGTAGCGCAACATGACCGCGCCGCCGGCCAGCGCGCCCAGCAGCGTCGCCGGGATGCTGATCATGATGATGTCGGTCAGCGCGACGCCGTGCGGCGCCAGCACCGTGGCCAGCGCCACGGTGGCGGCCGATACCGGGCAGGCGACGATGGCGTTCTGCGACGCCACGGTCAGGCCGGCCAACGGCCGTTCCGGCCGGATGCCGGTCTTCTCGGCCACTTCCACCACGATGGGCATCAGCGCCAGCGCGATGAAGCCGGTGCCGGCGAGGAAGGTGGACAGCCAGCCCACCAGCGGCGCCAGCAGCACGATGTGGCGGGGATTGCGCCGCAACAGCCGCGCGGCCACGCCCACCATGTAATCCAGCCCGCGCGCCGATTGCAGCGCCGCCGACGCGGTGATGACCGAGATGATGATCAGGATCACGTCTATCGGCGCGTGGCCTGGCTTGAGGCCGAAGACGAAGGTCAGGATGAACAGGCCGGCGCCGCCGGTGACGCCCAGCCCGATGCCGCCCATGCGCACGCCGAGGAAGATCAGCCCCAGCACGACTACGAGTTGCAGGTATACCATGATGCGACTTTCTGCATTGTCAGGCTCATATTGTCGCAATAAGCCAACATCCGCGGATTGTCCATGATCAGGGTATTCTGATATTCCTACAAATCGCGCGCCATCGCGATCTCGCAAGCGCCATGGCCGGTATCGCCCCAATGCGCGTCCAGCCGGACAAAGCCCTCGGACGCGTACAACGCCGTCGCCTCGCCCAGCGCGGCGGTGGTTTCCAGATAACACTGCCGATAGCCCCGCGCCCGCGCCTCTTCCAGCAACAACCGCAGCAAGCGCCGTCCCAGGCCTCGTCCGCGCAGCGCCGCATCGAAATACATCTTCTGCAGCTCGCAGACCCCAGCCGAGCCGCCCGCCAGCGGCGCGATGCCGCCGCCGCCGAGCAGCCGGCCGTCGGGGACGATCACCGCCAGGTAGCGCGATCCGGGCCAGTCGTAAACCTGGAACAGCGCATCCAGCTGCGGATCAAGGAAGCTGCAGCCCTCGCCCAGGCGGTACTCGGCCGACACCCGCCGGATCAGCGCCGCCAGCGCGCCGTTGTCCGCCGCCTCGAGCGGGCGGATCGCATAGCCCCGCTGCCGGTCGGCATGCAGCAACGCCCGGCGATAGACGCGCAAGCCGTCCTCCAGCGCCGCCCGCTCCGGCGGGTCCAGCTGCGCCAGCACCCGCGCCATGTCGGCGTCCATCGCCGCGTGCAGGCGCCGCAGCCAGTCGCGGCCCTGGCCGGTCAGCTCGGCCTGCTTGCTGCGGCCGTCTGCCGGGTCCGCCAGCCAGGCGATCAGCCCGCGCTCGGCCAGCCTCTGCAGCGGCCGGCTGCTGTTGGACTTGTCCACCCGCAGACGGCCGGCCAATTGCTGATTGCTGGCCGGCCCCGCCTCCAGCTCGATCAGCAGGTGCGCCTCCACCGGGCTCAGCTCCACCTCGCCGCAGCGACCGGCCAGCATGCCCAGCTCCCTGACGATGTCGCGCGACAAGGCGCGCAGCTCCCGCTCGTCCATCATGCATCTCTCTAAAGTTGCGATACGCAACCATAAGCGATACAGGTTGCGATGCGCAACCATATTTTCACCAGACGTAAAAAAGCCCGCCGAAGCGGGCTTTTCGAAGATTCCTGAAACAGGAATTAAGCTTCGCCGACCACAACGATCTTGATCGGGGTAACCACGTCGTGGTGCAGGGCGATCTCGATGTCGTACTCGCCGATGGCCTTGAACGGGCCGTTCGGCAGGCGAACTTCGAAACGCTTCACTTCCACGCCGAACGCGGTCACGGCTTCAGCCACGTCCACGTTGGTCACGGAGCCGAACAGACGACCGTCCACACCCGCCTTCTGGGCGATGGTGATCACGGCTTCGTTCAGCTTCTCAGCGCGAACCTTGGCGTCGGCCAGGATTTCGGCTTGCTTGGCTTCCAGTTCGGCGCGGCGAGCGTCGAACTCTTTCAGGTTGGCTTCGGTAGCGCGCTTGGCTTTGCCTTGCGGGATCAGGAAGTTACGGGCGAAGCCGTTCTTCACGTTGACCACGTCACCCAGTTGACCCAGGTTGGCAACTTTTTCGAGCAGAATGATTTGCATCTTTTAAGTTCCTTTCCCGGTCTTAGTGCTGGTCGGTGTACGGCAGGAAAGCCAGGAAGCGAGCACGCTTGATAGCGGTGGTCAGCTGACGCTGGTAGCGAGCCTTGGTACCGGTGATGCGAGCCGGGATGATTTTGCCGTTTTCGGCGATGAAATCTTTCAGGAGATCAACGGATTTGTAGTCGATTTCCTTGATGCCTTCTGCCGTGAAGCGGCAGAACTTCTTGCGCTTGAAGAGTTGACGAGCCATTTTGACTAACCTTTTACAAATTCAACATATTCGATATTGAGTACCAACCGCGGATTGCGCAGACTGCGCTGGCCGAGGAATCCGGTGACGTTGATCACCTGTCCCGCCAGTTTCCCGGAATGTTTCCGGGCGTCGTCGCCTATCCACACGGCCTGTATATCGCAGGCCACATCGCGTTCGAATCCGCCAGCTGTCTGTCTAGACTGATGCTTGAGCCACATTTCCACTACCGGCAAGCCGGCGGGCGTGTATCTCAGCGCATCCTCGCGTTCAACCGTGACGGTCAATACCAGACGGTTCTGCAAGTCCGTTACCTCTGCCTATTAGGCAGAAGCTTCGGCCTCGGCTGCCGGCTGCTGGGCGTCCAGCAGGTTTTTAGCCTTTTCGTCCTTCATCATCGGGGACGCGTCGGTGATGGCGCGGTCCAGCTTGATGCTGAGGTGACGCAGAACAGCGTCGTTGAACTTGAAGGCGTGCTCGATCTCGGCCAGGGTTTCCGACTGGCACTCAACGTTCATCAGAACGTAGTGAGCTTTGTGCAGCTTTTGGATCGGGTAAGCCAGTTGGCGGCGGCCCCAGTCTTCCAGACGGTGGATCTTGCCTTCGGCGGCCAGAACCATACCCTTGTAGCGTTCGATCATGGCCGGGACCTGTTCGGACTGGTCCGGGTGCACGATGAACACGATTTCGTAATGGCGCATGTGAACTCCTTTTGGCTATTCGTAGCCTTCCGCCATGCGATTGCGAAAGGCAAGGTAGTAAACCGCAGCATTCTACGCACTTTGCTGCGGCTAGGCAAACTTTAAGCGCGTTAATTCAGGAACATCCACGCGCTGCGCCGGCAAAACGCGGCGGATTTACAACTTCTTGTCGCGCTTGATATCCACCACCACCCCGTCGCGCAGCGTGACGATGGTGGTGTAGGGAATCTGGCCGTTGGCCAGCCAGGACAGCTGGCGGGTTGTGGAAACGGTCGTCACCCGTCCGCCGGTCAACTGGCCCTGATTGCTGTCGCTGCTGTAATCGGGCGCGCCGACCATGGACACTACTTCGGCCTCCAGCATGCCGTTGTGCAGCTTGATGTAGGTTTCGAACGGAATCGGCGCCGCGTGGGCGGCGCCGGCGAACAGCAGCGCGAGACATGCCAATTTTTTCATTGCCAACTCCCCGAAGAAAATAAAAGCCCGCGAACGCGGGCTTGCTCAAGACTTGGGCTCAACGCACCTTCTTCACCACATCGATCAGTTCGGTCACCATGCCGGTGGCGTCGCCCTGCTGCAGCGCGCGCGAAACGCAGCCCTTCATGTGGTTCTCCAGCAACTGCAGCGCCACCGCGTCCAGCGCCGACTTCACCGCCGCCACCTGGGTCAGCACGTCCACGCAGTAGCGGTCGGACTCGATCATGCCGCTGATGCCGCGCACCTGGCCCTCGATCCGCGCCAGGCGCTTCAGCAGCGCGGCCTTGCCGGGCTGCACCACGCTGCGTTCGGCCTGCGCCGCCTCATGGCAGCACTCCTGGGGAGAATGTGTATCGCCCATGACGGTTCCTGGATTTTTCATATCGGCATTATCGCCCATCCCATCGCGCTAGGCACGGACATCCAGCGTTCCCATCATGCCGGCGTCCTCGTGTTCAAGGATGTGGCAGTGGAACATCCGCGGCCCCGGCATGTCCTGGCGGAAGCGCAGCCTCACCTTCTGCTCCGGCGGCACATTGACCACATCACGCCAGGCAAGGTAGGGCTCGCGCCGCCACCCCTTGCCGTCATGCCGCTCGGTCACCTGGAACTGGGTGCCGTGCAGGTGGAAGGGGTGGTCCATGTCGGCCCGGTTGTCCACTTCCCACTCCTCCACCGCGCCGACCTTGCCGGTGAAGTCCATCCGGTCCATGTCGAAGGTCTTGCCGTTGATCAGGAACATCGCCGCCGGATTGGCCATATCCTCGCTGAAGACCACGCGTCGCGTCACCGAGGGCTTGGGCAGCAGATCGATCCGGCGCAGGCTAGCCGGCAAAGAGGCGGTGACTGCCGCGCTCCCGGCTTCTGTGTCCAGCAAGGGCAATGCCTTGTCCTGTTCCGGCCCCATCATCTTGCCGCGCGCGTACGGCAACGCTACCAGGCCGGCCGGCTTGCCTGCGGCGAAGCGGCCGGTGACGGCCAGCTCGGCGCGCGCGCCCGGCGGCAGCACGAGAGATTCGACGCGGCGCGGCTTTTCGATCAGCCCGCCATCGGTCCCGACCAGCCAGACCTCGTGCGCCGGCAGCGCCAGCTTCAGCACCCGCGCGCTGGTGGCGTTCCAGATCCGCCAGCGCTGGCGCTCGCCGCGCCCCAGTTCCAGCCTGGGATGCCACGCGCCGTTGACCAACACGAACTGTCCCTCCCGACCATCCATCTTGTCGGCGTCGCTGTTGGCGGCGATCTTGCCGTCTTCATCCAGCTTGAGGTCGGACAACACCAGCCAGCGCTCCGGCAGATGGGCCAGCGGATCGTCGCGGCCTCTGACCACGAACACGCCGGCGAGGCCGCGGTACACCTGCTCGGCGGTATGGCCATGCGGATGCGGGTGGTACCAGTAGCTGCCGGCGCTGCCCGCCGGCAAGGAGAAGCGGTAGTCTCGGCCCTGGCCGGGCAGGACTGGATCATGCGGATTGCCGTCCTGGTCGGCCGGAATCGGCAGGCCATGCCAATGCACGGTGGTAGGCTGCGGCAGGCGGTTGTCGAAGCGCAGGGCCAGCGTCTCGCCCTCGGACAACTCGATCGCCGGACCGGGCACGCTGTCGTTGTAAGCCCAGAACGCCGTCGCCGGCTTGCCAGGCAGCAAGGGCAGGCTCACCGCGGCCGCGGTCAGGCAGCCCTGCAACGCGCCGTCCTTGCGCTCCAGCGGCAGCCGCTTCAGCTCCGGCAACGGCAAGCCCCTGGCCAAACCCAGGGCCGCCGCATCCGGCATCGCCTCTCTCATCCCCTCTCCCATCGCCATCGCCCCGTGGCCGGCATGGGCGGACTCGGCCGCCGCCGGCCTGAGCCACCACGGCGCCAGGGCCAGCGCGGCCCCCCATCGCATCATTTGACGTCTTTGCATCGCGCGCTCCATTGAGGGCCTGTCTAAGGCCTTAATACCCCCATTAGGTATATTGAACCTAGAGTGCCGGCGATGGCAACAGTTCCGCTCTCTGTGCTTGCGGGCATAAAAAACGGCAGACCGGGTGGTCTGCCGTTTTCGGGATAATCTATCCGCTTACTTGCTTACGTGCGGCGCCAGCAGATGCAGCAACTGGGCCAGCACCTTCGGGCTGCCGGCGACGATGTCGCCGGACTCGAACCAGCCCTGCTCGCCGGTGGGATCGGTGACGATGCCGCCCGCTTCCTGCACGATCAGGCTGCCGGCCGCGATGTCCCACGGCTTCAGGTTCAGCTCGAAGAAGCCTTCGGTGCGGCCGCAGGCGACGTTGCACAGGTCCAGCGACGCGGCGCCTTCGCGGCGCACGCCGGCGGTCTTACCGATCACGTCTTTCAGCATGCCCAGGTATTGGTCGAGGTAACTCTGGTCGGAAACCGGGAAGCCGGTGCCGATCACGCACTCATTCATCATGAAGCGCTTGGAGACGCGGATGCGGCGATCGTTGAGGAAGGCGCCGACGCCGCGCGAGGCGGTGAACAGATCGTTGCGGTTCGGGTCGTAGACCACCGCCTGCTGGACCTGGCCCTTGTGCGCCAGCGCGATCGAAATGCCGTACTGGGGATGGCCGTGCAGGAAGTTGGTGGTGCCGTCGATCGGGTCGATGATCCATTCGTATTCGGAAGAACCCATGCCTTTGGCGCCGGACTCTTCTGCTAGAATCGCGTGCTTCGGATAGGCTTCGAGAATGACGTTGATGATCGCTTCCTCGGCGGCGCGATCCACCTCGGTCACAAAGTCATTGTGCTTTTTCTTCTCTACGCGGATGGCGTCGAGGTTGAGCGACGCGCGCTGGATAACACTGCCTGCGCGGCGAGCGGCTTTAACCGCGACATTGAGCATCGGATGCATTGACGGCCTCTACACTTGAACGATGGGCGGGTGTCCGTCGATGACGCGACACCCGCCAGTAACAATCTGGGTTAAGGAACAAAAAAACCCGACGCCTGGGCGCGGGCTTTTGGTATATGCCCGCTATTTTAATGTGAAAACGCCAATGAATAAACCCCAAGTACCTGATTTTCTGAAAAACATCCGCGTGGTGCTCGCCCGCCCCAACCATCCGGGCAATATCGGCTCGGCCGCGCGCGCGATGAAAACCATGGGTTTGAGCCGCCTGTATCTGGTCGAGCCCAAGGTCTTCCCCAGCGAAGAGGCCAACACGCTGGCCTCGGGCGCGGTGGACCTGCTGGAGAGCGCCGCCGTGGTTTCCACGCTGGCCGAGGCGCTGTCCGACGTCACCGTCGCCTGCGCGCTGACCAGCCGCCGCCGCGAGCTGACCACGCCGCTGTCCACCCCGCGCCAGACCACGCCGGAATTGATCGCCCGCGCCCGCGACGGCGAACAGGTGGCCCTGGTGTTCGGCAACGAGACCTTCGGCCTGTCGATCGAGGAAGTCGAGCAATGCAACCGCCTGGTGACCATTCCCGGCAACCCCGACTACTTCTCGCTGAACCTGGCGATGGCGGTGCAGGTGATGACCTACGAACTGTTCAGCCACACCGGCGTGGACGTGGAATACCTGCGCGCCGAGGGCGAAGCGGCGACCCAGAGCGAGGTGGACGGCATGTGCGGCCACCTGGAACAGGCGATGGACGAGATCGGCTATTTCAAGCGCCGCAACAGCGAGCGGCTGATGCGGCGGATGCGCACCATGTTCCACCGCGCCGGGATGCTGCGCGAGGAGATCGACATCCTGCGCGGCTTCTACAAACAGGTGCAGCGCACCGCCTCTGGCCGACTCGGGGATGCCGACTGAGTCCGGCCTCGCCCTGCCCTACGCGCGCCCCGCGGTGCGCGACCTCGCCTTTCTGCTGACCTCTCCTTCGCCCTGGCTGTGCGGCGCCGACCTGCCCGCTGAACGATTACTGGGACCGGACGGCGAGGCGCTGCTGGCCCGGCTGGATCATGCGCCAGCCGAGCTGGAGGCCTGGCTGGCCGTCGCCGCCGCCAAGCGGCTGGGACAATATGCCGAACGGCTTTTTTCCTTCTGGTTCCATCAGGCCCCACACATCAAACCAGTCGCAGAAAATCTCAAAGTCATAAACAGGGAGCGCCGGACCATCGGAGAGTTCGACTTCCTGCTGCTGCTGGACGGCGAGCCCTGGCATCTGGAAACAGCCAGCAAGTTTTACCTTTCGCTGGGCGAAACCGCCGACGATCTGGTCGGTCCCGGCCTCAACGACGCCTGGCATGTAAAAGCGACCAAAACCACAACACAATTGCGGCTTTCCCGCCATCCAGACGCGCAGTCCGTCCTCCCGGACGGTTTCCAGGGCTGCCGCGCCGCGGCCCGGCTCTGCGGCTGGTTCTTCTATCCGGCGGATCAGTTTCCGCCCGCGCCGCTCAACCCCCATCAACTGCGCGGCTGGCTCGCGCCGAGGGACGCCCCCTGGCCGCGCGCCGACGGCGATTCGCGCTGGGCCTGGCTGCCCAGGCTGTCATGGCTCGCCCCGGCGCTGCTGGCCGAAGCCGATACCCTGGACGAGGCAGCCCTGCGCGCGCGGCTGCAGGCGATTCAAGCCCCGCAGCTGCTGGCCGAACTGCGAGCGGTCGGCGATGGCCTGTGGCGCGAGGTCGCGCGCGGCTTCGTCGTCCCGCCCGGCTGGCCGGACCCGGCGCGCCTGGCGGCGCTGAAGCTCAAAATCTCGCGGACATGAAAAAAGGCAGGCGTCGCGCCTGCCTCGATTGCCGATTCCGGACAGCCTTAGTGGCCGTCGGCGTGCATGCAGCCTGAAATCAGGTTTTTCAGCTCGTCTACCAGCACCAGCTGGATATGCTTGTGATCGACGGTGATCCAGCCCTGCTGCTGGAACTTGGACAGCGTGCGGCTGACCGTTTCCAACTTCAGGCCGAGGAAGCTGCCGATCTCTTCGCGGCTCATGCGCAGGATGAAGTCGTTGGCGGCGAAGCCCCGGGTGGACAGCCGCTGCGACAAATTCAGCAGGAAGGCGGCGATGCGCTCCTCCGCCTTCATATTGCCCAGCAGCAGCATCACGTTCTGGTCGCGCACGATCTCGCGGCTCATCAGGCGATAGAAGTGGTGCTGCAGGCTGGGGATATCGCGGGACAACGACTCCATCCGGGTGAACGGCAGCTCGCATACTTCGCTGTCCTCCAGCGCCACCGCGTCGCAGCTGTGATTGCTGGAGGAAATGCCGTCCAGGCCCATCAGCTCGCCTGACATCAGGAAGCCGGTCACCTGTTCGCGGCCGTCCTGGCTGGCGACACAGGTTTTGAAGAAGCCGGTGCGGATCGCGTACAGCGATTTGAAGGACTCGCCGCTGCGGAACAGGTATTCGCCGCGCTTCAGGCGGCGGCTCTGGCGGATCACCGCGTCCAGCTGGCCCATTTCCTCGCGGTTCAGACCGACAGGCAGGCATAGCTCGCGCAGGCTGCAGCTGGAGCAGGAAATTTTCAGCGTATGCAGGGAGGTTTGGTTTTGTTCAGACATGCTGTATGTGCAAGCCGGCGAAGCTTGACCCTTATCAAGGCGGAATTCACTAATTTTTCGCAAATTTACCAGTCCTCCAGAAGTTTTACCATCCGAATACGACATGAAAACTACCCACCCCTTCTCTCCCGCCCATTTTGTCTTCGATCGCGAGTTGATCGAGAGGCTGGATGGCGCGGGGCCTAGATACACATCCTACCCGACGGCAGATCGTTTTACGTCTAATTTCTCGACGCAAGACTATCTGGACAAATTGCGTCAGCGCCAGATCGGCGCCAACCGCAAGCCTCTATCATTGTACGCTCATATACCTTTTTGCAACACCATCTGTTATTACTGCGCCTGCAACAAGATCATCACCAAGGATAGCGGCAAGGCGGACCAGTATCTGGACTATCTGGAGAAGGAAATCCGCCTGGTTTCCGCGGAACTGGGCATCCGGGAAAAAGTGATACAGCTGCACTTCGGCGGCGGCACGCCCACCTTCCTGTCCGATGCCCAGCTTGAGCGGCTGATGGGCATCCTGAGCACTCACTTCGAATTCCTGAGCGACGGAGAATATTCCATAGAGATTGATCCGCGCAAGGTAAAACGTGAAACCATGCTGAAATTGGCAGGATATGGTTTCAACCGCGTCAGCGTGGGCATACAGGATTTCGATCCCGCGGTGCAGCGCGCGGTAAACCGGATTCAGACCGAAGAGGAAACCCGCGCGGTGATCGAAGCGGCGCGCGAAGGCGGATTCAAATCGGTCAGCCTGGACCTGATCTACGGCCTGCCGCTGCAAAGCCGCGAAACCATGCGCGACACGCTGCGGAAGGCGCTGGCGCTGGACCCCGACCGGCTGTCGCTGTACAACTACGCCCACCTTCCCAGCGTATTCATGCCGCAACGGCGCATCAACGAGGCGGATCTGCCGCCGGCCGCGGTCAAGCTGGACATCCTGCAGGACGCGGTGAAGACGCTGACCGACGCCGGCTACGTGTTCATCGGCATGGATCATTTCGCCAAGCCCGACGACGAGTTGGCCATCGCCCTTCGCCAGGGCCGGCTGCAACGCAACTTCCAGGGCTATTCCACCCATTCCGATTGCGACATGCTGGCCTTCGGCGTCTCCTCCATCGGCAAGGTGGGCTCCTGTTACAGCCAGAACGACAAGACGCTGGATGGCTATTACGCGGCGCTAGACCAGGGCCGGCTGCCGGTGGTGCGCGGACTGACGCTGGACAACGACGACGTGCTGCGCCGGACCATCATCCAGAGCCTGATGTGCCGTTTCGCGCTATCGGTGGAAGCGATAGAAGAAATCCACGGCATCAATTTCGCCCAATATTTTGCGGCGGAAATGCCACAGATACGCGAATTCCAGCAACAGGGCCTGCTCTCCTTCGACGGCGACTTCCTGATGGTGGAACCCCAGGGCCGCTTTCTGATCCGCAATATCGCGATGATCTTCGACCGCCATCTGCGCGAACGCGAAACCCGCGCCCGCTACTCCAAGACCATCTGAAGCCCCCTTCCTGGCGCCGGGCCCTCCCCCGGCGCGCTCCTTTATTCCGGACGAGACTGCCCATAAGGCGGGTAGCGGGTATTTTTCCCTGTGTGATAAGCAAAATCACTTATACAAAGGGTATGCAAGCGTGCCGGGCAAAAATTGGCGCGGCAGCCCGCTTTCGCAAGGAGCCGCTCCATGTCCACGCCCATCGTCAGGCTGATGCAACGCCTGAGCTATCCGCAACGCTTCGCCGTGATCGGCGTGCTGTTCGCCACGGCGCTGCTGTATCTGGTCTATGGCCTGTATCGCAGCAACCAGGACAATATCGAATCCACCGCCAAGGAAAAAGTGGGCGTCGCCTACATGCAGCCGCTGACCGCGATGCTGGCCCAGACCCAGCAGGGCCAGGAGCTGGCGGTGCGCGCGGCGCTGGGCGATGCCCAGGCCAGAAGCGGCTTTCCCGCCGCCTCCCAGCAGTTGCAAGCCAAATGGCAGGCGCTACAGGACGCCAACGGCCGGCTGGGCCCGGAACTGGCCAGCGACGCCGCCTGGAAGGACGCCGCCGCGGCCTGGGACAAGCTGAAGGCCACGCAGTCCGCCCAGCCTACTCAATGGATCGCCGCTTACGGCAATCTCAGCGACAAGCTGAACAATCTGATCGGCGTCATCAGCGACAACTCCAACCTGACGCTTGACCCGGACATCGACACCTATTACCTGATGGACGCCGCCACCGCCAAGCTGACCACGCTGGTCAGCCATCTGGGCGAAGCCAACGCCATCGCTTCGCTGGCCGAGGCCAACCATCCGCTCGATCCCGCCCAGCGCGACCGCCTGGTGGAGCTGCGGCCGCTGATCGCCGAGGTCAACGACGGCCTGGCCAGCGACATCGCCAAGGCCGTGGCCTACAACGCCGGCCTGAAGCCGGACATGTCGTCCCAAGCTGACAAGCTGGCGGCGACGCTCAAAAGCCAGTTGCCGGCGATAGACGACGCGGTCGGCGGCAAGACCGGCGCGGCCGGCCTGAAAGTGGCGGGACACAGCGCAGCCGGGGCCGAAGCGGTGTCCGCCTACATCGCCGCCGGCCTGAAACAGCTGGACCAGCTGCTGCAGGCGCGGATAGACCGCACCGCCAGCCAGCGCGACACCTATATCGCCATCGGCGTCGCGTCCATGCTGCTGGCCATCTTCCTGTTCCATCAGCTCTACCTGTCCATCACGCTGCAGCTGGGCGGAGAGCCGCTTTACGTGCAACAGGTGGTGGAACAGTTGGCGGCGGGCCGGCTGGACACCCGCATCCATCTGCGCGAGCGGGACGATCTCAGCCTGCTGGCGGCGATCCGCCAGATGCGCAACCAGTTGCGCGAGACCGTGGCCCAGTTGCTGGACACCTCGCGCGAGGTCAATCTAGCCGCCGACGCGATGGCGCACAGCGCGCAGAGCATCACCGCCGGCAGTGCCCAGCAGAGCGAGGCCGCCTGCAGCATGGCCGCGGCGATAGAACAGCTGAGCACCAGCCTGTCGGTGTGCGCCGAGCAATCCGAGCAGGCCAATCGTCTGTCCACCGACGCCGCTGGACGATCGTCGGACGGCAATCAGGTGATCGCCGCCACCGCCAGCAGCATGGACGGCATCGTGCGCGACGTGTCATCGGTATCCAACACCATCGCCGATCTGGGCAAGCAATCCGAATCCATCGCCGGCATCGTCGACGTGATCCGCGACGTGGCCGACCAGACCAATCTGTTGGCGCTGAACGCGGCGATCGAGGCGGCGCGCGCCGGCGAGATGGGCCGCGGCTTCGCCGTAGTGGCCGACGAAGTGAGAAAGCTGGCGGAACGCACCGCGCTGTCCACCACCGAGATCAGCAATATCGTCAGCCAGATCCAGAACACCGTGCAGAAGGGCAACGACAGCATGCAGCTGGGCATGAAATCCATCATGGATGGCCAACAACGCGCTCGCGAAGCTGGCAGCAGCATGGACAATATCCGCCATTGCGTGGACGACGTGCTGGACAGCATCCATCAGATCACGTCCTCGCTGCGCGAGCAGAGCCATGCCAGCCAGGCGCTGGCGCAGAACGTGGAGCAAGTGTCGAAGATGTCGGAACAGAACAGCCTGGCGGTCCGTGACAGCGCGGAAACGGCGGGCGAGCTGCAGTCGATTGCCCAGCGGCTGGTGAGCCTGGCCGGGCGCTTCACGGTCTGAGCGCCTGCTCACGCTGGCTCGTCCCGGATGATGGCAGAGCGGAGGCCGGCGCTTGCCGGACAACAGCGGCAACCCGCTTCCCGCGCGCCGTGCTGGCGCCGCCTCCCTCGCCCTACGACCCAGACAGGCTCACAACAGCAGAATCGCGCGGAAATCGTTGACGTTGGTGTGCGTCGGGCCGGTGATCAATAGATCGCCCAGCGCGGCGAAAAAGCCGTAGCCATCATTGTCCGCCAGCCGCGCGCCGGCATCCACGCCCAACGCCGCCGCCCGCGCCAGGGTATCCGGCGCCATCAACGCGCCGGCGTTGTCCTCGCTGCCGTCTATGCCGTCGGTGTCCGCCGCCAGCGCGTAAATACCCGGCAGGCCGTTCAGCGCCATGGCCAGCGAGAGCAGAAACTCGCTGTTGCGCCCGCCCCTGCCCTTGCCGCGCAAGGTCACCGTGGTTTCGCCGCCGGACAGGATCAGCGCCGGTCTGGCCACCGGCGAGCCATGCGCGGCGATCTGGCGCGCGATGCCCGCGTGGACCTTGGCCGCCTCGCGCGCCTCGCCTTCTATGCTGTCGCCCAGCAACAGCACGTTCAGCCCCAGCCGCTCCGCCTCGGCCGCCGCCGCCCGCAAAGCCAGCTGTGGCGTCGCGATCAGCCGGTACTCTGCATGCGCCAACCTGGCGTCGCCGGGTTTCGGCGTTTCGTCCGGCTCCGCCGCCAGCAATGCCGCTGCGGCGGGCGGCAAAGTCAAACCATATTTGGCGACCACCGCGCGGGCATCTGCATAGCTGGTTGGGTCCGCCGCGGTCGGGCCGGAGGCGATCACCGCCGGATCGTCGCCGACCACGTCGGAAATCGCCAGCGTCACCAGTTTGGCCGGCGCGCAGGCCAGCGCCAGCCGCCCGCCCTTGATTGCGGATAAATGCTTGCGCACCGCGTTCATTTCATCGATGCCGGCGCCGCAGGCCAGCAATTGCCGGCTGACCTCCTGCTTGTCCTCCAGGCTGACGCCTCTGGCCGGCAAGGTCAGCAAGGCTGATCCCCCGCCGGACAGCAGGCAGATCACCAGATCGTCGGCCGTCAACCCGCTCACCGCTTCCAATATCCGCCGCGCGGCCGCGCTGCCCGCCTCGTCCGGCACCGGGTGCGCCCCCTCCAGCACCGCTATCCGCTCGGTCGCCACCGCGTGGCCATAACGCGTCGCCACCACGCCGGACAACTCCCCCGGCCACACCCGCTCCAATTCCCGCGCCATCGCCGCGGCGGCCTTGCCGGCGCCCACCACCACAGCGCGCCCCTTGGGCGGCGGCGGCAAATGATCGGCCAGCCGCTGCGGCATCGCGCTGGCGACGGCGGCGTCAAACAGGCGGCGCAGCGTGGATTGCGGGTCGAGATCGGACATGACGGGTTCTCCAATGGCGATGACGCCATTCTGCCGCAGCCGGCGGCGGCTGACACCCCCGCCGCCGCGCGTTAGAATGACGGCGATTCCAACGCCCCGCCTTCACCGGGGCGTTACGCATTTTTCCAGACAGACCAAAAGCAGAGCCCGACACCCGATGAGCACGCCCCAGCACACCCCGATGATGGCCCAATATTTCGCCCTGAAGCGCGACCACGCAGACAAGCTGCTGTTCTACCGCATGGGCGACTTCTATGAGCTGTTCTACGAGGATGCGGAAAAAGCGGCGCGCTTGCTGGACATCACGCTGACCGCGCGCGGCGCCAGCGCCGGCGTGCCGATCAAGATGGCCGGCATTCCCTATCACGCCGCCGAGGGCTATCTGGCGCGGCTGGTGAAGATGGGCGAATCGGTGGCCATCGCCGAGCAGATTGGCGACCCGGCCCTGGCCAAGGGTCCGGTGGAGCGCAAGGTGGTGCGCATCGTCACGCCGGGCACGCTGACCGACGCGGCCCTCTTGGACGACAAGCGCGACAACCTGGTGCTGGCAGTCAACATGGTCAAGGGCGTGCTGGGCCTGGCCTGGCTGTCTCTCGCCAGCGGCGAGTTCAAGGTGATGCAGGCCGATGTCGAGGATCTGTCCAGCGAGCTGGAGCGGCTGAAGCCGGCCGAGCTGGTAATCCCGGACGATACCGGCCTCGCCGCCTTCGAAGGCATCTCGATGCCGAAGAAAAAGCTGCCGCCGTGGCAGTTCGACATCGAATCGTCCAAGCTGGCGCTGACCCGCCACTTCGGCACCCGCGATCTGGCCGGCTTCGGCGCGGATACGCTGCCGGTGGCCGTCGGCGCGGCCGGCGCTTTGCTGGAGTACGTGAAGTCCACCCAGGGCGTGAACCCGGCCCACATCGCCGCGCTGTCGGTGGAGGAAGCCGGCGAGCTGATCCGCATGGACGCTGCCACTCGCCGCAACCTGGAGCTGACCGAAACCATACGCGGCGAGTCCTCGCCGACGCTGGCGTCGCTGCTCGACACCTGCGCCACCAGCATGGGCAGCCGCCTGCTCGGCCACTGGCTGCACCACCCGATGCGCAACCACGGCAAGCTGGCCCGCCGCCACGGCGCGGTGCGCGCGCTGCTGGCGCGTTATCAGGACGTGCATGCCGAGCTGGACCAGGTGTCCGACATCGAACGCATCACCTCGCGGGTGGCGCTGCGCTCGGCCCGCCCGCGCGACCTGTCGGCGCTGCGGGACTCGCTGACGGCGCTGGCCGGCGTCAAGTCGCTGGCGGCCTCGCTCGATTCCGAACTGCTGAACGAGCTCTCCGGCGTGCTGCCGGTCGACTCCCCGGTGCAAAAGATGCTGGCGGCGTCCATCCTGCCGGAGCCGGCCACCTTCCTGCGCGACGGCGGCGTGATCAACGACGGCTTCAGTCCGACGCTGGATGAGTTGCGCGCCATTCAAACCGACTGCGGCGACTTCCTGTTGAAGCTGGAAGCGCGCGAGAAAGAGCGCACCGGCATCACCACGCTGAAGGTGGAGTTCAACCGCGTGCACGGCTTCTACATCGAGGTATCCAAGGCGCAGTCGGACAAGGTTCCGGACGATTACCGCCGCCGCCAGACGCTGAAGAACGCCGAGCGCTACATCACGCCGGAACTGAAGGAATTCGAGGACAAGGCGCTGACCGCGCAGGACCGCGCGCTGGCGCTGGAAAAGCAGCTGTACGAGGCGCTGCTGGACGAGTTGGCGCCTCACATCGCCGAACTGAAGCTGATCTCCCAGGCCGTCGCAGCCCTGGACGTGCTGTCGGCCTTCGCCCAGCGCGCCGCCATCGGCAGCTACGCAGAGCCGCGGTTTGTGCCGGAGCCGCGGCTGGACATCGTCGCCGGCCGCCACCCGGTGGTGGAGGCCGAGGTGGAACGCTTCATCGCCAACGACACCAGATTGTCGGCCGAACGCAAGCTGCTGTTGATCACCGGCCCGAACATGGGTGGTAAATCGACCTATATGCGGCAGAACGCGCTGATCACGCTGCTGGCCCACGTCGGCAGCTTCGTGCCGGCCGACAGCGCCGTGATCGGCCCGATCGACCGCATCTTCACCCGCATCGGCGCGTCGGACGACCTGGCGGGCGGCCGCTCCACCTTCATGGTGGAAATGACCGAGACCGCCAACATCCTCAACAACGCCAGCGAGCACTCGCTGGTGCTGATGGACGAAGTGGGCCGCGGGACGTCCACTTTCGACGGCCTGGCGCTGGCCTGGGCCATCGCCCGCGCGCTGATCGAAAAGAACCGCGCCTACACGCTGTTCGCCACCCACTATTTCGAACTGACCACGCTGGCCGGCGAATACCCGGCGGTGGCCAACGTGCATCTGTCGGCGGTGGAGCACAAGGACCGCATCGTGTTCCTGCACCACGTCGAGGACGGCCCGGCCAGCCAGAGCTACGGCCTGGCGGTGGCGCAGCTGGCCGGCGTGCCGGGCAAGGTGATACGCGACGCGCGCCGCCATCTGACCGACCTGGAAAACCAGTCCGCCACCCGCGTGCAGCCGGATCTGTTCGCCGCGCCGGCGCCGGCCCCCGAACCGGAACTTAATCCTGCGGTAGACCGTCTACACGAGATTGATCCCAATGAGTTGAGCCCGCGCCAGGCGCTGGATCTGCTGTTCGAACTCAAAAAACTGGCCAATTGACCAGCTCACTCGAGGAATCGTTTCCTATTATTACTAGATGGTAACGTTCAGAAGAGGAGCAAGTGATGTCGTTTGAAACCACCTCCGCCATTCCCAGCTTGAGCCAGCTGCTTGGCCACATCGGGGACGACGGGTCTATTGCCCTTTCCGATATCCGGGAAAAGGCCAACCTCGAACTGTCCAGCTTCGCGGAGCTGGCGCAAAAGGAATTGAGCCAGTTCGACATCAGCATGCCGCCGGCCATCAGTTTGATCAGCGGTGAAGGCTTCCAGCTCTCGCTGGAAAACCAGCACCCGCATTCGGACGAGATTCACAATTGGCTGGATGGAAATCTGATCCTGGCGCGCAAGTTCAAGGAAGTTGAAGTACTGTTTGAATTCGTACGGGCTGCCGAAAGCGCCGGCGAGGTGTTCTCGGAAAGCTCGAACTTCCATATCGGCCTAACCAGCGCGGGTCCGATCGCTTATTTCGAGGATCATCATAACCACTAGCTGTTTGGTCCGTGACCCAATAGATCGGCGCGCGGCATCGGCGCCGCAACACCCCAGCGGGAAAGCGAAAGCTTTCCCGCTCCGCATTTCAGCCCTGCAAACGCAGCGATCGCGGTCGGCGCCTCGCATATTTCCCGATGCCAGCCGTCCCTTCCACCCAAATGCCGCCCGGCGGCTTAGGGTTTCTTGCCGCGCGCGAAACGGAAGGAGGGCGTTTTGCCTGCCTTGCCCGGGCTCGGCGCTTGAGGCGCATTGGGCCGCGGCTTGCCGCCGCGGCCGGCGGACTGCGCCCGCGGCAAATCCTGAAGCGAAACCTCGATCGCGCGCGCCTCGCCCGGCAGCAATCCATCCAGCGCCCACGGACCGATCGCCACCCGCACCAGACGCAGCGTCGGCAGGCCCGCCTTGGCCGTCATTCGCCGCACCTGGCGGTTCTTTCCTTCGCTGATGATGATTTCCAGCCAGCAGTCGGGCACCGTCTTGCGAAAACGCACCGGAGGATTGCGCGGCCACAGTTCCGGGCTGTCGATGCGCCTCACCTGGGCCGGCTGGGTGACGAAGTCGCCCAGGTCCACGCCCTGGCGCAGCATCTCCAGCTGCTCGACCTTGGGCTCTCCCTCCACCTGCACCCAATAAGTCTTGGGCAGCTTCCAGCGCGGATCCGCGATGCGGTGCTGCAGCGCGCCGTCGCCGGTCAGCAGCAGCAGCCCCTCGCTGTCGGTGTCGAGCCGACCGGCCGGGTAGACGCCGGACTGCGCCACGCAGGACTTCAGCGTAGGATGGGTGGGGTGTTCGGAGAACTGGCAGATCACGCCGTAAGGCTTGTTGAGCAGGATGAGCTGGGGCATGCGGACGACACGGCTAAACATAAGGTAGGCGAATGATAGCAAGCCCGGGGCGCGCCGTGATCGATATCGTGCGCCGGACGCCGCCATTCGGCGGTTCGAACAAGCGTTTTATTCGCATCCGAACGTCCATCCGCCAGTTATCAGGCATAAAAGTTTCAGTTGCGCCGCCAACCAAGCCGATGAGAAGGGGTATAATTCGCTTTTGAAAATTGCCCAAGAGCCGCCAGACGCCCGCGTCAGGCCGGCCGCCCGCTCCGATGTTCCCCGGGACATCGTCCGAGCGTTGAACTCTTCGCGCAATCGTTCTGTCGTCACAAGATCAACATGGAGATAGAGTAATGCCAGCAGAACAATCGAAAATCATCTACACCCTCACCGACGAAGCGCCGGCGCTGGCCACCAGTTCTTTCCTGCCCATCGTCCAGGCCTTCGCGGGCTCGGCCGGCGTCCAGGTGGATACCGCCGACATCTCCGTAGCCGCGCGCGTGCTGGCCGAATTCCCCGACTATCTGACCGACGAACAGAAGGTTCCGAACACCCTGGCCGAACTGGGCAAGCTGACGCTGCAGCCGGAAGCCAACATCATCAAGCTGCCCAATATCAGCGCCTCGGTGGCCCAGTTGGCCGCCTGCGTCAAAGAGTTGCAGTCCAAGGGCTACAAGCTGCCCGACTACCCGGAAAATCCGGCCAACGACGAAGAAAAGGCGATCAAGGACCGCTACGCCAAGTGTCTGGGCTCGGCAGTCAACCCAGTGCTGCGCGAAGGCAACTCCGACCGCCGCGCGCCGCTGGCGGTGAAGAACTACGCCAAGAAGCACCCGCACTCGATGGGCGAATGGAAGCAGTGGTCGCAGACCCACGTCTCCCACATGCACCACGGCGATTTCTACCACGGCGAAAAGTCCATCACGCTGGACAAGGCGCGCGACGTCAAGATGGAGCTGGTGACCAAGAGCGGCCAGACCATCGTGCTGAAGCCCAAGGTGGCGCTGCAGAACGGCGAAATCATCGACTCGATGTTCATGAGCAAGAAAGCGCTGTGCGAATTCTACGAGCGCGAGATGGAAGACTGCCGCGAGGCCGGCATCCTGTTCTCGCTGCACGTGAAGGCCACCATGATGAAGGTGTCCCACCCCATCGTGTTCGGCCACTGCGTCAAGATCTACTACAAGGACGCGTTCGAGAAGCACGGCAAGCTGTTCGACGAGCTGGGCGTCAACGTCAACAACGGCATGGCCACGCTGTACGAGAAGATCGAAACCCTGCCGGCCTCCAAGCGCGAAGAAATCATCCGCGACCTGCACGCCTGCCAGGAACACCGCCCGCGCCTGGCGATGGTGGATTCCGCCAAGGGCATCACCAACTTCCACTCGCCGAACGACGTGATCGTGGACGCTTCGATGCCGGCGATGATCCGCACCGGCGGCAAGATGTGGGGCGCCGACGGCAAGCCTTACGACTGCAAGGCAGTGATGCCGGAATCGACTTTCGCCCGCATCTACCAGGAGATGATCAACTTCTGCAAATGGCACGGCAATTTCGACCCGCGCACCATGGGCACCGTGCCCAACGTCGGCCTGATGGCGCAGAAAGCCGAAGAATACGGCTCGCATGACAAGACCTATGAAATCCAGGCCGACGGCGTCGCCAACATCGTCGACCTCGCCACCGGCGAAGTGCTGCTGAGCCAAAACGTGGAAGCCGGCGACATCTGGCGCATGTGCCAGGTCAAGGACGCGCCGATCCGCGACTGGGTCAAGCTGGCCGTGACCCGCGCCCGCAACTCCGGCATGCCGGCGGTGTTCTGGCTGGACCCGTATCGCCCGCACGAGAACGAACTGATCAAGAAGGTGCAAACCTACCTGAAGGATTACGACACCAACGGCCTGGACATCCACATCATGTCCCAGGTGCGCGCGATGCGCTTCACGCTGGAGCGCGTGGCGCGCGGCCTGGACACCATCTCGGTGACCGGCAACATCCTGCGCGACTACCTGACCGACCTGTTCCCGATCATGGAGCTGGGCACCTCGGCCAAGATGCTGTCCATCGTGCCGCTGATGGCCGGCGGCGGCATGTACGAAACCGGCGCCGGCGGCTCCGCGCCCAAGCACGTGCAACAGTTGCTGGAAGAGAACCACCTGCGCTGGGACTCGCTCGGCGAATTCCTGGCGCTGGCGGTGTCGCTGGAAGATCTGGGCATCAAGACCGGCAACGCCAAAGCCAAAGTATTGGCCAAGACGCTGGACCTGGCCACTGGCAAGCTGCTGGACGAGAACAAGTCCCCGTCCCGCCGCACCGGCGAGCTGGACAACCGCGGCAGCCAGTTCTACCTGTCGATGTACTGGGCCCAGGCGCTGGCCGCGCAAGCCGACGACAAGGAGCTGCAAGCCCGCTTCGCGCCGGTCGCCCAGCAACTGGCCGACAACGAGCAGAAGATCCTGGCCGAACTGAAGGCCGTCCAAGGCAAAGCGGCCGACATCGGCGGCTACTATCTGCCGGACGCAGCCAAGTGCAGCGCGGTGATGCGTCCCAGCGCCACCTTCAACGCGGCGATCTCCTCCGTGCAGGCCTAAAACCTGGCCAGCAGACCACAAGCCCCCGGTTGCCGGGGGCTTTTTTCATGCCCGCGCGTCCTCCTCCCCTTCCGCGCATGGATCTTCCGAATCAACGCCAATCCCTGGCCAACGCCCGAGCGGCCTCCAGCGTCATCATCTTCGCCACGTCCGGCCGCTTGCCGCCGCGCCAGGCCATCATCAGCCGCCAACGGCCCAGTTCCGGCTCCTGCAATGGCAATTCCCGCAGCGCGCCCCACTCCAGCTCCTGCCGCACCGCCAGACGCGGCACGAAAGCCACATAACCGTGCCAGAGGGCCAGATCGCGCGCGGCCGAGGCCGGCTGCGACAGATGGATGGGCCTGCCCGGCGCGCGCAGCCGCCTCAGGCGGCGAACCAGTTCCTCAGCGCCGTCTCCCCAGTTCTGCGGCGCCAACGGATGCTCCGCCAATCGGCCAAGAGGCTGCGCCTGCTCCACTCCCGCCAGCGGATGGGAAGGAGCCGCCACCGCCACAATGGGCGAATCGCACAAGGCCTCCATTTCCAGTCCCGAGACGGCGGGCCTTTGCAGCACAAAACCGATATCCAGCTCGCCGCCCAGCAGTTGCTGCAGGATCTGGGGCGAATGATCGGTATCGCAACGGATTTCCAGCGGCGCCTCGGCCAGCTTCGCCAGCAAGGGACCAAACACCACGCCAGCCAAAGAAGGCAGACAAGCCACCCGGACTCTCGGCAGCCCTTCCGCCCCGGCCAGACGCTCCCGGCCCTCGGCCATCGCATCCAATGCCGCTCGCGCCGCAGGAAGAAAAGCCATGCAGGCCGCAGTCGGCTCCGCGCCGCGGCGATGCCGGCTGAACAGCCTCGCGCCCAACCGCATCTCCAGCAGAGCGACGCGCTGGCTGGCCTGCGGCTGCGACCAGCCTCGCCGCGCAGCCGCCTGGCTGAAACTGCCCAATTCGGCCACGTCCAGCAGCAACTCCAGATCATCCAGACTCACAGACATAATAAAAATCCATGGCAAATATTTTAGCCAACGCGTTACATGATAGCTCTCAGCCTCCGACAATGGACTCACTCCCACTCGACGGAAAAGAAGAGAACGACATGCGGCTTATCCAGACCGAACGACTGCTGCTGCGCGCCGTCCGCGCCGGCGACGCCGAAGCGCTGTACGCGATCTTCGGCGATCCCGAAACCAACCGCTACAACCCGCATGGCCCCTACCCTTCTCCCGAGCATGCCCGCATGACGCTGGCCGGCTGGACGGAAGAGTGGGAGCGGCATGGCTTCGGCCGCTGGGCAGTCGCCGACAAAGAAGAGCCGAATAGGATCATCGGCTTTGGCGGTCTCAACTACAGCGATTACGACGGGCAAGACAGGCTGAATTTGGGCTATCGCTTCACGCCTTCCGCCTGGGGGCGGGGACTCGCCAGCGAAATGGCCCGGCAAGCGCTGCGCTGCGCGTTCGACTGCTTGGCAGCCCCTGCCGCGTTCGCCAAGGTCCGGCCAGCCAATCTGCCTTCGATCCGCGTGCTGCTGCGGCAGGGTTTCAGCCATCACGGCAGTCTGCGCGACATCCCCGCCGCGCCGGCATCATTGGTCTATATTTCGCGCGCGCCGGCCTAGTAGACCGCCACGAAAATGAAAAGCCCGCCATAGGCGGGCTTTGAAATATGCCTTGCAGCCCACCACGCGGCGGGACTGAATCCAGAACTGACTTACGCGTTCTGAATATTGGACGCTTGCTTACCTTTCGGGCCGGACACCACTTCAAAGCTTACACGCTGACCCTCTTTCAGGGTCTTGAAGCCTTGCATGTTGATGGCCGAGAAATGGGCGAACAGATCCTCGCCACCTTCGTCCGGGGTAATAAAGCCGAAGCCTTTTGCGTCATTGAACCACTTCACGGTACCAAATGCCATTTAACTTCCTTGCGAAAAAAAGGCTGGTGAAGCCGACCAACTTAGAGCTTAATAGAGTTTGACAAAATGCTGTGCTGCAAAATGCCAAACAGTTAAGCCAAGCACCAGCTGCATTTCTACGCAAGCGCGGCGACGGAGTCAAGTGATTGCGATCTTGAGAGCCCCCTTGAAAAAAAGTCTGGGGGAACCAAAATTGAAGTGAGGCACCGTTTCAGTGAAAGTCGACATGTCCACCTCGGTCAAAGACGATGCCCAGCTTGAGGCGTCACGGGTTAGGGAAAACCCACCCCCGATGTATAAGGTGTTGTTATTGAACGATGATTTTACCCCAATGGACTTCGTGGTGCAGGTTCTCCAACAGTTCTTCTACATGAACAGAGAGAAGGCCACCCAGATCATGCTGCAAGTCCACACGCAAGGTCACGGCGTGTGTGGCGTTTATACCAAAGACGTGGCTGCAACGAAGGTCGAGCAGGTGTTGCAATATGCGAAAGCGCATCAGCATCCGCTTCAGTGCGTAATGGAGGAAAACTGATGATTGCCCAGGAGCTTGAAGTAAGCCTGCACATGGCGTTCATGGACGCACGGCGCAAGCGCCACGAGTTCATCAGCGTGGAGCATTTGCTGCTCGCGATGACCGACAACCCGTCGGCCGCAGAAGTCTTGCGGGCCTGCGGCGCCAATATCGACCAACTCAAGAAGCAGCTGACCGACTTCATCGATGAGCACACTCCCACCGTGCCCGGCGAGGCGGAAGTCGAAACCCAGCCGACGCTTGGATTCCAACGCGTGATCCAGCGCGCGATCCTGCACGTGCAGTCGTCGGGCAAGAAGGAAGTGTCCGGCGCCAACATTCTGGTCGCCATCTTCGGCGAGAAGGATTCGCACGCGGTGTATTACCTGCACCAGCAAGGCATCTCGCGGCTGGACGTCGTCAACTTCATCTCGCACGGCATCACCAAGCAGCGGTCGCAGCAGCCGCCGCAGGAGCCGCGCGACAGCGGCAACAACGACGCGGACGGCGAGGAGCAGGCCACCGGACCGGGCGGGGCGCTGGAGAATTACACCCAGAACCTCAACCAGATGGCCCGCGACGGCAAGATCGATCCCTTGATCGGCCGCGAGCACGAGCTTGAGCGCACGGTGCAGATCCTGTGCCGCCGCCGCAAGAACAACCCGCTGCTGGTCGGCGAGGCCGGGGTCGGCAAGACCGCCATCGCCGAGGGCCTGGCGCGCCGTATCGTCGGCGGCGAGGTGCCGGAGATTCTGTCCAAGTCCACCGTTTACGCGCTGGACATGGGCGCCCTGCTGGCCGGCACCAAGTACCGCGGCGATTTCGAACAGCGGCTGAAGGCGGTGATCAAGCAGCTGACCGAGGACACCAACGCGATCCTGTTCATCGACGAGATCCACACGCTGATCGGCGCCGGCGCGGCGTCGGGCGGCACGCTGGACGCGTCCAACCTGCTGAAGCCGGCGCTGTCCAACGGCAGCCTGCGCTGCATAGGCGCGACGACGTACAACGAGTATCGCGGCATCTTCGAGAAGGACAACGCGCTGTCCCGCCGTTTCCAGAAGATCGACGTCACCGAGCCGACGGTGCAGCAGACGGTGGAAATCCTGAAGGGCCTGAAGTCGCGCTTCGAAGCCCACCACGGCGTCAAGTACACGCAATCGGCGCTGTCCACCGCGGCGGAGCTGTCGGCGCGCTACATCAACGACCGCCACCTGCCGGACAAGGCGATCGACGTGATCGACGAGGCCGGCGCCGCGCAGAAGATCCTGCCCAAGTCGCGGCAGAAGAAGGTGATCAACAAGTCGGAGATCGAAGAGATCGTCGCCAAGATCGCCCGCATTCCGCCGAAAACGGTCTCCAGCGACGACAAGAACGTGCTGAAGAATCTTGAGCGCGATCTGAAGAACGTGGTGTTCGGCCAGGAGAAAGCGATCGAAGGCCTGGCCAGCGCGATCAAGATGACCCGCTCCGGCCTGGGCAACCCGCAGAAGCCGATCGGCTCCTTCCTGTTCTCCGGCCCCACCGGCGTCGGCAAGACCGAACTGGCGCGCCAGCTGGCCTACATACTCGGCGTCGAGCTGATCCGCTTCGACATGTCCGAATACATGGAGCGCCACGCCGTGTCGCGCTTGATCGGCGCGCCTCCGGGCTATGTCGGCTTCGAACAGGGCGGCCAGCTGACCGAGGCCATCAACAAGCATCCGTACGCGGTGGTGCTGCTGGATGAGATCGAAAAAGCGCATCCGGACATCTACAACGTGCTGCTGCAGGTGATGGACCACGGCACGCTGACCGACAACAACGGCCGCAAGGCGGATTTCCGCAACGTGGTGCTGATCATGACCACCAATGCCGGCGCCGAATCGTTGTCCAAGCCTTCGCTGGGCTTTACCCAGACCAAGGCCGCCGGCGACGAGATGGGCGACATCAAGCGGCTGTTCAGCCCCGAGTTCCGCAACCGTCTGGATGCCATCATCCCGTTCGGCGTGCTGGACGAGCAGATCATCCTGCAGGTGGTGGACAAGTTCCTGATGCAGCTGGAACAGCAGTTGTCGGAGAAGCACGTCGACATCCACTTCACCGACGAGCTGCGTCGCTATCTGGCGAAGAACGGCTTCGACCCGCTGATGGGCGCGCGTCCGATGGCCCGCCTGATCCAGGACACGCTGCGCAAGGCGCTGGCCGACGAGCTGCTGTTCGGCAGGCTGGTGGCCGGCGGCGAAGTCACGGTCACCGTGGCCGACGACAAGGTGGAGCTGCTGTTCGACCAGAGCGCGCTGGCGGCGGAACCGGTCTGAGCGCAACGTCCCTCCACGCAGCGAAAGACCCGGCATGCCGGGTCTTTTTTATTTCCAACGCCGCGGGCCTCAGCCCCGCGGATGATGGCGCGCGTGCAGCTGTTTCAGCCGCTCGCGCGCGACGTGGGTGTAGATCTGGGTGGTGGAGATGTCGGAATGGCCCAGCAGCAGCTGCACCACCCGCAGGTCGGCGCCGTGGTTGACCAGATGGGTGGCGAAGGCGTGGCGCAGCACATGCGGGCTGACCTTGGACAGACCCTGGCGGCTGGCGTATTGCGAGATCAGGTGCCAGGCCATCTGCCGCGTCATCCCGGCCTTGCGCTGGGTGACGAACACCGCGTCGCACGGCAGGCCGGCCAGCAGCAGCGGCCTCGCCTCCTTCAGGTAGCGCAGCAGCCAGTCCTGGGCGATTTCGCCGAGCGGCACCAGCCGCTCCTTGCTGCCCTTGCCTATCGTCTTCACCACGCCATCCAGCAAGTTCAGCTGGTTCAGCGTCATGCCCACCAGTTCCGACACCCGCAGGCCGCTGGCGTACAGCACCTCCAGCATGGCCCGATCCCGCAGGCCGAGCGGCGTCTCCACATCCGGCGCGTCCAGCAGCGCTTCGACGTCGACTTCGGACAGCGATTTGGGCAGACGCTGCCCGCGATTGGGCGACGCCAGCCTGGCGCTGGGATCGTCGGAGCGGATGCCGCTGCGCAGCAGATACTGGCAATAGCGGCGCAGGGCCGAAATCAGTCGCGCGCGGGTGGCCGGCTTCTCGCTGGCCACGCCGGCCAGCAGCGCTCGCTCCAGATCCGCCTGCCCGGCCGCTTCCAGCGTCGCCCCCTGCTCGGCCAGCCTGCCGGCCAGCTTGGACAAGTCGCGGCGGTAGGCGGCCAGCGTGTTCTGCGACAGTCCGTCCTCCAGCCACAGCTGATCGAGGAAGGCGTCGATGCTGTCCTTATCCGAGCTCATGCAGCAGCAGCCATTTCTTGATGTCCAGCGTCTCGTCGCCGGTAGACTGGTTGAAGCCGCCTAGGCCGGCGCTCGCCACCACCCGGTGGCAGGGCACGATGATGGGAATGGGGTTGCGGCCGCAAGCGCCGCCGACGGCGCGCGGCGACGACGCCAACTCCCGGGAAAGGTCCAGGTAGCGGCGAGTGTCGCCGCAGGGTATCGCCGAAATCCGCTCCCACACCCGCAGCTGGTACGGCGTGCCGGCCAGCCGCCGCGGCACGGTGAAGACATGGCGCGGATCGGCATAGTAGGCATCCAGCTGCCTCGCCACCTCAGCCTCCAGGCTGCCCGGCTTGGGCGGACGCAAGGCCGCGCCCGCCGGCAGGAAACGCAGCTCGAGCAACGCGCCGGCTTCGCAGCGCACGCCCAGCCGGCCGAACGGCGCGGCGATCACCACCTGATAGTCCATTCCCCTTCCCCCAATAAAAAAAGCGCAAGGCCAGGCCTTGCGCTTTGATGATAGCGGCTGTCGCCGGCAGGATTAACCCTGCTTGCGAGCCGGCAGCTTTTCTTTGATGCGTGCGGACTTGCCGGTACGACCACGCAGGTAGTACAGCTTGGCGCGACGCACGTCGCCGCGGCGCTTCACTTCAACGGAAGCCACCAGCGGGGAGTAGGTCTGGAAGGTACGCTCAACGCCTTCGCCGGCGGACATCTTGCGCACGGTGAACGCGCTGTTCAGACCGCGGTTACGCTTGGCGATCACAACGCCTTCGTAAGCCTGCAGACGCTCGCGGTTGCCTTCCTTTACCTTGACTTGAACCACGACGGTATCGCCCGGGGCGAATGCCGGCAGGGTCTTGCCCAGGCGTGCGATTTCTTCTTGCTCGAGTTTCTGGATCAGATCCATGTTTTACTCCGGTTTTTTACGGATATCTTGTTCCTGCTGGTACTCCGCCAGCAGCCGAGATTCCTGTTTTGTCAAAACGCGGTCTTGCAGCAGCTCGGGCCGACGTTTCCACGTCCGCCCCAGCGACTGCTTGAGCCGCCATTTGGCGATCAGGGCATGATTACCGGACAACAGCACGTCCGGCACCCGCATGCCTCGATACTCTTCGGGTCGGGTGTAATGCGGGCAGTCCAGCAGACCGTCCACAAATGAGTCTTCGTAAGCCGATTGGGCGTCATTCAATACGCCCGGCAGCAGCCGGACCACCGCGTCGGCAAGCACCATCGCCGGCAGTTCGCCGCCAGACAGCACGTAATCGCCGATCGAGATTTCCTCATCGACCTGGGTGGCGATCAACCGCTCGTCTATGCCCTCGTAACGGCCGCACAGCAGGATCAAGCCTTGCCGCTGCGACAGCTCCGCCGCCTTGGCGTGGGAGAGCCGCGTGCCCTGGGGCGACAGATAGACCACATGGCTGGCTTCGACGCCGGCTTCGCGCTGGCGCGCGCGCGCGGCGTCTATCGCCTGTTCCAGCGGCTCGATCTGCATCACCATGCCGGGACCGCCGCCATAAGGCCGGTCGTCCACCCGACGATAATTGTCGTGGGTGAAGTCGCGCGGATTCCAGGCTTTGAAATGCCAGAGGCCCAAGTCAAGCGCCCGCTGGCTGACGCCAAAGCGGGCAATCGAATCGAACATCTCCGGGAACAGCGTCACCGCGTCGATCTGCATCAGTAATCCAGACCCCAGTCCACCAGGATGCGGCCTTCGGCCGGCACCACGTCCAGCACATACTGTTCCACGAACGGAATCAGCCGCTGCTGGCCATCGTCGCCCTTCACCACCAGCACGTCGTTGGCGCCGGTTTCGAGCAGATTATCCACCTTGCCAAGCGTTTCGCCCTGCTGATTGACCACGGTCAGACCCATCAGGTCGTTCCAGTAGTACTCGTCATCGGCGGGAGCAGGCAGTTCGCTGCGCGGAACCGCGATCTGCGAACCGCGCAACAACTCGGCGGCATCTCTGCCTTCGACGCCTTCCAGCTTGGCGGCGAGCGCCTTGGGCTGGACTGCGCCGTTCTCAAATGTATACGGCTTCCAGCTGCCGTTCTTGCCCAGCCACCAGACCGGGTAATCGAACAGGCCGTCAGCGTATTCGGTATCGGCGTGGATTTTCACCCAGCCTTTGATACCGAAGGCGCCGCGCACAAAGCCCATTACTACGAGATCTTCGTCGCGCATGCGCCCAATTCCGTCTTGATGTCGGATAGCCGGATTAAGCGGCTACGACTTTCTGCTCTTTCAGCAGCTTGGCAACGGAGTCGGACAGCTGTGCGCCAACGCCGACCCAGTAGTTCAGACGGTCCATGGTGAAGCGGACGCGCTCTTGCTTCTCGTTGGCTACCGGGTTGTAGAAGCCAACGCGCTCGATGAAGCGACCGTCACGACGGTTGCGGGAATCGGTCACCACGATGTTGTAGAACGGACGGTTCTTGGCGCCGCCGCGGGCCAGACGAATCACTACCATTGTCGATTGTCCTTGAAAAAAACGGGATATAGAAAAGCCCACGATTTTATGGCAGATTTCCCTTATCTTGCAAGCGCTTAATGCAAGACCATCCCGAAGCGCCCGCTTACAGCGTCTTCAACACTAGCGTCAACGCCCTGTCCTCGGGGTGCGGCTCGACGCTAAATCCCAGTTTATGCATCAGTTTCAGCATGCCCTTATTGCCTGCCAGAACTTCGCCGCGCATCAGTTTCAGCCCCTGCTCGCGCGCCGCGTCGAACAAGGCCTGCAGCAGCAAGGTGCCGATGCCGCGCCCCTGCCAGTCGTCGGCCACTTCCAGCGCGAACTCGCAGGCCTCGTTGTCCGGATCGGTGATGAAGCGCGCCACCGCCAACATCTCCTCTCCGCCATCGCCTTCGCGCGTCATCGCCAGCGCCATCTCGCGGTCGTAGTCGAGCTGGGTGAAGCGGACCAGCATGCTTTGCGACAGCTGCTTGATGCTGGAAAGGTAGCGGTTGTAGCGGCTCTCCTCCGACAGGTTGCGGACGAAGGCCTGCTGCATGTCCGCATCCTCGGGCCGGATCGGCCGGATCATCACCGGCGTGCCGTCATGCAGCTTGGCGCACACCACCATATGAGTGGGATAAGGCATGATGGCCATGTGGCCGTAGCGTTTCTGGTCCGCGCGCGCGGGTCCGACGAAAATGCGCGCGTCCAGCGCGATCACGCCCTGTTCGTCCGCCACCAGCGGATTGATGTCCATCTCCCTCAACTGCGGCAGCTCGCACACCATTTCCGACACCTGCAGCAGCACGTGGCGCAATTCGTCCACATCCACCGGCGGCAGATTCTTGAACGGCCCCAGCAATTGGCCGATCCGGGTCTGGCCTATCATGCTGTCCACCAGGTAATCGTTCAGCGGCGGCAAAGACAGCGCCAGATCGCGCATTACCTCCACCGCGATGCCGCCGGCGCCGAAGGCGATCACCGGGCCGAGGCCGGCATCGCGCGCGACGCCCACCATCAGCTCGCGCGCGAAGCGGCGCTTGCGCATCGGCTGCACCGACACACCGTCGACGCGCGCGTCCGGCCGCGCCTGGCGGGTGCGGGAAAGGATGGCGTCGAAGGCGGCGCGCAGCGTTTCCTCGTTGCTGATGTTGAGCTCCACCCCGCCGACGTCGGACTTGTAGATGATGTCCGGCGAGTCGATTTTCAGCACCACCGGATAGCCGATCTTGGCCGCCTGCTTGACCGCCTGGTCGGCGGTGCGGGCCAGCGTGGTCGGATTGACCGGAATATGGAAGGCCGCCAGTACCTGCTTGGATTCGCGCTCCGACAGCACGGTGCGGCCTTCGGCCAGCGCCGCGTCCATCACCTTGCGCGCGGTGTTGACGTCCGGATCGTTGCGCAGCCCCTCCAGCGGCCCCGGCGTCTGCAGCAGCAATTGCTGGTTGCGCTGGTAGTCGGCCAGGTGGCGGAACACTTCGATGCCGTACTCCGGCGCCCGGAAGTGGGCGCACTTGGCCTTGGAGAACAGTTCGCGGCTTTCCGACACCTTGGCGTCGCCCAGCCAGGACAGGAACAACGGCTTCGTGGTCTCGCGCTGCAGGCCTATCATCAGCTGGGCGGTGGTCAAGTGGTCGGTGCCGGCCTGCGGGGTGAAGATCACCATCACGCCGTCCACGCCGGGATCGTCGACGCAGGCCTTCACCGCGGTGCGGAAGCGCATCGGGCTGGCGTCGCCGATGATGTCCAGCGGATTGCCGTGCGACCAGTTGCGCGGCAGCACGCTATCCAGCAGCTTGACCGTGCCCTCGCTCAGCTTGGCCAGCTCCACGCCGTAATCGACGGCGCTGTCGGCCGCCAGCATGCCGGGGCCGAAGCCGTTGGTGACGATGGCCAGCCGGCGGCCGCCGACTCGGTAGTTGGCGGCCAGCACCTTGGCGGCGGTGAACAGCTGGGCGATGGACGACACCCGCAGCACGCCGGCGCGCGCCAGCGCGGCATCGAAGGCGTCGCCGCTGGCCACCAGATTGCTGGCGTGGGTCAGCCCGCTGGCGTCGTTTTCGAAACGGCCGGATTTGATCACCACCACTGGTTTGGTGCGGGCGGCGGCCCGCAGCGCCGACATGAAACGGCGGGCGTCATGAATGTGGTGAACATGCAACAGGATGCCCTGAGTAGCGTTGTCTGCCACCAGATAATCCAGAATCTCGCCGAAGCCGACATCCAGCGCCCCGCCCAGCGGCACCACGCTGGAGAAGCCGATCTCCTTGCTGTCGGCCCAGTCCAGCATCGCCGCGCACAGCGCCGACGACTCCGACACCAGCGCCAGATTGCCCGGCCGCACCTTGCCGTTGTAATTGCTGGCGTTGAAGCCGGCCACCGGGCGCATCAGGCCTAGCACGTTCGGCCCCAGGATGCGGATGCCGAAATGGCGGGCGATGGACTGGGCCTCGTTGATCAGCTCCTGCTCCAACTGCTCGCTGTCGGAAAATTCCTTGGCCAGCAGCACTGCCTTCACGCCCTTCTTGCCGCAATCCTTGATCACCGCCGGCAGCGAGCGGATCGCCGTCACCACCACCGCCAGATCCACCGGCTCCTCGATTTGCCGAACCGAGGCCACCGCCGGCATGCCGCCCACCACCTTGTGGTTGAGATTGACCGGAAACAGCTTGCCCTGGAAGGAACTGGCCAGCAGATTGGCGAACACCGCCTGGCCGATCGAACCCGGCCGGTCGCTGGCGCCGACCACGGCTACGGTGCGCGGGGAAAACAGCGGGGTCAGGTAATGCGGCCTCATGAATGCTTGTCCTCGGAGATGATATCTATCGGTACCGGCTTGCCGGCGGGCGCGGACGCCGGCCATTCCGCCTGCAAGGTTACGTGATCTATGCAAAATTCGCGCGACAGCATCAGTTGGCAGGCGGCCAGGATGCGCGGCCAGTCCTGCGGCGCGGCGATGCGCACGTGGGCGGACAGTGCCGCCCGCTCGGCCGACATCGTCCACACGTGCAGATCATGGACCGAGCGGACGCCGGCGATGCCCGACAGCGCCTCGCCGATGCGGTTGTAGTCCAGATGCGCCGGCACGCCCTCCATCAGCACGATCACCGCCTGGCGGATCAATCGCCAGGCCGCCGCCAGCAGCAGCAGCGCCACCAGGATGGACAGCAACGGGTCCGCCGCCGTCCAGCCGGTGAGGTAGATGATCACGCCGGACGCGATGGCGGCCACCGAGCCGAACAGATCGCCCAGCACATGCAACAGCGCCGCCCTGCTGTTGAGCGAATGCGCGCCGCGGCTGAGCACCCAGGCCGCCAGCATATTGACCGCCAGGCCGATCGCGGCGATCAGCATCACACCCATCCCGTTCACCGCATGCGGCCGCAGCAGCCGCTCCGCCGCCTCCGCAACGATGAAGACCGACAGCCCGAACAGCAGCAGGCTGTTCAGCAGCGCGCCCAGCACCTCGGCCCGACCATGGCCGAACGACAGCCGGTCAGTGGCCGGCCGGCTGCCGATGCGTGCCGCCCACAGCGCCAGCAGCAGCGACAGCGAATCGGTCAGCATGTGGCCGGCGTCGGACAGCAGCGCCAGCGAGCCGCTCCACCAGCCGCCCAGCGCCTCCACCAGCGCGAAACCGCAAGTCAACGCCAACACCTTGGCCAGCGCGCGGCTGCTCAGCCGCCTGCCGTCTCCACCCTCCGGACCGCCGTGGCGGTGCAGATGCGAGTGGTTGGCGTCGTGATCGTCGTCGTGGGCGTGATCCACGCCGTCCTCATCATGCAGATGGAAACCAGGCGTCATTTTGACCTCCGACAAACCACTGACAGATGCATTTCAGCCACGGCGCCCGGTGAAATTAACCCGGTGCGATACCCAGCCAGTGGCGCAAGCTTTACAATATTGCTAACCTTTACAGTTTCGCAACAAACGTTTATTGCGCCGCAGCATTCAACCGGCCGGGTCCCTTCCCCGGTCTGGCAGGAGCCGAAACACCATGACGAAACGCGTCGTCACCCTCGCTCATTATTACACCCAGCCGGAAATCCAGCAGATGGCCGACAAGGTGGGAGACAGCCTGGAACTGTCCTTGTACGCCAAGGAGGCCCAGGCCGACATCATCGTCTTCGCCGGGGTGCGCTTCATGGCCGAGACCGCGAAGATCCTCAACCCGGACGCCACCGTGATCCTGCCGGACGCCGGCTCGACCTGCTCGCTGGTGACCCAGACCGACGTCGCCGAGCTGACCCTGTGGCGCAAGCGCTATCCGGACCACGTGCACGTGTCCTACATCAACTCCAGCGCCGAACACAAAGCAGTGTCGGACTGGATCGTCACCAGCCGCAACGTCGACGACATCATCGCCCACCTGTACGCCGAGGGTAAGCAGGTGATCTTCTCGCCTGACCGCAATATGGGCGGCTACCTCAACGACCAGTACGGCTACGACATGCCGCTGTGGTCGGCGGTGTGCGAGGTGCACGACAAGTTCAACGAGGCGGCGCTGAACGAGGCGTTCGAGGCCGTGCCCGGCGAGAAATACCTGATCGCCCATCCGGAAAGCCCGCTGCCGGTGCTGAAGAAAGCCGATTACGTCGGCTCCACCTCCGGCATGCTGAACTGGGTGAAGGCCTACCAGGGCGACGCCAAGGCGGTGATCTTCGTCGCCACCGAGGACGGCATCCTGTACAACATGGGTCTGGCCCGTCCCGACCTCGACCTGCGCCAGGCGCCGATCTACGCCGGCTGCCAGTGCAACTCCTGTCCTTACATGAAGATGAACACCATAGAGGCGGTGAAGCGCGCGCAGCAGGGCGAGGGCTTGGCCATCGACTACCTGAGCCAAGAACAAATGGACGCCGCGCGCGTGCCCATCGAGCGGATGCTGGAATTCAGCAAACGCTACTACGCCTGAACAGGCTAGACAAACCCGCCCTCCGCGGGTTTTTTTACGGTCCCCGCGCCTACGCCGCGCTATCCGCTGTCATGCCGGCGGCGCTACAATCGGGCGACTCACACGGAAAGACAGTATGAAGTTTCTGCTCAGCAACGATGACGGTTATTTCGCGCCTGGACTGGCCATGCTGGCCCAGACGCTGCAACGCTACGGCGAAGTGGCGGTGGTGGCGCCGGAGCGCGACCGCAGCGGCGCCAGCAACTCGCTGACGCTGGACCGCCCGCTGACGGTGCGCAAGGCCGCCAACGGCTTCCATTACGTCAACGGCACGCCTACCGACTGCGTCCACCTCGCGGTCACCGGCCTCCTCGACTTCAAGCCGGACATGATCTTCACCGGCATCAACCACGGCCCGAACATGGGCGACGACACGCTGTACTCCGGCACCGTCGCCGCCGCCACCGAGGGCTTCATGCTGGGCATCCCCTCCATCGCCGTCTCCATGGCCGGCCACAGCGGCAAGCATTTCGCCAGCGCCGGCAAGATAGTGGAGCAACTGGTGGAGCGCTGCCTGGAAGATCCGTTCCAGCAACCGGTGCTGCTCAACGTCAATGTCCCCGACGCGCCGCCGGAAGAACTAGGCGCCATCCAGGTCACCCGCCTGGGACGCCGCCATTGCGCGCAGCCGGTCATCAAATCACAGAATCCCCGCGGCGAGACGATATACTGGGTAGGACCGGTCGGCGCGGTGCAGGATGCCGGCGCCGGCACCGACTTCGGCTGCGTCGCGTCCAAACAGGTGTCCGTCACGCCGCTGATGCTGGATCTGACCGCCTACGGGCAACTGGACAGGATTTCCACATGGCTGCACCGCTGACCCCGAACGCCCAGGCCTACGGCATGCTGTCCGAACGCACGCGCCGCCGCATGAGCGACCGCCTGCGCCAGCACGGCATCAACGATGAGCGGGTGTTGTCGGCGATGCACGAGGTGCCGCGCCATCTGTTCGTCGACCAGGCGCTGGCCACCCGCGCCTACGACGACGTGTCGCTGCCGATCGGCCACGGCCAGACCATCTCCCAGCCGCTGACCGTGGCGCGGATGACCGAGCTGCTGATCCAGGGCCGGCAGCCCGGCAAGATACTGGAGGTCGGCACCGGTTGCGGCTACCAGACGGCAGTGCTGCTGAAGACGGGCGCCGAGGTCTATTCGATTGAACGACTGGGCGCGATTCTTGACCAAGCAAGACGCAATCTGCGCGCCGCCAAGCTGGTCCACGCCCGGCTGGTGCACGGCGACGGCAATGCCGGCTTGCCCGAGGCCGCGCCCTTCGACGGCATCATCATCACCGCGGCCGCACGGGCGGTGCCCGCGCCGCTGGTGGACCAGCTGGCCGACGGCGGCCGCATGGTGCTGCCGCTGGGCGAGGCCGAGCAGCACCTATGGCTGCTGGAAAAGACGGCTCAAGGCCTGCAAAAGACCCGGCTGGACCCGGTCAAGTTTGTTCCACTGCTGAACGGACGCAGTTAAGACTGCAAAAACGCAACACTTGATCTGTCAGACAATCAATCAAAACACTTATTCAACATTTGAACAAAAAAAACATGCTAAAAATGCATTGCAGGTATGCGCATATAGTAGTCGCCGCAATAGCGGCCGGTTTGGCCGGTTGCAGCAGCATGGTGCAACAGGCGGCTCCGGTGGAAAGCGCCGCGCCGGCGCGGGTCGCCCAGGCGGCTCCGGCCAAGGTCGACACGCCGTCCGCCCCGCATGACGCCACCGTGGCCGCCCCCTATCGGGACCAAGGCAGTCTGAAAGTCCAGCCGGTGGCGGATGACGCGGCCGCTGAAAACGGCAACACTTACGTGGTGAAACCCGGCGACAACCTGTTCCGGATTTCCCTGAACCACGGGCTGAAGTACAAGGACGTGGCAGCTTGGAACAATCTGCCCGACAACAGCATCAAGGTCGGCCAGGTTCTGCGCTTGTCTCCTCCGGGCGGAGGCGCGGCAAGCCCGGCGGCCCCCGCCGCGGACAAGCCATCAGCCGCGCCGATCGTGGCGGCGGGCGAGACGGCGAAGAATGCCGGCGGCTCCAGCGTCAAGGCTTACCCCAAGGCGCTGAAGCTGCCATACAGCAGCGAAGCGGTGAAGAATCTGCCGGCCCAGAGCGAGGGACGCGTAGCCAATAACAACAACGCTCAAACATCCGCTCCCGCGGTTGCCACGCCGCCGGCGAAGAAGCCGGAAGCCAGCGCGGTCACGCAGGCACCGGCGCCGGCCAAGGAAGCCAGCGCACCCAGCGCCAGGCAGGAAGAAGACGCGGTGCCCTGGGCCTGGCCTACCGAAGGCAAGATGACCAAGGGATATTCGGACAGCAACAAGGGCATCGAGATTACTGGCCGGATGGGCCAGCCGGTGCTGGCGGCCGGCGACGGCAAAGTGGTGTACAGCGGCGCCGGACTGAGGGGTTACGGCAAACTGATCATCATCAAACATAACAAGACCTTCCTGTCCGCATACGCGCACAACAGCCAGTTGCTGGTCAAGGAAGGACAGTCTGTCAAGAAAGGGCAGAAGATTGCCGAAATGGGCAATTCCGATGCCGACCAAGTCAAGCTGCATTTCGAGATCCGCCGCTTCGGCAAGCCGGTGGACCCGATGCAGTATCTTGAACACAAGTCCTGATCGGGCGTGGCCACCCACCCCCGTCGGGACAAGACAGCGACGGGGGTAGAGAGATGAGCAACGAAATAGACATCCTCGACGAGGATGACATTCTTGACGAAGACAATGGCGAAGAAAACGCAGCCGAAGCCGAGGCAGAGGAAAGCGCAGAAAGCCCAGCAGTCTTCGAGGACGTGGTCGCCGACGTCACCCAGATTTATCTGAACGACATCGGCAACAACGCGCTGCTGACGCCGCAGGAAGAACTGGCGCTGGCCAGGCGGGTGGTGGCCGGCGAGTTCGAAGCCCGGCAGAAGATGATCGAGCACAATCTTCGGCTGGTGGTGAACATCGCCAAACACTACATCAACCGCGGGCTGGCCCTGCTCGACCTGATCGAGGAAGGCAATATCGGCCTGATGCACGCGCTGGAGAAGTTCGATCCCGAGCGCGGCTTCCGCTTCTCCACCTATGCCACCTGGTGGATACGCCAGAGCATAGAGCGGGCGATCATGAACCAGTCCCGCACCATCCGCCTGCCGGTGCACGTGATCAAGGAGCTGAACGTCTACCTGCGCGCCTCGCGCCACCTGGAAAGCCAGATCGGCCGCGAACCCAGCGTGGAGGAGATCGCCCACCTAGTCGGCAAGCCGGTGGAGGACGTGCGCAAGGTGCTGAACCTGAACGAGCGCATGGCCTCGCTGGACGCGCCGCTGGACATCGATCCGATGCTGTCGATCGGCGAATCCATCCCCGACGAGCAGCATGAGGAGCCTGAGCTGCAGCTGCACAACAGCCAGCTGGAGATGTTCGTCCACGACTGGCTGAGCCAGCTAAACGAGAAGCAGCGGCTGGTGATCGAGCGCCGCTACGGCCTCAACGGCTACGAGATCTGCACGCTGGAGGAACTGGCCGCCTCGCTGAACCTGACCCGCGAACGCGTGCGCCAGATCCAGATCGAGGGCCTGGAACAGCTGCGCCGCATCTTGCGCCGCAAAGGCATCTCCCGCGACTTCCTGCTCTGAAGTCCGCCAGACGCAGCCATCGGCCCGGCCTCCCGCCGGGCTTTGTCATTTCCAGCGCAGCGCCCGCCTCAGCCACCGTTTTTCGCGCGCGCCGTCGGCAGCGGTTAGCCGATAACGCAGTTCGATATATTCATCGACCAGCGCTTTCAGGCGGTTGAAATCGTCGCGCGGCAGCCCGCGCGCCGCCTTCAGCCGCTCCAGCGGCCCCTGCGCGCGCGGCGCCTCGACGCCTCTCTTCTCCAGCCGCCTGCGCAATGCCTCCCAGCCCGCGGGGAGCGGCTCCTCCGCCGGCCTCCTGCGCCACCACAGGAGCAGCGGCATCATCGCCAGCGCCATTCCGGCCGCCAGCGCGCGCAACACGCTGGCGGCATCCACCCGTTCGCCCAGTCCCAGCCATCGGAACAGCCCCTGCTGGCGCTCCGCGTCATAGCCGACCACCCACTGCTGCCAGACGAAATTGGCCGCAAACCACTGCTGGCGGGCCCGCCTCAGCCACTGGGGCGGCAGTGCCGCCGCCATGCCGCTTTCCGTCCTCAGCGCGGGCAGCGTCTGCTCCGCGCCGAGCGCCAGCCGTCCCGGCGATACCGCGGCCGTAGGATCCACCCGCTGCCACGCGCCGTCCAGCCAGACCTCCACCCAGGCGTGCGCGTCCGATGAGCGCAGCTGCCAGAAACGGCCGACCGGGTTGTATTCTCCCCCCTGATAGCCGACCACCACCCGCGCAGGAAACCCCGCCGCACGGGCCAGAAAAGCGAACGAGGACGCGTAGTGCTCGCAGAAGCCCTGGCGGCTGGCGAACAGAAAATGATCCACCGCCTGATCGCCCAGCAGCGGTTGCTGCAGGGTGTAACGGAAGCCGCCGCGCTTCAGGAAGTCCAGCGCCGCGCGCAGGAATCCGCGGCCATCCCCGCCCGCTGCTGCCAATTGGACGGCCAAGGCGCGGCTTTGTGAATTCCCCGGCGGCAGGCGCAGGTAGAAGGCCCGCCGGGCCGGACTCAGAACCACCCGGCGGCGCTCTCCCAGCCGGCTTTCCTGCGCATAGCCGAGCAGCTCGTCGCTGCGCGTCTCCTGGCGCAACAGTCCGCCGCCTTCCAGGCGGCTGCCCGGCCCGGCTCCGGACGCCAGCTCCAGCGCCGGCAAGCGCCCGCGGTCGGCCCGCAGCGTCAGGCGATAGCGCAGAACGCGCCCCGCCGCCGGCTCGTCCCGCTCATCCCGCTCGCCTCCCAATGCTTGCCAGCGGCGTCCGTCGAAGTCATCCAGCAGCGCCACCCGCCAGTACAATTGATCCAGCCTTGGCGCGGCGCCGTCGAACACCGCGGAAAACGCCGGCTCCCGGTTCAGAATCAGCCGGCTGATGCTGCCCGGCTCCATATCTTCGCCCAGGCCGCTGGAAGCGGTTTGCGGCGGCGTATTCAGGCTCCATAACGGCTGCGGCAGCCGCGGCATCGCCACGAACAGAGCCAGCATCAGCGGCAGCGACAGCGCCAAGGCCTGCCAGGCGTGGCGCCAGCTGCCGCGCGGCAACGCGCCGGCCAGCCTCGCGGCGGCCCAGGTCAGCAACAGCATGGCCAGCGCCAGCCAGGCCGCCATCAACGGCGACTGGTCGAACAGCAGCGGCGTCGCCGCCAGGAAAAAGCCCAAGGCCGTCAGCACGCGCCAATCGCGCAGCGTGCGGGTCTCGAAGGCTTTGAAAGCGATCAGCATGGTCAACAAGGCGACGCCGCCCTCCCGTCCCACCAGCGTGCCCAGGCTCATCCATAGCGCCGCGGCCGCAATCGGCAGCGCCGGCAGCAGCAGCCAGCGCGGCGGCAACGCCGACCGCCAGCCTCGCCACAGCAGGGCCAGCGCGCAGCCTGCCGGCAGCC
Source organism: Chromobacterium indicum (assembly GCF_039708975.1). Taxonomy (NCBI): domain Bacteria; kingdom Pseudomonadati; phylum Pseudomonadota; class Betaproteobacteria; order Neisseriales; family Chromobacteriaceae; genus Chromobacterium; species Chromobacterium indicum. The sequence goes on from NZ_JAYFSJ010000002.1 coordinate 215,115, forward strand.
AGAGCGGCAGATGCCAGGCCAGCGGGGACACGATCCACAGCAAGGCCAACAGCACCGGCCAGCGGTTCGGCTCTTGCCTGGCCGCAACCGTCACCGCGCGCTTCCGAACAAAGCCAGCGCGCCCAGCGCCAGTTCGCGCTGGCGCGGTTGCGGGCCAATTTCGCCGTCTGGCAGGCACAGCCGGTAGCGCTGGCGGCGGCGCTCGCACTGTTCCACCCGCCAGGCCAGGCGGGACAACCGGCGCTCCGGATCGGACTCGCCGGCGTAGTCGTCCCAGCCCAAGCGCTGCAGCCCGGCGCCGGCCTCGGCGGAAAAGCGCTTGCTGGCCAGCAGATCGCGCCGCGCCATCACCTTCCAGGCGATCTGCCGCGGCGTATCGCCATAGCGATAGGCGTCAAGATGGGAAAAATCCTCATCCCCGATGCCCTCGCCTCCCCCCTTCCCGGCTTCCTTCTCCCGGCGTCCCCTGGCCGCGTCCGGCAGCGGGGCCGGATAAGCCAGCACCCGCGCGCGCAGCTTCAGCACCGCCCACGCCCGCACCAGGCCGAACGGCGCGTCGCTCTCCACCACGCAGGCCGGCAAAGGCAGCCAGCCGCGCCTGGACGCGGGCAGCTCCAGCGCCATCCGGGCATCCGCCATGCCCTCCAGCTCGCACGCCTGCGGCTCGCCTCCCTCGGCGGCGATGCGCAAACGCCTGGCGGCGGGCGTCCGGTTCTCCAGCAGCAGGGAAAACCGCGCGGCCTCGCCGGCGAACACCGCCGGGCCGCCGTCGGCGCTCAGCTTCAGCCCAGCCAACTGCCGGTAAGCCATCAATACCGCCACCAGCAGCAGGCCAACGATCCAGAACGCCAGCGCGTAAGCCAGGCTGACCTGGTAATTGAGCGCGCCCAGCCAGACCGCCAGCGCCACAATCATCAACAGTAAGCCGAAGCGAGTGGGCAACAGATAGATTCGGCGCTGAGACAGCTCGCAGCGCTCCTCCTGCGGCAGGCGCGACCACCACCAGCGCCGCAGACGCTCACGGAATGGCGACATGGGCGAGCAGCTTGTCCAGTTCCGACTCCACCGGCGCGCCGGACGCCGACTGCAGCCGGTGAGCGGCCACCGGCGTGAAAATCGCCTTCACATCCTCAGGCAGCAAATGGTCCCGCCCCGCCAGCAGCGCCCAACCGCGCGCGGCGGCGGCCAGCGCCTGTCCGGCGCGCGGACTCAGTCCAGTGGCGAACAGGCCTGGCCTGCGCGTCGCCTCCAGCAACGCCAGCAGATAATCCGCCAGCGCCGGCGACACCGTGACCGCGGCCGCCTTCTGCTGCAGCGCCAGCAGCTCTCCCGGTGCCATCGTCGCCTGGAAACGCTCCAGCAGCGCGCGGCGGTCCTCACCCATCAACAGCGCGCGCTCGGCCTCCCGCGGCGGGTAGCCAAGCGAGATCCGCATCAGGAAACGGTCCAGCTGGGACTCTGGCAAGGGGAAGGTGCCCATCTGCTCGCCGGGGTTCTGGGTGGCGATCACGAAGAACGGCGCCGGCAACGGGTGGGTGTGGCCGTCTATCGAGGCCTGGCGCTCCTCCATCGCCTCCAGCAGCGCCGACTGTACCTTGGGCGACGCGCGGTTGATCTCGTCGGCCAACAGCACCTGGGTGAACACCGGCCCCTTGTGCAACTCGAAGCGGCCGCTGTCGCGCTGGTAGATGCTGACGCCCAGAATGTCCGCCGGCAGCAGGTCGCTGGTGAACTGCACCCGCCGGTATTCCAGCCCCAGCACAGCGGCCAGCCCGTGCGCCAGTGTGGTCTTGCCCACGCCGGGCACATCCTCGATCAGCAGATGTCCCCGCGCGATCAGGCAGGCGAAAGCCAGCCGGATCGCCTGCGGCTTACCCAATATCAGCGTGTTCAGTTGCCGGTAGGCCTGGGAGAGTGATTGCATTTGACCCCGCTTGCGCGCAGTATTTATCAAATTCACATATCGCAATCCCATTGTAAGCACGCGGGGAGCATTCGTGTTCACTTGGCTGAAAAACCGCCTGCAGCGGAACGGGTTGACCGCCTACGTCACCCATCCCGACTGTCTGCAACACAATATGGGGGTGGGCCACCCAGAGTGCCCGGAACGATTGACCGCCATCCGCGACCAGCTGATGGCCTCGCAGATTTTCGACTCACTGCAAGAGGTGGAAGCGCCCGAAGTCGGCTACGAGCAGCTGGCCCGCGTGCACCCGCCGCGCTACGTCGAATACCTGGAAGCCTGCGCGCCCAGCGTGGGCACCTTCCGCATGGATCCCGACACCGCGATGTCGCCCGGCACGCTGCAGGCGGCCCGGCGCGCGGCCGGCGCAGTGGTGAAGGCGGTGGAACTGGTGGCCGAGGACAAGGCGCCCAACGCCTTCTGCGCGATCCGTCCGCCCGGACATCACGCCGAAAGCGACAAGGCGATGGGTTTCTGCTTCTTCAACAACATCGCCGTCGGCGTCGCCCACGCGCTGGCCCACTACAAGTTCGAGCGGGTGGCGGTGGTGGATTTCGACGTCCACCACGGCAACGGCACCGAAGAAATCCTGCGAGACGATCCGCGCGTGCTGATGGTGTCCATCTTCCAGCATCCGTTCTATCCGTACAGCGGCGACGAGCCTATGGGACCGAACATGCACAATGTGCCGCTGAAGGCAGGCAGCGGCGGACGCGAATTCCGCGAAGCGGTGGAAAACGTCTGGCTGCCGCTGCTGCATGAATTCCAGCCGCAGATGCTGTTCATCTCAGCCGGCTTCGACGCCCACCGCGAGGACGACATGGGTTCGCTTGGATTGATCGAGTCCGACTACGAATGGGTGACCCGCCATCTGGTGGGAATCGCCGACCAATACTGCGCCGGCCGCATCGTGTCGGTGCTGGAGGGCGGCTACGACCTGTCGGCGCTGGGCCGCAGCGTCGCCGCCCATATCCGCGTGCTGTCCGACGGCTGAATATCCCCACAGCAACTTCGACCCCATCGCCATTCCGGCCGGACAGTACCTGATGCTGGGCGACAACCGGGACGACAGCGCCGACAACTGGATGCCGTGCTGGAGCCGCTTCGCCAGCGGCTTTCATTGACAGAGACCCCAGACAAACGAAAAGCCGTCCCGAGGGACGGCTTTTTTCATTCCCGACGCGCGGCTCAGCCGGCATCGCCCTTATTGCCTATCTTGTCTTCCTTGCCGGTCATCAGCTTGATCAGGTTGGACTTGTGCCGGTGAACCACGACGATGGCGATGATGATGCAGGTGCCGAAATACACGCTTTGCGGCCCCAGGATGAAAAAGGCGTACACCGGCACCAGCACGCAGGCGATGATGGCCGACAACGAAGAAATCTTCACCACGAAGGCCATGAACAGCCAGGTGGCCAGCGCGGCCAGCGCCAGCGAGGGATTGATGCCGAACAGGATGCCCACCGCGGTGGCCACGCCCTTGCCGCCCTTGAAGCCGAAGAACACCGGCCACATGTGGCCGAACAGCACGGCCAGCGCGCACAGGGCGATGCCTTGCTCGCCCAGGCCGTAGCGCGGGCCCAGCCAGGACGCCAGCGCCACCGCCACCCAGCCCTTGGCGCCGTCGCCCAGCAGCGTCAGCGCGGCGGCGAGCTTCTTGCCGGTGCGCAGTACATTGGTCGCGCCGGGGTTGCCGGAGCCGTAGCTGCGCGGATCGTCCATGCCCATCGCCTTGCTGACGATCACGGCGAAAGACAGCGATCCGATCAAATAGGCCGCCAGAACAAAAGCGAATGCGGTCGTGGTCATGGTGGAGCGGTATCCGTTGCATTAGAATAGAGAGCTTCGGATTTTACGGTATCGGGCGCGAAAGCCCAACCACCTGACGGACAGATGGACATCATATTCCTGCGCGAAGTGCGCGCCGACACCGTGATCGGCGTGTACGACTGGGAGCGCACAGCCGCCCAGACCATTGAAATCGACCTGGAAATCGGCATTCCCAGCGACACGCCCTGCCACAGCGACGACATCGGCGACACCATACACTACGGCGTGGTGGTGGAGCGGCTGCGCCAATCGCTGGAAGAACAGCACTTCCTGTTGCTGGAGGCGCTGGCCGAGCATATCGCGAAGATGGTGCGCGAGGAGTTCGGCGCGCCGTGGGTCAGAGTGGCGGTCACCAAGCTGGGGATACTGCCCGGCGTGAAGCGCGTGGGCGTGCAGATCGAGCGCGGCCATCGGCCAAGCTGAGTCCGGCGTCTAGTCGGTATTGAATTTCAGCCTCAGACCGACGTCTTTGTGATGCATGCGCACCGACAGGTGGGTGCGCTTGCCCATATCCAGCGCCGGCGTCAGCCTGAGGCTCTGGCTGCCGGGCTCGCGCTCCAGCCTCAGGGGGCCCAGTTGCAAGCCCTGCTCGGTCAGCTCCGGCCGCTTCACCTCCGGATCGCGCGGCGACGCGCACATCATCGCCTGCGGCAAACACCCCGCCAGGGCGGACTCTCCGCCCAATCCGATGACGAGCAGCAGCAGCAGCAGACGGCGGCCCATGTCCAGGCTCCACGTGTGGATACTTTAATCATGGACAAAGAGACGCCGACTTCAAGCATCTATTTACAACAGCTGCCAGCAATGCAGAGACAATCGCCCAAACGTCCCCCGGCGCGTCCGGTTCAGCGATTGCGCATGAAATCCGCGGTGTTGTAGAACGCTTCCAGCAACTTGTCCTTCAGCCAGTCCTCCGCCACCAGTTCGCTCACCGCCTTGCGCATGCAGAACATCCACTGGTCGCGCGCGGCCTCGTCCACAGCGAACGGCATGTGGCGCATGCGCAACCGAGGGTGGCCGAAGGCTTCCATATACAGCGAAGGGCCGCCCAGCCAGCCGGACAGAAACATGAACAGTTTCTGGCTCGAGCCGGCGAGATCGACCGGATGCATGTCGCGCAGCGGCTTCACCGAAGGCTCGCTATCCATGATGTCGTAGAACCGGTCGCACAGCCAGCGGACCACTCCTTCGCCGCCCAATAGCTGGTACGGCGTCATTTCCTGCACTTCGCTCATTCACGCTCCAAGCGCCGGCGCAAAACGCGCCGGCCAAAACCATTCATCAATCGCTTCGCGGCCTCAATGCCCGCAAAACGCGAAATCCAGCTGCGGCGTCCTGCCGCTGATGATCTCCGCCAACGCCTTCCCCGAACCCGCGCCCTCGGTCCAGCCCAAGGTGCCGTGGCCGGTGTTCAGGAACAGCCTGCCGATTCCGCTTCTGCCTATCAATGGCACGTTGCCCGGCGTCGCCGGCCGCAACCCACTCCAGAAGCGCGCGGCCTCCCAGTCGCAGGCCGAGGGAAACAGCGTCCTGGCCCGACGCAGCAAGGCCTCGCAGCGCAGAGGATCGAGGCTGGACGAATAACCGGACAGTTCAGCGGTGCCGGCGATGCGCAGCTCATCGCCCAAGCGGCTGAACACCAGTTTATGGGATTCGTCGGTCAGGCTGACCATGGGCGCGGCGATCAGGCTCTTCACCGGCGCCGTCGCCGAATAACCCTTGGCCGGATAAACCGGCAGCCGCAAGCCCAGCGGCGCGGCCAGCAACGGCGAGTGGCTGCCCAACGCCAGCACGTAGGCGTCCGCCGTCACGCGCTGGTAGCCGCCGTCCGGCCCCGTCACCGATACCGCCGACACGCCGCCGTCCGCCATCTCCAGCGCATTGATCCGGGTATTGTAACGAAACTCCACGCCCAGGCCCGCGGCGGCTTCGGCTAGTCCGCGGGTGAACAGATGCACATCGCCGGACTCGTCGTCCGGGCACCAGCTGGCGCCGGCCAAGCCAGGCAAGGTCGGCTCCAGCGCCGGCTCCAGCGCCAGCGCCTGCATCGGGCTCAGCACGCGCTTGTCCACTCCCAGCGCCTGCAGCCGCTCGGCCGAGCGCCGGGCATGGCGCAGCTGGCAGGCGTCGTAATGCAGGCTGAGAATGCCACGCGACAGGCGGCGGTAGGAAATGCCGGTTTCCTCGCGCAACTGGCGCATCGCGTCGCGGCTGTACAGCCCCAGCGCCACCATTTGCCGCATATTGCGCTGATGGCGGCCAGGCAGGCACTCCACCAGGAATCCGGCGATCCAGCGCCACTGCGACGGGTCCATCCTCGGCCGGAACAGCAGCGGCGCGTCGTCGCGCCAAAGCCAGCGCAACACCTGCCACGGCGCGCCCGGGCTCGCCCAGGGCTCGGACTGGCTGACCGACAGCTGGCCGCCATTGGCGAAACTGGTCTCCCTAGCCGCGCCGCAGGCGCGCTCCAGCACCACCACCTCGTGTCCCATCCTGGCCAGGAACCAGGCGGTGGACACGCCCACCACGCCGGCCCCGAGAACCGCCACTCGCATACCGCCTCCCCGCGCAAAGACAACGGGCAAGACTCGCTTGCCCGTTAGAGACGGAATGGTAATGGCAATCGCGCGGCGCGGCGACTGTTTTGTCGGACAAATGCCTACTTTTTCGCGTGCTCGTACACGGTCTTGCCGCGCAGATGGAAGTAATCGGACGCGAAATAGAAGTTTTCCGAGTGGCCGACAAACAGCAGTCCATCCGGCTTCAGCAGCGGCGCGAAGCGCTTGAGCACGGCGAACTGGGTGTCGCGGTCGAAGTAGATCATCACGTTGCGGCAGAAGATCGCGTCGTACTGCTTGCGCACGCTCCAGTTGCTTTCGACCAGGTTCAAACGCTGGAAAGTGATCATATTGCGCAGCGCCTGCTTGGCCTGGTAGCTGCCGTCGGGCTGCTTGTCGAAATACTTGACCGCATGGCCGGCCGGCAGGCGGGCGATCTTCTCCGCCGGATAAATGCCCTTGCGGCCGGTCTCCAGCACGCTGGTGTCCAGATCGGTGGCGAGCACGGAAATATTGGGCCGCGTGGCGCCGGGAAAGGATTCAAGCGCCGTAATCGCCAGCGAGTAAGGCTCTTCGCCAGTGGACGCCGCCGCGCACCAGATCGCCAGTTCGCCGCTGGCCGCCGCCTTCTTCTTCAGATGCTCGGACAGAATGGGAAAGTGGTGCTCCTCGCGGAAGAAGAAAGTCAGATTGGTGGTCAACGCGTTGACGAACTGCTCGAATTCGCGCTTGCCGCCAATCGATTCCAGGAAATCGACATAGGCGGCGAAGCCGGGCAGCTTGAGCTCGCGGATGCGCCGCACCAGCCGGCCGTACACCATGTCCTTCTTGGACGGATTCAGGGAAATCCCCGCCTCCTTGTAGATCAGCTTGCGGATGCGCTCGAAGTCGGCATCCGTGAAAGAGAATTCACGATTGAATTCGATCTTGGGCAATACCACCGGCGGCAGCTTGTTCATGTTCTGGATTCCACAGCAAAAAGGCCCGGGGCAAGGGCCCGGGCCTGGTTCTTACCTGCGTTCAGTATCACACCGAGAACGAAGAACCACAACCGCAAGTGGTGGTGGCGTTCGGGTTGCGGATCACGAACTGCGAGCCTTCCAGGCTTTCCTGGTAATCGATCTCGGCGCCGACCAGGTACTGGTAGCTCATCGGATCCACCAGGAAGGTCACGCCCTGGCGCTCGATCGCGGTATCGTCCTCGTTGGCGATTTCATCGAACGTGAAACCGTACTGGAAGCCGGAACAGCCGCCGCCGGTGACGAACACGCGCAGCTTCAGGTCGGGATTGCCCTCTTCAGCGATCAGATCCTGCACCTTGGCGCAGGCGCTTTCGGTGAAGTTGATCGGGCACGGCATTTCGGTAGCAGCTTCTGTCATGTGTAACCTCGCAATTCAATCGGGCCGGTCGCGGCCATTCACCCACTATTTTAGTCGGATATCAGGGCGAATGGCGAGCCTTCAAGCCCCAGCCCTGCGATCACGGCAACAGCGGCACCACATCGAGACCATCCGTCTCCGGCAGGCCGAACATCAGGTTCATGTTCTGCACCGCCTGGCCCGCCGCGCCCTTGACCAGGTTGTCTATCACCGACAGCACCACCACCGTGTCGCCGCCCTGCGGCCTGTGCACCGCGATCCGGCACAAATTGGCGCCGCGCACCGAGCGCGTTTCGGGATGACTGCCCGCCGGCAGCACATCGACGAAGGCCTCCCCGGCATAACGGGCCTCGAACAGCTGCTGCAGATCGACATCCTTGGACAGCCTAGCGTACAGCGTGGCGTGGATGCCCCGGATCATCGGCGTCAGGTGCGGAACGAAAGTCAGCCCCACCGGCTTGCCGCTGGCGCGCGCCAAACCCTGGCGGATTTCCGGCAAGTGGCGGTGGCCGGACACGCCGTAAGCCTTGAACGAATCACCGGCCTCGGCCAGCAGCGCGCCGATCTCGCCTTTGCGGCCGGCGCCGGACACGCCGGACTTGCAATCGGCGATCAGGCTGGAGGCGTCGATCGCGCCCGACTCGATCAACGGCAGGAAGCCCAGTTGCACGGCAGTCGGATAACAACCCGGATTGGCCACCAGCCGGGCGCCGCGGATGGCCTCGCGATTCACCTCGGGCAGGCCGTAAACGGCGTCGGCCACCAGCTGTGGCGCGGCGTGCGGCATGCCGTACCACTTCTCCCACTCGAACACGTCCTTGATGCGGAAGTCCGCCGCCAGGTCCACCACCCGCACGCCGGCGTCCAGCAGTGCGGCGGCCTCTTGCATCGCAATGCCGTTGGGCGTGGCGAAGAACACCACGTCGCAGTCCTGCAGCCTGGCTTCGTCGGGCGTGCTGAACGCCAGATCGATGCGGCCGCGCAAGCTGGGAAACATCTCGTCGACGCGGATGCCGGCATCCTTGCGCGAAGTCACCGCAGTCACGCGCGCCTGCGGATGCTTGGCCAGCAAACGCAACAACTCGACGCCGGTGTAACCGGTGCCCCCGACGATCCCAACCTTGATCATGTGGACTGCCCTTTATGTAAAAAAATGTCGCAAAAGCGACAGTTTAGGCAGTAGACGCTGTGGCGGCAAGTGCACAGCAAAAGAAAAACCGCCGGGCCGAAGCCGGGCGGTTTTTTCGAGCAGGAATCCGCGATTAACGCTTGGAGAACTGCTTGGCGCGGCGAGCTTTGCGCAGGCCGACCTTCTTACGTTCAACTTCGCGAGCGTCGCGAGTCACGTAGCCAGCTGCCGACAGAGCGGACTTCAGAGCAGCGTCGAAGTCGATCAGGGCGCGGGTGATGCCGTGGCGGATCGCGCCGGCTTGGCCGGTTTCGCCGCCGCCGACAACGTTCACCTTGATGTCGAAGGATTCGACGTTTTCGGTCAGAACCAGCGGCTGGCGGATAACCATGCGACCGGTTTCACGGGCGAAATACTCGTCAACAGGCTTGCCGTTAACGATGATCTGGCCGGAACCCTTCTGCATGAACACGCGAGCAACGGAGCTCTTGCGACGGCCAGTGCCGTAGTAGTATTTACCGTTCATTGTTAAGCCTTAAAATCAGATTTCCAGCACTTTGGGCTGTTGGGCGACGTGCGGGTGCTCAGCGCCGGCGTATACCTTGAGCTTCTTGATCATGGCGTAGCCCAGCGGACCCTTCGGCAGCATGCCTTTCACGGCCTTTTCCAGAACGCGCTCCGGGAACTGGTTTTGCAGTTCGGTGAAGGTGCGTTCGTAGATGCCGCCCGGGTAACCAGAGTGACGGTAGTACTTCTTGTCTTGTGCCTTGGTACCGGTCACGCGCAGCTTGTCGACGTTCACTACGACGATGAAATCGCCAGTGTCAACGTGCGGGGTGAATTCCGGCTTGTGTTTGCCACGCAGACGGCGGGCGATTTCGGCAGCCAGGCGACCCAGCACCTTATCGGCGGCGTCGACCACGTACCATTCGCGCTTTACCTCATGCGCCTTGGCAGAAAAGGTCTTCATGGAACTCTTCCATCGTAATTCTTGAAAGTTACGGATTCTAGTGCAGTGGCCGGGTAGCTGTCAAACCCTTGTGACACAACAGATTTCCAGCAGGCGGGAAACGGTGGAATCCGGGCGAAAAACGGCGGCAAAAAAAAAGCGCAACGCTCAAGCGTGTTGCGCCAAGTTCCACCTAAAGAAGGAGGATGGAGGAGACAACACCAGGAACGCCACAGTGCGCAACGCCCTGATGCAATACCGATTATCGGTATCCCATCTGGATTAGGCAAGCATTTTTTGTGCACTGCACGATAAACGATGTGCGCGCATGCCACACTCCGTTCCGCAATGCGAAAACGGACGCCATCCGGCGCCCGTTTAATCATGGCTATCAGTGACTTACAGCTTGATCGCGGCGTCCAGCGCCACTTCCATCATGTCGCGGAAGGAGGTCTGGCGCTCCTCCGCGCTGGTGGCCTCGCCGGTCGGGATAATGTCGGACACGGTCAGAATGCCGACCGCGCGCGCGCCGTACTGGGCGGCCACGCTGTAAATGCCTGCCAGCTCCATCTCGATCACGTTGACCTGCATCTTGGACAGCACGTCCAGCATGTTCGGCTGCACGCCGTAGAACAGATCGGCGGAGAACACGTTGCCGACTGTGATCGGCTTGCCCTGCTCGGCGGCGGTGTCCACCACGGTGCGCAGCAGCGTGTAATCGGCGATGGCGGCGTAGTCGTGGTCGTTGAAGCGCATGCGGTTGACCTTGCTGTCGGTGGACGCGCCCATGGCGACGAACAGCTCGCGCAGCTTGATGTCAGGCGTCACCGCGCCGCAGGAGCCGATGCGGATGATGTTCTTGACGCCGTAGTCCTTGACCAACTCGGTGGTGTAGATGCTGGCGGACGGGATACCCATGCCGTGGGCCATCACCGACAGGCGCTTGCCCTTGTAGGTGCCGGTGTAGCCGAGCACGTTGCGCACGTTGGTGACCAGCTCCGCGCCTTCCAGGAAGGTTTCGGCGATCAGCTGGGCGCGCAGCGGGTCGCCAGGCATCAGTACGGTTTCGGCGAAGGCGCCGTCTTTGGCGTTGATATGCGGGGTTGCCATTCAAGGTCTCCTCTAAATGATTCTGCTCCCGCCCCGCTTGCGCGGACCGGGAAAAACGACGCCGGGCCGCGCGCGGCGGCCCGGGGCGGCGGCATCAGTCCAGGAAGGACGCGCCGTAGTCCATATCGGGCAGGCCCAGATGGCGGGCGACGCTCTGGCCGATGTCGGCGAAAGTGGCGCGCTCGCCGATGGCGCCCGCCTTCACCTTCTTGCCGTAGCACAGCACCGGGATATGCTCTCGGGTGTGGTCAGTGCCGGGCCAGGTGGGGTCGCAGCCGTGGTCGGCGGACAAGATCAGGATGTCGTCGTCGCCCATCGCGGCCATCACCTCGGGCAGCCGCGCGTCGAACTCCTCCAACGCCGCGGCGTAGCCGGCGGTGTTGCGGCGGTGGCCGTAGCTGGAGTCAAAGTCGACGAAGTTGGCCATGATGATGGCCGGCTTGTCCTGATGCTGGTCCATCGCCGTCAGCGTGGCGTCCCACAATTGGTCGAAGCCGGTGGCCTTGTGCTTGTGGGTGATGCCGACGTGGGCGTAGATGTCGGCGATCTTGCCGATCGACACCACATCGCCGCCGGCGTCGGCCAGCTTCTTCAGCACCGTGGCCGCCGGCGGCTCCACCGCCAGGTCCTTGCGGTTGCCGGTGCGGGCGAACTTGCCCTTGCCTTCGCCGACGAAGGGCCGGGCAATCACGCGGCCGATATTGTACGGCTCCAGCAGCTCGCGGGTGATCTTGCACAGCTCATACAGCTTGTCGAGGCCATAAGTCTCTTCATGGCAGGCGATCTGGAACACCGAGTCGGCCGAAGTATAGAAGATCGGCTTGCCGGTCTTCATGTGCTCCTCGCCCAGGCGGTCCAGTATCTCGGTGCCGGAAGCGTGGCAGTTGCCCAAGAAGCCCGGCAGGCCGGCCTTCTCGACGATGGCGTCCAGCAGCTCCTGCGGGAAGCTGTTGTCGTGGTCGCTGAAATAGCCCCAGTCGAACAGCACCGGCACGCCGGCGATCTCCCAGTGGCCGGACGGGGTGTCCTTGCCGCTGGAGATTTCGCGGGCGTAGCCGTAGGCGGCTACCGGATCGGCCGGGTCCATGCCTTCCGGGAAATAGCCGGACGACAGCCGGCAGGCGTGGCCCAGGCCCATCTTGGACAGATTGGGCAGCTTAAGCGGGCCGCTGCGGCCGACGTTGGCGCGGCCGGCGGCCGCCTCCATCGCGATGTGGCCCAGCGTGTTGCTGCCGGCGTCGCCGAACGCCGGCGCGTCGGCCGCCGCGCCGATGCCCAGCGAGTCCAAGATCAAGATGATTGCGCGTTTCATGATGCCTCCCCAGCCTTATTCGCCGCGGATGATCTGGTAAACCAGCGGCAGCTCGGACGGCGCGGCGTCGTCAACGCGGATGGCGGCCTTGACGCGGCGCGCCGCGTCTTCGAAGCTCGCCTCGTCGGCGGCGTGGATCATCATCAGCGGAGTGTCTTTGCCGATATTCTGGCCCAGTTCAACGAACTGCGACAGTCCTACGCGGAAATCCAGCACATCGGTGGCCAGACGGCGTCCGCCGCCCAGCGCGCACACAGCCATGCCTATGCCGCGGGTGTCCATCGCGCCGACGTAGCCTGAGCGGTCGGCGTACACCGGGCGCACGATCGGCGCCGGCGCCAGATGACGGTCGTAGTTTTCCATGAAGTCGGCCGGACCGCCCAACGCGGTCACCATGCGGCCGAAGATCTCGGCGGCGCGGCCGGAATCCAGACCTGCTTGCAGCTTGGCGCGAGCATCGGCCTCGTCGGCGGCCAGCTTGCCGCCGATCAGCATCTGCGCGCACAGCGCCATCGTCACTTCGTGCAAGCGCGGGTTGCGCTCGTCGCCCTTCAGGTAGCGCACCGCTTCGCGGGTTTCGATGCTGTTGCCGGCGGTGGAGGCCAGCGGCTGGCTCATCTCGGTGATCAGCGCGGTGGTGGCCACGCCGGCGCCGTTGCCCACCTTGACGATGCGCTCGGCCAGTTCGATCGACTTCTGCATGGTCGGCATGAAGGCGCCGCTGCCGGCCTTCACGTCCATCACCAGCACGTCGAGCCCCGCCGCCAGCTTCTTGGACAAGATGGACGCGGTGATCAACGCGATCGACTCCACGGTGGCGGTGACGTCGCGGGTGGCGTAGAAGCGACGGTCGGCCGGCGCCAGGTCGGAGGTCTGGCCGATGATGGCCACGCCCACATCCTTCACCACCTTGCGGAACAGCTCCGGCTCCGGGAACGGGTTATAGCCGGGCACCGCGGACAGCTTGTCCAGCGTGCCGCCGGTGTGGCCCAGGCCGCGGCCGGAAATCATCGGCACGAAGCCGCCGCAGGCGGCGACCATCGGCCCGAGCATCAGCGACACCACGTCGCCGACGCCGCCGGTGGAATGCTTGTCCACGATCGGGCCCGGCAGATTCAAGTCTTTCCAGTGCATGCGGCGGCCGGAATCGCGCATCGCCAGCGCCAGGTGGACGTTCTCGTCCAGCTCCATGCCGTTGAAGTAGATGGCCATCGCCAAGGCGGCGATCTGGCTATCGGCGACGCTGTTGTCGGTGATGCCGGCGACGAACTGCTGGATGTCCTGTTGCGACAGCGTCAGGTTGTCGCGTTTCTTGCGGATGATTTCCTGCGGCAAAAACATGGCATTCTCCTGCCTGAAACCCATCGCGCTGCAGAATGAAACGGCGATGGGCGGTGCGGCCGGGAAATCGCCCGGCCAGAGTGCGGTAACCCCGCGAATTCTTGAATGGATCAGTAGCCGGATGTCGGCTTGGCAACGCCGCCGGCGATCTCGATCTGCAGATTGGCCAACAGGCTGGACGCGCCGAAGCGGAAATGGCGGGCGCTTACCCAGCCCTCGCCCAGCAGGCGCGCGGCCAGAGCCAGATATTCGGCTGCCTCGGTGGCGCTCTTCACGCCGCCAGCGGCCTTGAAGCCGCATTCGCCGCCCTGCTCCTTGATGACGGCCAGCATGGCTTCGGCCGCGGGCAAGGTGGCGTTGACCGGCACCTTGCCGGTGGAGGTCTTGATGAAATCCGCGCCTGCGCGGATGGATATCTCGCTGGCTGCGCGGATCAGCGCCGCGTCCTTCAGCTCGCCGCTTTCGATGATCACCTTCAGCAGCTTGCCGCCGCAGGCTTCCTTGCAGGCCTTGACCAGCTCGAAGCCGATGTCGCGGTTGCCGGCCATCAGCGCGCGGTACGGGAACACCACGTCCACTTCGTCGGCGCCGTAGGCGATGGCGGCGCGGGTTTCGGCCACCGCGATCGAGATGTCGTCATTGCCGTGCGGGAAGTTGGTGACGGTGGCCACCTGCACTTCCGGACAACCCGCTTCGCGCAGCGTCTTCTTGGCGATGGGCACGAAGCGCGGGTAAACGCATACCGCCGCCACGGTGCCATCCGGGCTCTTGGCCTTGCGGCACAGCGCGGCCACCTTCTCATCGGTGTCGTCGTCGTTGAGGGTGGTCAGGTCCATCAGGGACAGCGCGCGGCGCGCGGCTTCAATCAGTGCAGACATATCGATCTCTCTCGTATGCGTCCAAAAGGCGCAAACCGCATGACGGCGGTTTACCCAGGGCAATGCCCACGATTATGAAAATTTCTTCACATGAAAGCAAATTGCGAATCGATGCGACTTGCTTAAACGCAAACCGTCCGGCGCCGGCCACTCGCCCGCGCCAAAAGCGAAACCGGCCGCAACGCCCGTCCCGCGGGCATTCCAGCCGGCTTCTCCGTTACCGCTCAGACCCGGCGCGCCTCCTGCACGCCGGACAACTCCATCAGGCGCGACAGCACGCGACTGATGTCCTGCACCTGGCGCACTTCCACCGTCAGCCGCAAGCGGCTCTTCTGGTCGCGCGACAGGGTGTTCACGCCGATCAGGTTCAGCTTCTCGCGCGACAGCACGTCTGAGATGTCGCGCAGCAGGCCAGGCCGGTCCTGCGACATCACCTCGATGTCGATCGGGAACACGCTGTTCTTCTGTTCGCCCCACTCGGCGGCGATCAGCCGTTCCGGCACTTCCTGCGACAGCTTTTTCAGGGTCAGGCAGCTGCTGCGGTGGATGGAGATGCCGCGGCCCTTGGTGACGAAGCCCATCACCTGGTCTGGCGGCGCCGGCTTGCAGCACTTGGCCAGCACCGTCATCAGGTTGTCCACGCCCTCGATCAGCACGCCGCCGGCGTCGTGGCCGCCCTTGCTGGCGCGGATCAGGCTTTCCGGCTGCACCTCCACCGCCGGCGGCGGCGCGAAGCTGGTGATCGCGTTGCTGACCGCGCGTATCGTCAGCTCGCCGTGCCCCAGCGCGCCATAGACTTCGTCCAGCTTGTCGTAGCCCAGCTTCTCCGCCAGTTGCTGCAGATTGGGCTGGATGTGCGGCCGCCGCGCCAGCTCGCGCTCGAACAGCGCCTTGCCGGTCTCGCGCACGGTGTCGGCGTTCTGCAGGCGGATGTACTGGCGGATCTTGGAGATGGCGCGGTGGCTCTTCACCCAGCCGTCGTGCAGCCAGTTGACCGACGGGCCACCTTCCTTGGCCACCAGCACTTCCACGCGCTGGCCGTTCTGCAGCGGCGTGGACAGCGGCACGATCTGCCCTTCCACCTTGGCGCCGCGGCAGCGGTTGCCCAGCCCGGAGTGGATGGCGTAGGCGAAATCGATCGGCGTCGCGCCCTGCGGCAGCGCCAGCACCTTGCCCTGCGGCGTCAGCACATAGATGGTGTCGGCGAACAGCTCGGTCTTGAACGCCTCGGCCAGGCCTTCGCGATCGGACATTTCCTCGCGCCAGTCCAGCAGCTGGCGCAGCCAGGAAATCTTTTCCTCGTAAGCCGCGTCGCCCTTGCCGCCTTCCTTGTAGCGCCAGTGGGCGGCGACGCCGAACTCGGCGTGCTCGTGCATCTCGAAGGTGCGGATCTGCACCTCCAGCGCCTTGTCCTCGGGACCGACCACCGCGGTGTGCAGGCTGCGGTAGTTGTTGGCTTTGGGATGGGAGATGTAGTCGTCGAATTCGCCGCGGATCGGCTGCCACATCCCGTGGATGATGCCGAGCGCGGTGTAGCAGTCCGGCAGCTTGTCCACCAGGATGCGCACCGCGCGGATGTCGTAAAGCTCGGTGAAATCGAGCCTTTTCTTCTTCATCTTCTTCCAGATGGAGTAGATGTGCTTGGGCCGGCCGGCCACCTCGGCTCTGACGCCGGCCTTTTTCAATTCGTCGCGCAGGACGTCCAGCACCCGCTCGATGTAGTCGATGCGCTCCAGCCGGCGCTCGTCCAGCAGCTTGGCGATCTTCTTGTAGGTGTCCGGCTCGGTGTGCCTGAGGCCCAGGTCCTCCAGCTCCCATTTGATCTGCCACACGCCCAGGCGGTTGGCCAGCGGCGCGAACAGCTCCAGCGTCTCGCCGGCGATGCGGCGGCGCGTCGTCTCATCGGACACGTTGGCCAGGTAGTGCATGGTCTGGGTGCGCCACGCCAGCTTGATCAGCACCACGCGGATGTCGGCCACCATCGCCAGCAGCATCTTGCGCATGGTCTCGGCCTGGCGCGCGCAGTCCTCCGGCGTGGCCATCCGGTCGATGCGGGCGAACTCGGTGATGCGGCGCACGCCGCCGACGCCGTCCACCAGCATCGCCACGGTCGGGTTGAAGGCCTCGGTCAGCCAGGCCTGCCATTCCGGCTGGTAATCCGGCGCCGAAAACAGCAGCGTGGCGACGATGGCGTCGGGCAGCAAATTCAGATCGGCGACGATGGCGGCGGCGGCCACCGCGTGGGTGAACAGGTCTTCTCCGGTGGAGGGGACGGTCTTGCCGGCGTACAGCTCCCGCGCGGCATGGAAGGCGCGCGCCAGCAGCGCGCCGTCCTGATCGGGGAAAGCGGCGGACATGCGCTCCAGCCAGCGCGCCGGGTCGGCGGCGTCGGCCAGGGTATCGGCAACGGTGCGGACTACGGAAACCATATCAGTTCTATCTGGACGGACGAGCCGTCTTTAAGCCGCGGCCGGGCGCGCCCGGCCAGCGGATTGGCCACGCGGACAGGGCTAGCCTGCCCTCTTTCAATCATGCGCCGCCAGCCTCAGCAGCAATCGGCGCACCGGTGCCGGCACGCCGGCGTCCACCGCCTGATCGATGTCCAGCCACTGGCCATCGGCCTCGGCGACTCCCGCCGCGGCCAGGCGGTCGATCCGGACCGGCTGCGGCGTGATGATCAGGCGAAAATGGGTGAATACATGTTCTAGCTCCGGCCAGGCGGGCAGCATGTCGCCATCGCCCCTGCCGCTCAGCCAGCCTTCCATCTCGAGCGTGGTGCCGAACTCCGGCAGCGACAACAGCCCGCCCCAGATGCCGGTGGGCGGCCGGCGCTCAAGCCATACCTTGTTTTCGTGCCGCGCCAGCAGCATCGCCGTGTGGCGCGTAGGCACCGTCTTTTTCGGCCGCGGCGTCGGCAGCTCGCCGGCGCGGCCCTCGCGCGCCGCCACGCAGCCGTCCACCATCGGACAGACGGTACAGGCCGGCTTGCCGCGGCTGCACACCGTCGCGCCCAGGTCCATCAAACCCTGCACATAGGGGCCGATGTCGGCGGCGTCGGGCGGCAGGATCTGCTCGGCCAGCGCCCACATCCGTTTCTCGATCGCCTTGTCGCCGGGAAAGCCGTCTATGCCGAAACAGCGCGCCAGCACGCGTTTGACATTGCCGTCCAAGATGGTTTCGCGCCGGCCGAAGGCGAAGGCCGAAATCGCGGCGGCGGTGGACCGCCCTACGCCCGGCAAACGCTCCAGTTGCTCACGCTCGGCCGGAAACGCGCCGCCGAACTCGTCCATCACCATCCGCGCCGCCTTGTGCAGATTGCGCGCCCGGCTGTAGTAACCCAGGCCGCTCCACTGCGCCAGCACGTCGTCCGCCGGCGCGGCGGCCAGCGCCGCCACGTCCGGGAAACGGGCCAGGAAGCGCGGATAATAATCGAGCACGCTCTTCACCTGAGTCTGCTGCAGCATGATCTCCGACAGCCAGACGCGGTATGGATCCGTCACCTGCCAGGGCAGGTCGTGGCGGCCGTGCCGCCGTTGCCAGGCCACCAGCCGGGAGGCGAAACTGCTGTGCAACATCGCAATCCAATATCCAATCGAACCGGTTATGGTAGCGGAAAGCAGCAGCGTCACCAAGCAGGCGGCGGCCAAATACGTTAAAATTAAAGGATTACTTATTTTAGCTTGTCCATTCGAGGTCGTTTCATGTCCAGTTTCCGCTCCCGCCAACGCGCCAGCCAGCGCCGCGATCAAACCAGCCGCGAACGCGCGGCCAACTCGCCGGCAGGCGGAAACCCGAGCGCCCCGGATCGGCAGCCTCAGGACGGCAAGCCGCGCGCGCCCTATTCCGGCCAGCGGCCCGGTCCGGGCAAGCCTGACTGGAAGCCAGGCCAGGAGCAGCGCCGCTTCGACAAGCGCCCTGACGACCGCGGCGAAGGCCAGCAAAAGCGCTTCAACCGCGACGGCGACAAGCCCGCCTGGCAGCCGCGCCAGGACGACCGCCGCTTCGACAAGCGCCCTGACGACCGCGGCGAAGGCCAGCAAAAGCGCTTCAACCGCGACGGCGACAAGTCCGCCTGGCAGCCGCGTCAGGACGACCGCCGTTTCGACAAGCGTTCGGACGAGCGCGGCGAAGGCCAGCAGAAACGTTTCAACCGCGACGGCGACAAGCCGGCTTGGCAGCCGCGCCAGGATGATCGCCGTTTCGACAAGCGCCAGCCGGAAGCCGGCCATGAGCGCCGCTACGACCGCGACCGCGGTCCGTCCAGCCGCAAGCCGCTGCCGGAAGGCGTGGAACGCGCTTCCGAATTCCGCCGCGACGGCGCGCCGCAGGACAAGCGCTACAGCCGCGACCGCGGCCCGTCCGGCCGCAAGCCGTTGCATACCGAAGACGCCCCGCCGCGCGAATTCAAGCCGCGCGCAGAAGGCGACTTCCGCCGCGATGACAAGCCGCAGTGGCAAGCCCGCAAGGACCGCGCGCCCTATGGCGACAGCGGTCCGCGCAAGGTGTTCGCCAAGCGCGAGGACGGCGAGCGCGACAACCACTTCCGCCGCGACGACAAGCCGCAATGGCAACCGCGCGAAGACCGCGGCCCGCGCCAGGACGGCGACGCGCCGCGCAAGCCCTTCGCCAAGCGCGAGGACGGCGAGCGTGACAACCGCTTCCGCCGCGACGACAAGCCGCAATGGCAACCGCGCGAAGACCGCGGCCCGCGCCAGGATGGCGACGCGCCGCGCAAGCTGTTCTCCAAGCGCGAGGACGGCGAGCGTGACAACCGCTTCCGCCGCGACGACAAGCCGCAGTGGCAGCCGCGCGAAGACCGCGCCCCGCGCCAGGATGGCGACGCGCCGCGCAAGCTGTTCTCCAAGCGCGAGGACGGCGAGCGCGACAACCGCTTCCGCCGCGACGACAAGCCGCAGTGGCAGCCGCGCGAAGACCGCGCCCCGCGCCAGGACGGCGACGCGCCGCGCAAGCTGTTCTCCAAGCGCGAGGACGGCGAGCGCGACAACCGCTTCAGCCGCGACGACAAGCCGCAATGGCAACCGCGCGAAGACCGCGGCCCGCGCGGCGACCGGCACGAGCATCGCCCGCGCGGCCTGCAGCCCTTCGGCGACACCCACCGCGTCGACCAGCCGCGCCGCGCTTTCGAACAGCGCCCGCATGACGGCGGCCACGGCCACGCGCCGGCCGCCCGCGCCGAAAACGTGATCACCAATCGCCTGGACAGCCGGCTGTCGCTGTTCGCTCCCTGCCCGCGCGGCCTGGAGCAGATTCTGGCCGACGAATTGCTGGCGCTGGGCGCCGGCGACATCGCGCCGACCGACGGCGGCGTGGCCTTCGCCGGCGACGCGCGGCTGATGATGGCCGTCAACCTGCACAGCCGCACCGCCAGCCGCGTGCTGCTGCGCCTGGCCCATGGCGGCTACCACGCCGACCAGGACATCTACCGGCTGGCGATGGGCGTGGACTGGCCGCGCTGGTTCGATGTGTCGCGCACCATCAAGTTGAAGGCCGACGGCATCGCCGCCCGCGTCAAGAGCCTGGACTACATCGGCCTGACGGTGAAGGACGCGATCTGCGACCGCTTCCGCCAGACCCATCAGGGCCGCCCCAGCGTCGACACCCGCCACCCGGACGTGCGCGTCAACGTGTTCCTGACCGCCGACGAGGCGACCATCTATCTGGACACCAGCGGCGAGCCGCTGTTCAAGCGCGGTTGGCGCGAGGAAACCGGCGAAGCGCCGCTGCGCGAAAACCTGGCCGCCGGCATCCTGTTGCTGGCCGGCTATGACGGCAGCCAGCCGCTGCTGGACCCGATGTGCGGCAGCGGCACCTTCCTGGTGGAAGCCGCCGACATCGCGCTGAACCGCGCGCCGGGCCGCGCCCGCAGCTTCGGCTTCGAAGCGCTGTCCAGCTTCGATTCCGCCGCTTGGGAAAAACTGCAGCTGGACGCGCGCAAAGCCGAGCAGCCGGCCGCTTCGCTGGCCATCCGCGGCTCGGACCGCTCTCAGGCCATGATCAACATCGCCCGCGCCAACCTGGAGCGCGCCGGTTTGGCCGACCTGATCAAGGTCGCGGCCGCCGACGTGGCCGACACCCGCCCGCACGCCGAGCACGGCCTGATCGTCAGCAACCCGCCCTACGGCGTGCGGCTGGAAGAACAGGACCAGCTGGCGGCCTGGTACCCGGAGCTGGGCGACTGGCTGAAGGCCCACTTCGCCGGCTGGACCGCCTGCCTGTTCAGCGGCGACCTGCGCCTGGGCAAGCTGATCCACCTGGCTCCGAAGCGCCGCACGCCGCTGTTCAACGGCTCGCTGCAATGCCGCCTGTTCGTCATCAATATGGTGGAAGGCAGCGCGCGCAAGCAGAAGGATGGTGAAAACGGGACCGAATCCGAAAACGGCGAGCAGTAAGCCCCCGCCCACTCCGTAAAAATGCCGCCC
Organism: Chromobacterium indicum; assembly: GCF_039708975.1. Taxonomy (NCBI): domain Bacteria; kingdom Pseudomonadati; phylum Pseudomonadota; class Betaproteobacteria; order Neisseriales; family Chromobacteriaceae; genus Chromobacterium; species Chromobacterium indicum. Next base: position 236,005 of record NZ_JAYFSJ010000002.1, read on the forward strand.
CGCCTATGGCCGGGCGGCATTTTTACGGACGTTCGCCGCCAGGAACTGCGAGAACGGTTAATTTCCAGTCGCATCCCCGCTCGCCGCCATTCGGCCGGCATGAGATAATCGCGGCCGAACCCACCCAAGCCTCAGACCATGCAAACCTCGTTTCTGTCCGCCACCATCCTGCTGATTCTGATCACCGACCCGCTGGGCAATATCCCGCTGTTCATCTCCGCGCTGAAGCAAGTCAAGCCCGAGCGCCGCAAGCGCGTGGTCTACCGCGAATGCCTGATCGCCTTCCTGGTGCTGACCATCTTCATGCTGTTCGGCCGCAATTTCCTCGAACTGATGCACCTGACCGACGAATCGATGCGCATCGCCGGCGGCGTGATCCTGTTCCTGATCGCGATCAAGATGATCTTCCCCGGCGAAGGCAGCGTGTTCGGCGGCGACAAGCTGCACGGCGAGCCCTTCATCGTGCCGATCGCCATTCCGCTGATCGCCGGCCCGTCGGCGATGGCCACCGTGCTGTTGCTGTCCACCCGCGAGCCGGGCCGGATGCTGGAGTGGATGGGCGCGCTGACCATCTGCATGCTGGTCACCACCGTGGTGTTCCTGTTCTCCGGCAAACTGCAGAAGCTGCTGGGCGAGCAGGCCATCACCGCGCTGGAGCGGCTGATGGGTCTGGTGCTGACCGCCATCTCGGTGGAAATGCTGCTCAGCGGCTTCGCCTCCTATCTGAAGCAGTTGCACTGAATATTCAATTCAGATACAGCATCAGGGTTATCCCCGATAGGGATATCGACAATGCTCCCGGCTGATGGCTGTTGTTAGCATCGGATGCAAATGGACCATCCAAGAGTCCGCGTCCGAAGCAACCAACGCCAGTCGGGAGAACCATGCAAACCAAGACCCCCTTCTTTTCGCGCCTGTACGTCCAGGTGCTGATCGCCATCGCGCTGGGCGTCACGCTCGGCGCCCTCGCGCCTGACCTCGGCGCCAAGATGAAACCGCTGGGCGACGCCTTCATCAAGTTGATCAAGATGATGATCGCCCCCATCATTTTCGCCACCGTCGTGGTCGGCATCGCCAAGATGGGCGACATGAAGGAAGTGGGCCGCGTCGGCGTCAAGGCGCTGTTCTACTTCGAAGCCGTCACCACCCTGGCGCTGGTGATCGGCCTGGTCGTGGTCAACCTGCTGCAGCCGGGCGCAGGCCTCAACATCGACCCGCACACGCTGCACGCCAAGGACATCGCCAAATACACCGCCGGCGCCAAGGAAATGAACACCGTCGACTTCCTGCTGCATATCATCCCGGACACCGTCGTCGGCGCTTTCGCCAGCGGCGAGATCCTGCAAGTGCTGACCTTCTCGGTGCTGCTGGGCCTGGCGCTGACCAAGATGGGCGACAACGGCAAGAACATCGTCCACATCCTGGACGAGTTCTCCCACGCGCTGTTCGGCGTGATCAATATGCTGATGAAGCTGGCCCCGATCGGCGCCTTCGGCGCGATGGCCTTCACCATCGGCAAGTACGGCATCGGCTCGCTGAAGCAGCTGGGCTTTTTGATGGCCTGCGTGTATCTCACCTGCTTCGCCTTCGTCTTCATCGTGCTGGGCACCATCGCCCGCTGCTCCGGCTTCAGCCTGTGGCGCTTCCTGGTCTACATCAAGGAAGAAATCCTGCTGGTGCTGGGCACGTCCTCGTCCGAATCGGCGCTGCCGGGCATCATGAAGAAGCTGGAGAACCTGGGTTGCTCCAAACCGGTGGTCGGCATGGTGGTGCCCACCGGCTACTCGTTCAACCTGGACGGCACCTCCATCTACCTGACCATGGCGGCGATCTTCATCGCCCAGGCCACCAATGTGAACCTGACGCTGGGCGAGGAGCTGGCCATCATCGGCGTGCTGCTCTTGACCTCCAAGGGCGCGGCGGCGGTGACCGGCGGCGGCTTCATCACGCTGGCGGCCACGCTGGCGACGCTGGGCGGCAAGCTGCCGGTGGAAGGCCTGGCGCTGCTGATCGGCATCGACCGCTTCATGTCCGAGGCCCGCGCCATCACCAACCTGATCGGCAACGGCGTCGCCACCGTGGTGATCGCCAAGTGGGAAAAGGCGCTGGACGTGGAAAAGATGCGCCAGGTGCTGGAAGGCGCCGAGCCGCCTACCCCGCCCAGAAACCGGCAGGAAGCCGCGCCGGAGCCGGCGCTGCAGACTTCCTGAGGCGCCCGCGCCCATTTCCGCCAACCCGCCGCCAGGCGGGTTTTTCGTTTCATTTAGGACGAAATTCTTGATTTCGCCGTCTACTCGTCCACGATAAAAATGCTAGGAGGAGTGGAAATGGAAGACTTTTGGGTGCAATACGGTGATGAAATGCTGCCCGTCATCGGCGATTTCCCACGCCAAGGCAGCTATTTGCCCAGCTTCATGCTGGTGGACGACCAGAAGCGCGATGCCCCGCTGGAGGGCTTCTCCCACACGCCGAAGCTGATCGTCACCCTGCTGTCCGTTGACGAAGACGATCACGCCGGCCTGCTGTTGCTACGGGAAACCCGGCGCTTTCTGGACAGCTGGCCGCATCTGAAGCTGATCGTGATCACCGTCGACTCGCCGTCGTCGCTGGCGCGCGCGCGGCACGAGCACGGCCTGCCCAATATCGCGCTGCTTTCCACGCTGCGCGGCCGCGATTTCCACAAGCGCTACGGCGTGCTGATCACCGAGTACCCGCTGAGCGGCTACACCTCGCCGTCCATCATCCTGGCCGACGCCGCCAACGTGGTCCATTACTCGGAGCGGCTGGCGAATACCCGCGACTTCTTCAATTTCGACGCCATCGAGGCGCTGCTGCAGGAAGGCGAGCAGCAGGCGATGGCGGCCGAGCGCGAGGCCGCGGAAGTGCGGCAGGAGCAGGAGGCGGAACGGGAAAAAGGCACCGAGCGGCTGCTGGAGAAGGCCAAGCTGATTCAGGATCAGCTAAGCCGGAATGGCGGCGCCGGACGCTGAGCCCGGGCTGCCGCAGATAAAGAAAAACCGCCCGTTTCCGGGCGGTTTCTCATTCACCGATGGATGACTGGCAGCCTTAGCTGTTCAGTTCCTTGGCCAGGTACAGCCAGGTTTCCACCACGGTGTCCGGGTTCAGCGACACGGTCTCGATGCCCTCTTCCACCAGCCACTTGGCGAAGTCCGGATGATCGGACGGGCCCTGCCCGCAGATGCCCACGTACTTGCCCAGCTTGCGGCAAGCCTGGATCGACATGTGCAGCATCGCCTTCACCGCCTCGTTGCGCTCGTCGAAGGTGGAAGCGATCGGGCCGCCGGAGTCGCGGTCCACGCCCAGCGTCAGCTGGGTCATGTCGTTGGAGCCGATCGAGAAGCCGTCGAAGTGCTGCAGGAATTTCTCCGCCAGCACCGCGTTGGTCGGCAGCTCGCACATCATGATCAGGCGCAGGCCGTTTTCGCCGCGCTTCAGGCCGTTTTCGGCCAGGATCTCGACTACCTTCTCAGCCTCGGCCAACGTGCGGACGAAGGGAATCATCACCTCGACGTTGGTCAGGCCCATCACGTCGCGCACCTTCTTGATCGCGCGGCATTCCAGCTCGAAGCAATCACGGAACGATTCGGCCACGTAGCGGGCGGCGCCACGGAAGCCGATCATCGGGTTTTCTTCGTGCGGCTCGTACAACTGGCCGCCGATCAGGTTGGCGTACTCGTTGGACTTGAAGTCCGACATGCGCACGATGACCTTCTTCGGATAGAAAGCCGCGGCCAGCGTGGACACGCCCTCGGCGATCTTGTCGACGTAGAAGTCCACCGGGCTGGCGTAGCCGGCGATGCGGTCGGAAATGGTTTCCTTCAGCTCCGGGCTCAGCTTGTCGAATTCCAGCAGCGCCTTCGGGTGGATGCCGATCTGGCGGTTGATGACGAATTCCATCCGCGCCAGGCCCACGCCTTCGTTCGGCAGCTGGGCGAAATCGAAGGCCAGTTCCGGGTTGCCGACGTTCATCATGATCTTGACCGGCGCCTTGGGCATCTTGTCCAGTTCCAGATCGATGATTTCCACATCCAGCAGGCCGTCGTAGATGTTGCCGGTGTCGCCCTCGGCGCAGGACACGGTGACCTGCATGCCGGCTTTCAACACGCGGGTGGCGTCGCCGCAGCCGACCACGGCCGGGATGCCCAATTCGCGCGCGATGATGGCCGCGTGGCAGGTGCGGCCGCCGCGGTTGGTGACGATGGCGGCTGCGCGCTTCATCACCGGTTCCCAATCCGGGTCGGTCATATCGGTCACCAGCACATCGCCGGGTTTGACCTGATCCATCTCGGACGCGTCGCGGATGGTGCGCACGGTGCCCTGGCCGATCTTCTGGCCGATGGCGCGGCCTTCGCACAGGATTTCGGACTTGCTGTTCAAACGGTAGCGGCGCAGGGTGTCCTTGCGGTCTTCCTGCGACTTAACGGTTTCCGGACGCGCCTGCAGGATGTACAGCTTGCCGTCCACGCCGTCGCGGCCCCACTCGATGTCCATCGGGCGGCCGTAGTGTTTTTCGATGATCAGCGCGTACTCGGCCAGTTCGGCCACTTCAGCGTCGTTGATCGAGAATTCCTTGCGCAGCGCCGGCTCCACATCCACGGTCTTGACCGAGCGGCCCGCTTGCGAGGCGTCGGTGAACTCCATCTTGATCAGCTTGGAACCCATGGTCTTGCGCAGCACTGCCGGGCGGCCGGCGCGCAGCGTCGGCTTGTGCACGTAGAACTCGTCCGGGTTCACGGCGCCCTGCACCACGGTCTCGCCCAGGCCATAGGAAGCGGTGATGAACACCACGTCTTCAAAGCCGGATTCGGTGTCGATGGTGAACATCACGCCGGCCGCGCCCATGTCGGAACGCACCATGCGCTGCACGCCGGCGGACAGGGCCACCACATCGTGGGCGAAGCCCTTGTGCACGCGGTAGGAGATGGCGCGGTCGTTATACAGGGAGGCGAATACGTGCTTCATCGCGTCCTTGACGTTGTCGAGGCCGCGGATATTCAGGAAGGTTTCTTGCTGGCCTGCGAACGAGGCATCGGGAAGGTCTTCGGCGGTGGCGGAAGAGCGGACCGCTACGGAGATGTCGGCGCCGCCGGCGTCGACCACCATCTTGTCCCAGGCTTCCTTGATGTCTGCATCCAGTTTGGCCGGGAACGGGGTGTCGATGATCCACTGGCGGATTTCCTTGCCTACCCGGGCCAGTTCGCTGACGTCGTCGATATCGAGTTTGGCGAGCGCGGCGCTGATCTTGTCGGCCAGGCCATTATGCTGCAGGAAATCCCGGTACGCCTGGGCGGTGGTGGCAAAGCCGCCGGGAACACGAACGCCGGAACCCGCCAGCTGACTGATCATTTCGCCGAGGGAGGCGTTCTTGCCGCCTACCTCTTCCACGTCGGTCATACGCAGCTTCTCGAACCAGATGACGTAGTTGTCTGCCATCACTTCACTTCCTGTGTTGGGATTGGGACGATGGGCCGCATTCTAGCCGAATTACGTGCGAATTGCGTAGCATCTTTTGCGCTGCACAAGACTTTTTGCGACAGGATGGTCGACAAAGTCAATACAATCAAACAGTTGTTTTGAAAATGGCCATTCTCAATAGTTATTTGTCATGTAATTTTATGATTACATGAAGAAAACGAACAGAATCCCGCCATATCGCCGCCGCCCGCGCCGGTATACACTTTGCAGCAGGCAAATCCACCATCCGCAGGGTCATCCATGTCGCATCACCGTTCAGCCTTCTTCATTTCAGACCGCACCGGCATCACCGCAGAATCGCTGGGCCACACGCTGCTGACCCAGTTCGACGCGCTGGACTTCCAGCGCGAGACCGTGCCTTTCGTCGACACCGTGGAAAAGGCGCGCGCGCTGGCCGAGCGGATCAGCGAAATCGCCGAACGCGACCACCTGCGGCCGCTGGTCTTCACCAGCATCGTCAACCCGGAGGTGCGCGAGGCGCTGCGGCTGGAAAACGTGGTGTTGATCGACTTCTTCGAGACCTTCATCGGCCGCTTGGAGGATGAGATCGGGCAAAAGGCGACGCTGACGGTGGGCAAGGCCCACGGCATGGTCAACGAGGAGAAATACGATCACCGGATCGAGGCGGTGAACTTCTCGCTGAACCACGACGACGGCGTCAAGCTGAAGGATCTGGACGAAGCCGATGTGATTCTGGTGGGCGTGTCCCGCTCCGGCAAAACGCCGACCTGCCTCTACCTGGCGCTGCAATACGGCATCCGCGCCGCCAACTACCCGCTGACGCCGGAAGACCTGGGCAGCCCGACGCTGCCGAAAATCCTGCTGCCGTTCAAGGACAAGATGTTCGGCCTCACCATCGATCCCAACCGGCTGCACCACATTCGCTCGGAGCGCCGGCCGGACTCCAAGTACGCCAGCATGGACAACTGCCGGCGCGAGGTGAACGAGGCGGAATCGATGTTCCGCCATCACGGCGTGCCCTTCATCAGCACCACCCACAAGTCGATTGAGGAAATCGCTTCCACCATCATGCACAAGGCTTCGCTGGGCCGGAAGTTCTGATCCCGGCGCGGGCGGCGCCTAGCCGCCCGCACGCTTGGCCTTGAAGCCCAGCCTGGCCAGCTCGGCGATCACGATCTCCACGTGCTCGCCCTGGATCTCCAGCGTCCAGTCCTTGACCGTGCCGCCGCTGCCGCAGCGCGCGCGCAGCTGCTTCCCCACCTTGGCCAGTTCGTCGGCCGTCAACTGCAGCCCCTTCACCACCGTCACCGCCTTGCCGCCGCGTCCCTTGGTTTCCCTGGACACCCGGATAATGCCGTCGCCGGCTGGCGCGGCCGGCGCCTTGCAGCGGCATTGGGCCTCGGGCTGCCCGCATTCCGGACACATCCGGCCATGCTCGGTGGAATACACCAATCCGCCCGTTCTCTCTCTCGCCATCGTCATCTCGCTCCCGACATGGACACCCATGCCATCCAGGCAAGGCGTCGCCAGACGCTATGCCATTGTTTATTTGTAAATTTCCTAAAAAAAGCAGAACAATAGCAACTATTCGCTCTCCAATATTGTGAATATTGCCAAAGAGAGCGCCATGAATCTGCCCGACCCCAATCTATCGCCTATCGCGGCATTGCGGCAGCCCGCCCCGCTGCGGGTCGACGGCATCGCCGCCGCGAACCAGGGACAAACGCCTGCCCAGCGCGAACTGGCTGAAATGCTGTTCCGCCGGCTGCTGAACACTTCGCAAGCCGCGCCCGGCCCGGCCCCCGGCCGCACCGCCGTATTGGATTCAAACGCGGGCCTGAGCACGCTGGAATTCGCCCGGCGCCATACCCAGATGGCGACGGAACGCCGCGCCAAACGCGCTCAGGGACTGATAGCCTACCTGTAGCGCAGCCTCTCCTACCGCCGCGCCGCCGCTGAGCAGCCGCGCCGCCTCCAACAGCCTGGCTTGCGCCAGCCAGTTTCCAAACGATACGCCGGTCTCCCTGGCGAACGCCCGCGTCAGGCTGGCGCGGGAAAACCCATGCGCGGCCGCCAGCTCGTCCAGCAGCCACCCCCGCCCCAGATCCGCCAACACCCGCCGGCACAAGGTGCCCAGGCGGCGATCAGCGGGCAGGGGCAATTGCTGCGACAAAGGCGCCAAACGCAGCAGCTCGTCGATGATCACGCCGGCCAGCCTTTGCCGACGGCCGATCCACGGCTCCGCCTCGTAGCTCAGCAGCCTCTCCAGCAACAAGCCCATCATGCCGCCCGCCGGCACCACCCTAGCCTCGGTCGGCAGATCCGGATACGCGGCGCTGTCGGCATAGGCGCTCACCCCTTCGATCTCGGCCAAAGGCTCGGCGCTGTGCGCCATGCCGGCGGGAATCCAGCCGACCTGCCCCGCCGCCATCAGCCAGCGCATGGTTTCGCTCTGGCACAGCATCGCGCCACGACGCAGATAGATCAGCTGCCCGACAGCATGGGCATGGCTGGCGACACCGCCATGCGATGCCCCGCCCATCACCAGACAATGGAAGGGTAGATTGACCGTATCCATAATTGATCCGATTGAGACAATACTTGATACTTTGCCGCTAACGCATCAAACCGTAAAGCGCCTACAGTGTCTCTATCCACCATCGGCGCGGCGCGCCAGTCCAGGAGACCGCAATATGAGCTCTTTCCTCCATATCCCCGACAATCTCGCCATCGTCCGCGGCATGTTCACCGAGCTGATCGAAGCCGGCCGCGTCGACGACGACAGCATCGCCCGCTACATGGCGCCCGGCTACCGCCAGCGCGTCGACGGCCGCGAGCTGGATCTGGCCGGCTTCAAGCGCCACCTGCGCATGCAGCGCGAAGTCGTGGAAAAAATGGCGGTGCATTTCCTGGCCGTCGCCCAGGACGACGACTGCGTGCTGACCCACCATCAGGTGCATGTCGCCAAGAAAGACGGCAGCGCCGCCCGCTTTCAGGTGCAGGCCCACATTACGCTGCGCGACGGCAAAATCGTCGCCTGCGACGAGCTGACCCGCCAGCTGGAAGGCCCGGACGCCGACCGCGACCTCGGCTCGCGCCACTGAAGCGCAAGGGGCTTGACGCGGCGCTCGGCCCCGTGTTTTGATGAAAGAATGAAAACCGCACCCGCATTCGCAATCCGATTTTGGTGGTGGCGCCTCTCCTAGGCGGCACCGGCGAACGCATATGCAATAAAAACCCGGAGGCTGCCGACAAGGCGCACCGGGTTTGTTTTTAGCCTCACCTCCCCCAGTCCGCCCTGCCGGTCTCCTCATTCCAACAGTGGAGATCGAAATGAATCTGGACAACATCAACTCGCAAGACATCATCCTCACCGGCGACCGCACCACCGGCCAGCTGCATCTGGGCCATTACGTCGGTTCGCTGCGCAACCGCGTGATCCTGCAGAACCGCTGCGTGCAGTTCCTGCTGCTGGCCGACGCTCAGGCGCTGACCGACAATATGGGCAACTACCTGAAGGTGCGCGACAACGTGCTGCAGGTGGCGCTGGACTATCTGGCCGTCGGCATCGATCCGGCCAAGAGCACCATCTTCATCCAGAGCCTGGTGCCGGAACTGACCGAGCTGGCGTCCTACTATCTCAATCTGGTGACGGTGGCGCGGCTGGAGCGCAACCCGACCATCAAGGACGAGATCAAGCAGCGCGGCTACGAGCGCGACATCCCGGCCGGCTTCCTCACCTACCCGGCCGCCCAGGCCGCCGACATCACCGCCTTCAAGGCCACCATCGTGCCGGTCGGCGAAGACCAGATCCCGATGATCGAACAGACCAATGAAATCGTCCGCCGCTTCAACGCCAGCGTCGAGCGGCCGGTGCTGGTGGAAACCCGGGCCGTGGTGCCGGAGGTGGGCTCCCGCCTGCCCGGCATAGACGGCAAGGCCAAGATGTCCAAATCGCTGGGCAACACCATCACCTTGTCCGCCACGCCGGACGACATCCGCCAGGCGGTGAAGATGATGTACACCGACCCCAACCACCTGCGGGTGGCCGACCCGGGCCAGGTGGAAGGCAATGTGGTGTTCACCTATCTGGACGCCTTCCATCCGGACCAGGCGCTGGTGGCGGAACTGAAAGCCCGATACCAGCGCGGCGGTCTGGGCGACACTGTGATCAAGAAGCATCTGGAAGACTGCCTGCAGGAGATGCTGGCGCCGATCCGCGAACGCCGCGAGCGCTACGCCCAGGACCCGGCCGCGGTGCTGGAAATGCTGAAGACCGGCACCCGCCGCGCCCGCGACGTGGCCGCTCGCACGCTGTCCGAAGTGAAGGCCGCGATGGGCCTCAACTACTACTGACGCGCCGCGGGCTGGCGGGCTTCAGGGCTTCGCCAGCCGCTCATGCGCAAGCGCCGATGCCGCGCTTTCTAAGGAGACCATGAATGGACAGCGTTTTTCAATGCCAGGACCTGGCTGAAGTCAGGGAACAGATAGACCGCGTCGACCGCTCGCTGGTGGCGCTGATCGCCGAGCGCGGCATTTACGTGCGCCAGGCGGCGGCGTTCAAACACAGCCGCGAAGAAGTGGAAGGCGGCAAGCGGGTGGACCAGGTGATGCGCCGCGTCGAGCGGCTGGCCGGCGAACTGGGCGCGGACCCCGCGCTGACCGCGGCGGTCTACCGCACGATGATAGAGTACTTCGTCGCCGACGAGATGGCGGCTTTCCGCGAACGGGCCGCCGGAGATTGAGGCGGCGGGCGGCTTTGCCTACAATCGTCCCGTCCTGTGACCCTGTCTGGCCGCTCCAGGCGGCCGGCCCACGCCGGAGAAAACCGATGAAACAAGCCGCCCTGCTGCTGCTCGCCTGCCTGTCCCTGCCGGCCCTGGCCGAAGAGGTGGGCGAAGTGTCCACCACCTTCAAGCTGCTCAGTCCCAACGACAAGGTGGTGGTGGAAGCCTTTGACGATCCCTCGGTGCAAGGCGTCGCCTGCTACGTGTCGCGCGCCAAGACCGGCGGCTACAAGGGCGCGATGGGATTGGCCAAGGATCCGTCCCGCTTCTCCGTCGCCTGCCGCCAGGTGGGCGGGATCCGCTTCAACAAGCCGATCCCGCCGCAAGAGCAAGTTTTCAAGGAGGGCGCGTCCTTCGTATTCAAGCACGTGCGCGTGGTGCGCATCGTCGACCCCAAGCGCAATGTGCTGACCTACCTCACCTACTCGGACAAGCTGGTGGACGGCAGCCCGGACAACGCGATCACCGCGGTGGCGGTGCTGGACCAGAAGATCCCGCTCAAGAAGTAAACATCACAAGCCATTGAAAAAGATCATGTTTTTTAACATGACAACCATCATCCCATAGCCACTTCGGCGCGCCAGCCATCGAAACCGACTTCCACGCCGGGCGGACAGCGCTCGCTGAGATCGAGGTATTCCAGCTTGTGGGTCATGTGGATCAGCACCGTGCGGCGCGCGGCGATGCGTCCCGCCCATTCGAAAGCCTGGTCCACGCACAGGTGGGATGGGTAGGGATCCTGGTTAAGGCAATCGAGGAACAGCAGCTCCAGCCCTTCCAGCAAGGGCAGGCTGCTGTCGGGAATGTGGGACAGGTCGGTCAGCCAGGCCACGTCGCCGATGCGCCAGCCCAGACAGGGCCAGCTGCCGTGCAGCAAGGGAATGGGCGTCAGCGCCACGCCCTGATGCCGGAACGGGCCGTTGACCACTTCCGGCAACAGCACCGGCTTGTCCCACATTTTGGACGGCGGCAGCAGCGCGTAGCCGAAGCGCTCGCGGATGTTGGAAATGGTGAAGTCGTTGCCGTACAGCGAGATCGGCCCCTTCTTCAGGTAACAGAAGGCGCGCAGGTCGTCGATGCCGTTCAGGTGGTCGGCGTGCGGATGGGTGTACAGCACCGCGTCCAGCCGGCTCAAGCCTTCGCGCAGCGCCTGCTGGCGCAGATCCGGCCCGGTATCGATCAGGAAACCGAGCTCTCCCACCCGCACGTAGGCGCTGGCGCGAGTGCGCTTGTTGCGGACATCGTCCGAGCGGCAAGTGGGGCAGCCGCAGCCTATCGCCGGCGTGCCGGAGCTGGAGCCGCAACCCAGGATGGTGACTTCTAGCGTATTCACAACTCTCCTTGCTTGATCACTGGCACGGCTGCGCCCGCGCCGCGGGCACGGCGACGGAACCGCCTTCGCAAACCGGCTGGCCGCCGGGGCCGATCGCGCAGCTGCCGCCCGGCTGCGCCGCGCAGTTCGGCGCGCCGTCCGGCCCCAGCAAGCACAGGCCGGGCCCGGCGTAAAAACCGCCCCGGGCGCGGACCACGCCGCCGCCGGGATACGGCGAGCAGAACAGATTGCCGAATTCGTCGGACACGCAGGCGCCGGCGCCGCAGTAGGGCTGGCCCAGGTGCAGCACCGCCTGGCCGCCCGGCGGCGCGCAGTAGCTGCGTCCGGCCAGGCTGACGCAATTGGCCAGCGCCGGCAGCGCGATCAACCATCCGATCAAACCCAATGCGGGCAGCCGCATATTCCTCTCCGTTTCAGCCCGCCGCCTTGGCGAACAGGCGGAAGAAGTTTTCCGTGGTGGCCTGCGCCACCTCCTCGAACGGGATGTCGCGCAGTTGGGCGATGAACTCCGCCACGTGGCGCACATAGGCCGGCTCGTTGGTCTTGCCGCGGAACGGCACCGGCGCGAGATAGGGCGAGTCGGTTTCGATCAGCATCCGCTCCAGCGGCACCTTCTGCGCCACCTCCTGCACCTGCTTGGCGTTCTTGAAGGTCACCACGCCGGAGAACGAGATGTAGAAGCCCAGCGCCAGCGCGGCCTCGGCCACTTCCCAGGTTTCGGTGAAGCAGTGCATCACGCCGCCGCATCGCTCGGCATGCTCTTCCCGCATGATGCGGATGGTGTCCTCGGCGGACTCCCGGGTATGGATCACCAGCGGCAGGCCGACGCGCCGGGCAGCGCGGATATGGGTGCGGAAGCGCTGATGCTGCCAATCAAGATCGCCCTTGCACCAGTGGTAATCGAGGCCGGTCTCGCCGATGCCGACTACCCGCGGATGGGCGGCCAGCTCGACCAGTTCGTCCTCGCTGTACTCCTCGGCCTCCGGGTCATCCGGATGCACGCCGACGGTGGCGTACAGATTGGGATGCGACTCGGCCAAGGCCAGCACCTGCGGATACTTGGGGCGGCTGACGCCGATCACCAGGGCGTGCGTCACCTGGTTCTGGCGCATATTGGCCAGCACATCGGGCATGCGCTCGGCGAGGTCGGGAAAATTGATGTGGCAGTGGGAATCGATCAACATGGTCGGTGGGCAGAAAAACGTGAATCCGGTCCACAGGATATCACGTCCTCTCCCCGGACCTCACATGGTATGGGTGGGGCGGCTGGAGTTGAGCACGCCGCCCAGCAGCGTCTCTATCTTGTCCTTGGCCTGCTTGCCGGCCTCGCCGGAAACGAACTCCACGCCGACGCCCTGCACCCGGCTGTTGTTGGCGCCGCCCGGCGTGATCCACACCACCTTGGCCTGCACCGCGATGCGCTGGGGATCCTCCATCAGCGTCAGCAGCAGGAACACCTCTTCGCCCAGCTGCATTTCCTTGTTGGTGGGAATGAAAATGCCGCCGTTGCGCAGAAAAGGCATGTAGGCGGCGAACAGCGCGCTGCGCTCCTTGATATGCAGCGACAGCACGCCGGGGCGATTGGGATTGTTCAGATCCGGCTTGGCGGCATCCATTCAGGCCCCTTTTGCTTAGCCGGCCTTGCCGCCGGCGAAGATCTTCAGGTAATCCATCAACACCGCCTCCAGTTGCAGGCGAATGTTCAAGGTATGCTGGGAGAACGGCGCCAGCGCGGTCAACGCCTGCTGGCAAGCCATCAGCAGAACGACGTCGCAGCGCGGCGCCAGCGCGGCGAGCGCCCTCTCCTGATCTGGATAATAGCGGACCCTGCCGGCCAGGCACAGCGCGGCCAGGTCGTGCAGCCATTTCTGCAGCCAGGCCAGCGGCTGCGCCAAAGACAGCTGCTTGTTCTTGTCGATCAACTCCGCCAGTTGCAGCATGCCGGCGAAACTGGGCTGGCCCAGGCCGCGGACGAACTGGGCGCGCAGCGCGGCGAGCTCGGGATCGTGGTCGAACAGCGGCGCGCCGCCGTTGTGCGCCAGCTCCGCCTCGGCGCCGGCGACGCCCTGCTCCTTCAGCCAGGCCAGCGCGGCCGGCTCCGACGGGCGGGTCAGCGCGAACTGGCGGCAGCGGCTGCGGATGGTGGGCAGCAGGCGTTGCGGCGCGTGCGACACCAGCAGGAACAGCACGGCCTCCGGCGGCTCCTCAAGTATCTTCAGCAAGGCGTTGGCTGCGGCCAGGTTCAGGTTCTCGGCCGGCTCCACCAGGATCACCCGGCGGCCGGCTCGGTGCGCGGTCAGATGGGCGAAATCGATCACCTCGCGCACCGCCTCGATCTTGATCTGCGGCAGCTTGCGCGTAGTCTTGGCCTCCTTGCCCTCCTCCTCTTCGTCGGCGAACGGCGACAGGCGGCGGAAGTCCGGATGGGTGCCGCTGGCGAACCAGCGGCAGCCCTGGCATTGGCCGCAGGGTTGATGGTTGGACGCGGGGCTCTCGCACAGCAGCGACAGCGACAGGTGCTCGGCGAAGGACAGCTTGCCGATGCCGGCGCCGCCGGTGAACAGCCAGGCGCCCGGCATGCGCTCGCGCTCGGCAGAGAGCCGCGCCCAATCATCGCCCTGCCACGGGTACAGCATCAGCCGCGCTCCAGCAAGCGTTGCAGGTGGACGGCGATGTCGGCCTGGATGTCGGCGATGCCGCGGCCGGCGTCCAGCACGACGATGCGCTGCGGCGCCTCCTCGGCCCGGCGCAGGTAGGCCGCTCGCACGCGGCGGTGGAAATCGGCGGCTTCCTGCTCGAAACGGTCCGGCACCCGGGTGCCGGCCATGCGCCCGGCGGCCACTTCGGTCGGCAGGTCGAACAGCAGGGTCAGGTCCGGCTGCAGGCCGCGCTGCACCCAGTCTTCCAGAGCGCGGATGCGTTCGAACGGCACGCCGCGGCCGCCGCCCTGGAAAGCGTAGGTGGAGTCGGTGAAGCGGTCGGACACCAGCCAGCGGCCGGCGGCCAGCGCCGGCTCTATCACTTCGGCGATGTGCTGCTGGCGCGCGGCGAAAGCCAGCAGCGCCTCGGCATCCAGCGAAGCCACTGTGCCGGGATCCAGCAGCAGGTCGCGTATCTTTTCCGACAGCGGCGTGCCGCCGGGCTCGCGGGTGAACGCGGCGTCGACATCGCGTCCGGACAGCCAGTCGCGGATGAAGGAGAGGTGGGTGCTCTTGCCCGCGCCGTCTATGCCTTCCAGCGTGATGAAACGGCCGCGTCGGACCTGCTGCGTGCTCATTGCTGGCCTTTCTTCAGGATGTATTTGCGCACCGCCTGGTTGTGCTGCTCCAGGGTGCTGGAAAACTCGGAGCTGCCGTCGCCGCGGGCGACGAAGTACAGCGCGTCGGTTTCGGCCGGCTGGGCCGCCGCGTACAACGCGGCCTTGCCCGGCATCGAGATCGGCGTCGGCGTCAGGCCGGCGCGGGTATAGGTATTGTAAGGCGTATCGCGGCGCAGGTCGGCCTTGCCGATATTGCCCTGGTAGCTGGCGCCCATGCCGTAGATCACTGAGGGATCGGTCTGCAGCCGCATGCCCTTCTTCAAGCGATTGATGAACACCGCCGCCACCATCGACCGGTCCGCCTCGCTGGAGGTTTCCTTCTCGATCAGGCTGGCCATGGTCAACAGCTCGTATGGCGAAGCGTAGGGCAGATCGGGCTTGCGCGCCGCCCAGGCGGCGTCGAGGTGCTGCCGCATCGTGGCGTAGGCCTGGCGGTACAAGTCCAGATCGGAGGTGCCAGGCGTGAACAGATAGGTGCTGGGGAAGAACAGGCCCTCGGGGCTGGCGTCTCCCAGGCCGATCCGCGCCACCAGATCCACATCGCTCAGCTTCCGCCCGTCATGGCGGATGTCCGGATTGCGCTCCACCGCCTGGCGCAGCTGGCGGAAGGTCCAGCCCTCGATCGTGGTCAGGCTCGCCTCGTCCGGATGCCCCTGCACCAGCCGATCGAGCACGTCCAGCATCGACTGGCTGCCGTCCAGACGGTACAGGCCGGCCTTCACCTTGCGGTCCGAGCCGGTGATCCTGGCCAGCGCGACCATCAGCTGGCCGTCGCGTATCGCGCCGTCCTTCGCCAGCGAATGGGCGATCTGCTTCATCGTGCGGTTGGGGCCGACCAGCAGCTTGTAACCACCCGCCGGCATCTCTACCGGCAGCAGCAGCGCCCAGGCCAGCCACCCTGCCGCGCACAGCAGCAGCAACAACAGAACGCGGGAAATTTTCTTCATTTAAACGCTTCGCAAATCCAGATGTGACGGCCGCCACGGCGACGAAGGCGGAATCATACCAGCAAGCGAGGCTGTCCGACATGACAGCTTGCACTGGCCACAAGCCCGGTAGTTTGCGCCAAATCAATAGTCATTGGCCGGTTTTTGCCTATTTTTCAGCCTAGACAACCGGCCTCGCGCCGGGCGCTCCTTCACTTTATTCAACAAGATACGGCCAGGGTAGAACAAACGATGAAACCCTTCTTCAATCTCGGATGCGCGCTGGTCGCCTGGAACGAACTGTGCCGGGTGGCCCGCGGCGGCGACAGCGACCTGCAAGCCACCCGCCCCGGCTTCTGCCAGGGCAGGCACAACCGCCAGTTCGTCTACGCCGAGTCACCCCGGCTGCTCACTCCCTACCACGGCCTGCTGCTGGAGCCGCTGTGGCTGCTCGACACCCGCCGCGACGGGCGCTGGCAACTGGTGGCCACCGCGCTCGGACACAGCCTCAACCTTCGCCTGCAAACGCTGTTGCGCGCCTGGATGCCGGCCATTCCCCAGGTGGCGGAGCCGGCGCCCGGCATCGTCAGGCTGCGGCTGGTGGTCCCCGGACTCGATGCCGGTCCGACGCCCGGCCGGCCGATCGACGGCCAGTCGCCGCTGGTCCGCGGCATCGCGCCTTACCTGGAGCAGGTGGCGAGCGTCGCGCAGTTCGAGGACTCGCGCGACGGCCATTTGCTGGGCGGCGTGGTCAATCTGCAAAGCGCGGCTTCCCACCCCTCGGGCGTCCGCGGGGAAGACTGGCAGGACCTGCTAGGCTGTGACTGGCAACAGTTGCTCCAGTTCAAGATCGCCGGCCGGGCGGCTGGCTAGCCGCCGGCCTTTGGCAGCATAATGGGCGGATGATCCTGTCCCCGGAGTCCGCCATGCCGCGCCTGCGCCTTGCCCTGCTGTGCCTGATCCTCTCCCCCCTCGCTCTCGCCGACACCGTCAATGTCGCCGTCGCCAGCAATTTCCAGCAGACGCTGGACAAGATCGCCAAATCCTTCAAGGCCGCCACCGGGCACGACATCAAGGCCAGCGCCGGCGCGTCCGGCAAGCTGGCCGCGCAAATCCGCCAGGGCGCACCGTTCGAGGTGTTCCTGTCCGCCGACGACGAACGCCCGACCGAGCTGGCCAAGGCCGGCGTAGGCCAGGCCTCCAGCCAGTTCACCTATGCCTACGGCCAGCTGGCGCTGTGGAGCAAGCAGCGCGACGACGCCGGCGAAGCGGCGCTGCGCCAGGGAAATTTCGCCAAGCTGGCCGTCGCCAACCCGGCCACCGCGCCCTACGGCCGCGCCGCGATGGAAACGCTGGCCGCGCTGAAGCTGGAAGCGGCGGTGAAACCCAAGCTGCTGACCGGCGACAATATCGGCCAGACCATGCAGTTCGCAGATGTCGGCGGCGCCGACTTCGCCTTCGTCGCCTATTCCCAATTGCTGGAGCAAGGCATACACAGCCGCTACTGGCTGGTGCCTGAAAAACTGCATCAGCCGATCCGCCAGGACGCGCTGCTGATCAAGCCCACCCCGGCCGCGGCCGCGCTGATGGCCTTCCTCAAGGGCGAGCAGGCGCGCGCGCTGATGGCTCAGGCCGGCTACCGCTTCAAGCCGTGAGTCCCCAGGACTGGAGCGCGATCGCGCTGACATTGCGCCTGGCCGGCATCAGCACCCTGCTGCTGCTGGCCCTGTGCATTCCCTGCGCCTGGTGGCTGGCGCATAGCCGCTCCCGGCTGCGCCCCTTCATGGAGGCCGGCGCCATGCTGCCGCTGGTGCTGCCGCCGACGGTGCTGGGCTTCTACCTGCTTCTGGCGTTCGGGCCGCACGGGCCGGTCGGCAAGCTGACCTCCTCGCTGGGCCTGCCCGGCCTCGCCTTCACCTTTCCCGGCGTGGTGCTCGCCTCCATCCTGTACTCGCTGCCCTTCGTGCTGCAGCCCTTGCTGGCCAGTTTTCGCGCGGTGCGGCAGGAAGAGCTGGAAAGCGCGCTGCTGCTGGGCGCGGGCCGCTGGCAGCGGATGCGCCATGTGATCCTGCCATCCTGCCGCAGCGGCCTGCTCAGCGCGGCCTGCCTGGGCTTTGCCCACACGGTGGGAGAATTCGGCGTGGTGCTGATGATAGGCGGCAACATCGACGGCGAAACGCGCGTGATATCGATCGCGCTGTACAATCAAGTGGAGCAGGCCAACTATGGCGCGGCCCACCAGCTGGCGCTGATGTTGCTGCTGTTTTCACTGGCGGCGTTGAGCGCCGTTTATTGGCTGAACGCCAGACAAAAACAATCGGAATGACATCCGCCCGCGCCGCGGGCCTTCACTGGAGACCAACCATCATGCGCAAATCCGTGCTGATCGCCGTACTCGCCCTGTTCAGCGCCAATCTGGCGCTGGCCGACGCCGCCTGCGACGCCAAGGCCGCCGAAAAGAAACTGGCCGGCGCCGCCAAGCAAAGCTTCCTGAAGAAATGCGAAAAAGACACCGCCGCCGCTCAGACCAGCTGTGACGCCAAGGCTGCGGAAAAGAAACTGGCCGGCGCCGCCAAGCAGAGCTTCGCCAAGAAATGCGTGAAGGACTCGATGGCCAAGTAATCGCTCTCCCCCGCATACGGCATGCCGCCTCGCGCCATGCCGTTTTTTGTGTCTCGCTTACGCAAAATCCCAAACGCGAACACACGGCAAAAACCGACAAAAAAGCTGAATAAGCAATGACTTGAGCGATTTGATCTACACTTGAACAAGATGTGGCTTGTGAGTGTTGGCAATGAACTCCCTGTCCGGATACAACTCCTCTTTCTCGTCTTTCGACAGCCTGCTGCCAAACTTGAGCAGTTTGTTGTCGAGCGGACTACTGCTGGGCTCGTCCAGCGCCGCCAGCCAGAGCAGCGCCAGCAGCAGCGCAGCCGATCCGATCCAGATCGAGTTGTCCACGCTGGGCCAACTGATGTCGATTCTCGGCACTTTCCAAAGCAGTCTGCAGCAGATTTACGCGCCGTCGATACGATTCGGCGGCGGCACCGCCAGCAGCAGCAATCCCGCCGTAGCCAGCGTCAGCACCTCCGCCGGCGCGCAGAACGCCAGCTACCTGCTCAATGTTTCCCAACTAGCTCAAGCGCACAGCGCGACCACCAGCTTCTCGCTGTCCGACAGCGGCACCACCGTGGTGGGCAGCGGCAGCCTGACCATCACCACCGGCAGCTATGCCTACACCAGCTCGACCTCGGCCACCAGTTTCACCGCCAACGACACGCCGGTGACCATCAGCATCAGCAACGGCACCCTGTCCAGCATCGCCAGTTCGATCAACGGCGCCGGCGCCGGAGTCGTGGCCAACGTGGTGCAGAACTCGTCCGGCGCCTATCAATTGCAGATCAGCCAGGCCAGCACCGGCGCCAGCAACAATTTCAAGATCACGGTCAGCGACAACGACGGCAACAATACCGACCAAAGCGGCCTGTCGCGGCTGGCCTTCGACCAGACCCAGGCCGTGGGCAGCGGCCAGAACCTGACCCAGACCCAGGCCGCGCTGAACGCCAGCTACACCATCAACGGCGCTTCCGGCTCCAACGCCAGCAATTTCGGCATTCAGCTGGGCAGCGGCGTGTCGGCCAACCTGCTGGCGACCGGCAGCAGCAACATCACGGTCAATGTCGATTTCGGCCAGCTCAACACCAACGCCCAGTCGCTGGCCAGCGCCTTCAATACCGCCCAGGGCGCCATCAACAGCCTGCTGGGCAACCAGGTGCGGCCAAGCAACGATCCAATCGCCGCCATGCTGCCACGGATGCTGAATCAGCAGGCGCAAAACAGCTACAGCAACGGCAGCTCGCTGCTGACCATGCTGAGCCAGGTCGGCCTCAGCTACCAGAGACCGGCGCAATACGGACTGGGCGGCACGCTGAGCCTAAACGTCAATTCGCTGCAGGCGGCGTACAACAGCGACTCCAGCGGCGCCGCCAACCTGCTGTACACGGCGGCGCAATCGCTGAACGCGCTCGCCAACAGCTACACCTCGCAGGGCAGCGGCTCGCTGGTCAATGAAACCCGCGCGCTGCAAGCCCAGCAACGCAACCGGCAACTGGTGATCCACACTCCGCAAACGCCCAATACCTTCCCGTTCAACTTGCAGAACCTGCTCAGTTACCCGTCCGGCAACAGCATGCTGTCCGCCCAGCAGATCAGCGGCCTCGCGATGTACGCGCTGGTGTATTCGATCGGCGCGCCCTACACGCTGAACGCGCTGCTGGTGGGCCAGGGGCTGGGCCTGTCCAGCAGCGGTTTCTCCGCCACCGCCTGAACCGTTCTCCCTTGGTTTTGCCCTTCTCGGCTTTTGCCGGTAAAATTCATCGGATGATTGGATGTTTAAGCCGGGATCTATGAATATTTCCGCCGCGAAACGCTCGCTGGTCGACATCGCCGTCGACAACCTGGGCCGCCAGCTGGAACAAGGCCGCTGGCCGGTGGGCAGCCGCATTCCCACCGAGCCGGAACTGGCCGACGAACTGGGCATCAGCCGCAACACCGTGCGCGAGGCGGTGCGGGTGCTGCTGTACGCCGGGCTGCTGGAAGTGCGCCAGGGCGACGGCACCTATGTGCGGGCCATCGTCAATCCGGGCGAGGCGATGCGCGCGATCAGCCGCTCCAGCCTGCGCGAGCATCTGGAAGTGCGCTGCCTGCTGGAGGAAAGCGCCGCGCGGCTGGCCGCCGAGCGCGCCAGCCGCGCCGACATCGCCCGCATCGCCGCCACGCTGGAAGGGCTGCGGCCGCAGGACGGCGAAACGCCAGAAAGTTACGCCGAGCGCGACCTCGCCTTCCATGTCGCCATCGCCGACGCCAGCGGCAACCAGGCGCTGGCCGGCCTCTACCACTTTTTCTCGCGCGCGGTGCGGCAGAGCGTCCAGGACTCGATCCGCGACGAAGCGCTGCCCGATCCGGACCTGGCCTCCCACGCCGCCATCTTCGACGCGATCCGGCAAGGCCGGCCGGACGAAGCCGGCCAGGCCGCCGCCGCCATCACCCGCCCGCTGCTGGCCACGCTGGACCGGCTGCTGGACAAGCAACAATAAGAAGGAAGCACGATGCAAGAAAATACGGGTCGGCCCCAAGCGATCGCCGACGAACTGTTGATCGATGACGACACCCCCTCCGCCGTGCCGCAAACCAGCAGCCGCAAACGCGCGCTGCTGTTATTGCTGGGGCTGGTGCTGGTGGGGCTCAATCTGCGGCCGGCGCTGTCCAGCCTGGCGCCTGTGCTGGGCATGGTCAGCGCCGATACCGGCCTCAGCCCGGCGATGTCCGGCCTGCTGACCACGCTGCCAGTGGCTTGCCTCGGCATCTTCGGTCCGTTGGCGCCGCATCTGGCGCGCCGCCTGGGCAGCGAGAAGACCATCGCGCTGGTACTGCTGGCGCTGGCTGCCGGCATCCTGCTGCGCACCCAGCTGGGCCTGTTCGGCCTGTTCGCCGGCTCGGCGCTGGCCGGCGCCGCCATCGGCGTGATCGGCGTGCTGCTGCCCGGCATCGTCAAACGCGACTTCGCCAGCCGGGCCGGCCTGATGACCGGCGTCTACACCATGGCGCTGTGCCTGGGCGCGGCGCTGGCCGCGGGCTTCACCGTGCCGGTGGCCGAACATTTCAGCCACGACTGGCGGCCCGCGCTGGCCTTGTGGGCCTTGCCGGCGGCGCTGGCGCTGGCCGTCTGGTGGCCGCAGCTGAACACCCGCCACGCCGCCGGCCGCGGCCAGTGGCGGGTCAGCGGCCTGCTGCGCGACCCGCTGGCCTGGCAGGTGACGCTGTTCATGGGCTTGCAATCGTCGCTGGCCTACATCGTGTTCGGCTGGCTGCCCTCCATCCTGATGGACCGCGGCCTCACCGCGATGCAGGGCGGACTGATGCTGTCGCTGTCCACCATGGTTCAGGTGCCGGCATCCCTGCTGGTGCCGATCCTGGCC
This sequence comes from Chromobacterium indicum, assembly GCF_039708975.1. Taxonomy (NCBI): domain Bacteria; kingdom Pseudomonadati; phylum Pseudomonadota; class Betaproteobacteria; order Neisseriales; family Chromobacteriaceae; genus Chromobacterium; species Chromobacterium indicum. The sequence continues at coordinate 257,805 of NZ_JAYFSJ010000002.1, forward strand.
CACCGCTGCCGCAATCAGCGTCCGCCGATCGCCATCACGTTGCTGGCGGTGATCGCCGGCCTGCTGGGCATGCTGTACGCGCCCACCGACAGCCTGATCCTGTGGGCGGTTCTGCTCGGCTTCGGCCAGGGCGGCCTGTTCAGCACCGCGCTGAGCCTGCTCGCCCACCGTTCTCCCGACCAGCACGTGGCGGCCAGCCTGTCCGGCATGGCGCAGGGCATAGGCTATATGCTGGCCTCGATGGGCCCGTTCGCCGTCGGCCTGATCCGCGGCCACAGCCATGAGGCCTGGCCGCTGGCGCTGCTGTTCAGCCTGATCGCCGCCGCCGCCTTCTGCGTCGGCATGCTGGCCGGCCGCAAACGGCTGGTCGACGTCAAGGCCGAACCAGTCTGATCCCAGCCTCCCCATGACAAAGCCCCGCCGTTGCGGCGGGGCTTTTTCTCATCCAGCCAAACGGCTTACCTGGGCCGGGCGACGATGCCGTAGCGGGCCTGCAGCGCCGGCAAGGTTTCGGTCGCCAGCGGCAGCCCGGCCTCGCCCACCTGAAGCATGGCGGGCAGCGACGCCGCATCGCCGTCCCAATCCGGCAGCGCCTCTTCCAGCACCGCGGCCAGGTCGCGGTCGTCCACCGCGGCCAGCTCGCCGCCGATTTCCAGCAGCAGCATGCCGTCCGGCGTCAGCCAGGCCGCGCGCGCCGGCACGTCGTCGTCGTAAGGCACCGTGCTCCAGCCCTTGGGCGTGCGCCGCGCCGCCAAGGGCGCGGCGTCCAATTGCACATACACTTTCTGCGGGCCGTTCTGCACATAGCAGCGGCCCTGGCCGTCGCGGCTGTAGTTGCGGTTGAAGAACTCCACCATCCCCTCATGCTGCAGCCGGGCGTCCTTGATCCACCACTGGCCACGCGCGTCCAGCCGCAGCCAGCCGAATACCGCCGGCACGTTCGGCCACTTGGCCAGCGCCGCCAACACCATTTCGTCCATCGCCTCTCCTTCCGCGGGTTCGTCCCGCTTGTTCCGCCGCTAGCCTATGGCGCGCAGCACCGTCAGCGGCGGTGTTCTCGTCACCTTGCCCACCAGCGGCCAGCCCGCCAGCGTCACCACCAGCACCCCGCCGGCCATCCCCAGCGGCAGCAGCCACCAATTGAGCAGCAGCGGCAGCGAAAACAGCTTTACCGCCGCCAGCACGCCGATTCCCATCGCCCCCAAAGCCGCCAACAAGCCGGACACCGCGCCCAGCCACACCAGCTCGGCCAGCACCACGCTGCGCACCTGCCTGCGCGACGCGCCCAAGGCGCGCATCAGCCCCACATCAGCCAGGCGCTCGTCGCGAGTGGCGGTCAGCGACGCCCACAGCACCAGCACCCCGGCCGCCAGCGCCAACAGGAACATCGCCTCGATCGCGCGCGTCAGCTTGTCCACCATCGTCCTGACTTCGGCCAGGATGCTGCCGACGTCGATCACCGACAGATTGGGAAAACGCTCCACCAGCTGATTGGCGAAAGCCTCGTCCGCCGGCTCCAGGCGGAAGCTGGTGATCCAGCTGGCCGGCTGCCGGCTGAATTGGCCCGGCGTGCCGATCACGAAGAAATTGACGCGGAAGCTGTCCCAGGGCACTTCGCGCAGGCTGGTCACCTTGGCGCGGTAGGCGGTGCCGGCCAAGTCGAAGGCCAGCGTGTCTCCCAGCTTGATGCCCAAAAGATTGGCCAGGCCCTTCTCCACCGAAAACTGCGGCTTCACCCGCTTGCCCTCGTCCCACCACTTGCCGGACACCACTTGGTTGCCCGGCGGCGGCTCGGCGCGCCAGGACAGATTGAACTCGCGCTCGGCCAGCCGCCGCGCCTGCTCGTTGTCATAGGCGGCAGGCCGCACCGGCTGCTCGTTGATGGCGATCAGCCGCGCGCGCACCATCGGCGCGAGCTCGGGCTGCGGCCGTCCCGCAGCGGCGAACGCGCCGCGCACGCTGTCGAGTTGATTGCCCTGGATATTGATCACGAACTTGTTCGGCGCGTCGGCCGGCACGCTGCGCTGCCAGGCGCCGATCAGATCGTCTCGCACCACGGTCAGGGTCAGCAGCGCCATCAAGCCCACCGACAGCGAGGCGATCTGCAGCACCGCCAGCCAGCGGCGCCGCGCCAGGTTGGCGATGCCGAAGCGCCAGCCCACCTTGCCGCCGCGCGGCAGACGGCGCAGCAGCAGCACCAAGCCCAGCGCCAACGCGCCGGACACGCCGAGAAAACCCAGCATCGCCGCCAGCAGCCAACCCGCCAGCGACCATTCCCCTACCTGCCACGAGGCCAGGCCCAGCAGCGTGGCCAGCGCCAGCACCGGCGCGATCACGCCCTGGCGCGTCGGCGGCAGCTCGTTGCGCAGCACCGCGGCCGGCGACACGTCGCGGATGCCCATCAAGGGCGGCAGCGCCAGGCCGGCCAGCAGCAGCTGCGCCGCCAGCGGGCCGATCAGCCACGGCTGCCAGCCCGGATCGGGCAGAATCTCGCCGACGTAGCCGCTGAACAATCGCATCAGCCCCAGCTGCACGCCGAAGCCCGCCAGCGTGCCGAGCAGGCCAGCCAGCAGCCCCACCAGCGCGAACAAGCCGACGAACAGCCCCCACACCTCGCCGGAGCCCAGGCCCAGGCAGCGCAGCACCGCCACCTGCTGCCAATGGCGCTGCAGGTAGCGGCGCACCACCAGCGCCACCGCCGACGCGGCCAGCGCCACGGTCAGCATCGCGGTCAGGCCGAGGAAGCGCCGCGCGCGCTCCAGGCCGGTGCGGATTTCCGGCCGCATCTCTTCCACGTTTTCCAGCCGAGCGCCCTTGGGCTTGTGCGCGCGCAGCCAGACACGGAAATCGGCGATCTGGCGGTCCTCGCCGGCGAACAACAGCCGCCAGCGGATGCGGCTGCCTTCCTGCACCAGGCCGGTGGCCGGCAGGTCGGCGCTGTTGAACATCAGCCGCGGCACGAAGTTGTAGATGTCCATGCTGCCGTCCGGCTCGCGGACGATGGCGCCGGCCAGCTCCAACTGGGCGTTGCCGACGCCGATCTCGTCGCCCAGCTTCAGCTTGAGCCGGCTGATCAGCCTGGCGTCAGCCCAGGCGGTGCCAGGCGTCGGCTGCAGCCTGCCGCTCTTTTCGCCGCCGTCCAGCAGCTGCACCGTGGTCTCGCCGCGCAGCGGGTAGCCGGCGCTCACCGCCTTGTACTGGGCCAGCGTCGCCTGCCCGGCGGCGAACACCATGGACGGAAAAGTGATGTTGTCGGCGGTCTGCAGGCCGCGCCGCGCGGCTTCCGCGCGCACCGCATCCGGCGCCATCTCGTTGCCGGAGAGCACCAGATCGGCCGCCAGCAGCTGGGTGGCCTGGGTGGTCAGCGCCTTTTCCACCCGGTCGGAGAAGAAGGCGACGCTGCTCATCGCCGCCACCGCCACCAGCAGCGCCAGGCCGAGGATGGTCAGCTCGCCCGCCGCCAGCTCGCGGCGGATGAATCGGATGACGAATCTGAAACGTCCAAGCAGGGTCATTCGGCGCGCGCTCCGTTCAGCTTGCCGTCCACCAGCCGGTAGATGGCGTCGCAGCGGCTGGCCAGCTCGTTGTCGTGGGTGACCAGCACCAGCGCCGTGCCTTGCTCGGCGTTCAGCTGGAACAACAGGTCTATGATCTGGCGGCCGGTATGCGGATCGAGATTGCCGGTGGGCTCGTCGGCGAACAACAGGCCGGGATGAATGACGAAGGCGCGCGCCAGCGCCACCCGCTGCTGCTCCCCGCCGGACAGGTGGCGCGGATAATGGCCCAGCCGCGCCGCCAGCCCCACGCGCTCCAGCATCCTCTCCGCCGCGTCGCGCGCGTCGTTGCGCCCGGCCAGCTCCAGTGGCAGCATGACGTTTTCCAGCGCGGTCAATTGCGGCAAGAGCTGGAAGTTCTGAAACACGAAGCCCACCTTGTCGCGCCTGAGCAATGCGCGGGCGTCTTCGTTCAGCCGGGACAGCGGCTTGCCGAACAGCGCCACCTCGCCGTCGCTGGGGTGGTCGAGCCCGGCCAGCAGCGACAGCAGCGTGGACTTACCCGAACCCGAGGTGCCGACGATGGCCACGCTCTCGCCGGAATACAGGGTCAGCGACGCGCTGCGCAGGATGTGCAGCACGTCGCCGCGGAAATGCACTTGTTTCGCCAACTCGCTGGCGGCCAACACCGCCTTCTTTTTCTCAGGATGGTTCATGCGTTCTATCGTCTGCAAAATGCTGTTCCCCTTGTTGCTGCTGTGGCAGCTGCCCGCCCTCGCCGCCACGGTGCTGGTATTCGGCGACAGCCTGTCCGCCGGCTACGGCCTGGCGCCGGACCAAGGCTGGGTAACGCTGCTGTCCCGCACGCTGGCCCCCAGGCACAAGGTCGTCAACGCCAGCATTTCCGGCGAAACCAGCGCCGGCGGCCTAGCCAGGCTGCCCGACGCGCTCGCCCGCCACCAGCCGGACGTGCTGGTGCTGGAACTGGGCGCCAACGACGGCCTGCGCGGCCTGCCGATGGCCGAGATGCGGCGCAACCTGCAGCGGATGATAGACCTGGCGCAAGCGCGCAAGGCCAAGGTGCTGCTGGTGGGCATGGCGCTGCCACCCAACTATGGCCCCCGCTACGGCGCCGAGTTCCGCGGCGTTTATGACGATTTGGCCCGGCGCAACCGCCTGGCCTACGTGCCGCTGCTGGTGGAAGGCTTCGCCGGCGATCTGAGCGCCTTCCAGCCGGACGGCCTGCATCCCCGCGCGGAGAAGCAGGCCACCATGATGCGCACGGTCAAGGCAAAACTGCCAGTGAAATAATGCGGCGCAACACTTGACTGTTGATTGTTTCAAATAGAAGAATAATTGGATCGCATAATCCTACAGCCATCCGCCAACCCGCTTCAGCCGACATGCGGCCAGCGGGCCGAACGGCCGCTGCGCCGCCATGCCACAGCCCTCCTTGCTCCGCCGCCTCTCCCGCCCCTATCGCGGCTTGCCGCCCAGCGTCTACATTCAGGTCGCCTGCAGCTTCATCAATAACGTAGGCGGCATCTCCAAGCTGTTCCTGCCGCTGTACCTGCGCGAAAGCTACCAGCTGCCCTACAGCCAGATCGGCACGCTGATGGCCTTCTACGGCGCCGGCATGCTGGCCGGCTCGCTGAAGGGCGGCAGCCTGAGCGACCGCTTCGACAGCCGCGCGCTGGGCGTGCTGGCTCTCGCCCTGTCCGGCCTGTGCATGGCCTTGCTGGCGCTGCAGATTCCGGTGTGGATGTTCATGCCTGTCCTGGTGCTGTCCGGCATGGCCGACGGCGGCTTCCGCCCGATCAACCAGCGGCTGGCGCTGGAGCCCTGCACCCCGCAGCAACGGCCGGTGGCCCAAGGCATGATGCGGGTGGCGTTCAACCTGGGCGTGGCCATCGCCGGCGTCACCAGCGGCTTCCTCGCCGCTTACGGCTACCAGTGGGTGTACGCGGCCAACGCCGCCGGCACGCTGCTTGGCGCCTGCTGGATGGCCTGGTCCTACAGCCGCCATCGGGAAGACACCCGGCCGCAAGCACGCCAGGCCGGCGACGAGAGCGCGCTGGCCGGCCCCTGGCGCGACGCCAGTTTCTTGCGCGCCATCTTCGCGCTGGTGCTGGTCACGCTGGCTTTCGACCAGATGTACGTGACGCTAGCGCTGTTCCTGCGCGAGCACTACCAGCTGGGGCCGCAATGGGTGGGCTATCTGTTCACCATCAACGGCCTGATGGTGGTGGCTCTGCAAATTCCGGTCAGCCGCCGCATCCTGCGCTGGGGGCTGGCGCGCAGCACCCATTTGGGCGTGTTGCTGACCGGCTGCTCCTTCCTGTGGCTGAACGCCGGCCACGGCGCATTGTGGGCGGTGCTGATGATGGTGACGCTGACATTCGGCGAGCTGTTGCTGTCGCCCAGCTACGCGCAGCTGGTGATGCATCGCTCCGAGGGCCGCCTGCGCGGCAGCTATCTGGGACTTTACAACGCCGCCTGGAACGGACGGACGCTGGTGGCGCCGGCGCTGGGCACCGCGCTGTACGGCCAGCTGGGCGGCGCGGCGCTGTGGTGGCTGTGCGCGCTGGCGGCCTGCCTGAGCGTGGCCATCCAGCACGGCGCGCTGAAAAAGATGCTGAGCCCGGCCGCGGCCTGAACGCCAAACAAAACACCCCGCCGGCTTGCGCGGGCGGGGTGCGGAACGAAATCCGGACAATGTCGCGGATTACAGGTCCTTGGCGTTCTCGGCCAGGTAGGAAGCCACGCCTTCGGCGGACGGCTTCATGCCCTTCTTGCCCTTGTTCCAGCCAGCCGGGCACACTTCGCCGTGCTCTTCGGTGAATTGCAGCGCGTCGACCATGCGCAGCATTTCGTCGACGTTGCGGCCCAGCGGCAGGTTGTTCACCACTTGGTGCTGCACCACGCCGGACTTGTCGATCAGGAAGGAGCCGCGGAAAGCGACGCCGCCGTCGGCTTCAACGTCGTAGGCCTTGCACAGGTCATGCTGAATGTCGGCAACCAGGGTGTAGCCGACTTGGCCGATGCCGCCCTTGTCGACCGGGGTGTTGCGCCATGCGGCGTGGGTGAACTGGCTGTCGATGGACACGCCGATCACTTCCACGTTCTTGGCCTTGAATTCAGCCAGGCGGTGGTCGAAGGCGATCAGTTCGGACGGGCAGACGAAGGTGAAGTCCAGCGGGTAGAAGAACACCACGGCGTACTTGCCGGCGGTGGCTTGCTTGAAGGAGTAGTTGTCTACGATCTCGCCATTGCCCAGCACGGCGGAGAAAGTCTTTTCACCAGCGAAGAACGGGGCTTGCTTGCCAACGAGTACGGCCATTTTAATCTCCTTAAGGGTCTTGATATGACGGCGCGTTCCTGATCGGGCATCGGAAAACGCCGTGGATTGCGGAGCTTTATAAAACACTGCGTCCGGACCCGGCAAATTGTAAATCGATATCGTTGCGATAAAGTTTTGCAATTGCCGGACGCGGGACCGCCCCGGCTGAGCGGGGGCTATCCCATCAGATGGGGATAGGCCGCTGAAGTTTCAAGCCGACGGCCATCAGCGGGCCGCGCGCGAAAAAAAACGGACAGCATGCTGTCCGTTTTCTCCACGCGATCCGTCAGGATCAGGCGCTCGGCTCGGCCTTCTGGCGCAGGCGCAGGTTCAGCTCGCGCAGCTGCTTGTCGTCCACCGCGTTCGGCGCGTTGGTCAGCAGGCACTGGGCGCGCTGGGTCTTCGGGAAGGCGATCACGTCACGGATGGATTCCGCGCCGCACATCAGCGTCACCAGACGGTCCAGGCCGAAAGCCAGGCCGCCGTGCGGCGGCGCGCCGAACTTCAGGTTGTCCAGCAGGAAGCCGAACTTGTTCTGCTGTTCTTCCGGGCTGATCTTCAGCGCGCCGAATACCTTCTCCTGGATCTCGGCGCGGTGGATACGGATCGAGCCGCCGCCGATTTCCCAGCCGTTCAGCACCATGTCGTAGGCACGTGCCAGGCAGTTGGCCGGATCGGTGGCCATCAGGTCCTCGTGGCCCGGCTTCGGGCTGGTGAACGGATGGTGGCAGGCGGTCCAGCGGTCGGCTTCCTCGTCGTGCTCGAACATCGGGAAGTCAACCACCCACAGCGGACGCCATTCCTTGACGAAGTAGCCGTTGTCCAGGCCGTGCTCGTGGCCGATCTTGATGCGCAGCGCGCCGATCGCCTCGTTCACCACCTTGGCCTTGTCGGCGCCGAAGAAGACGATGTCGCCGTTCTGCGCGCCGGTGCGCTCGATGATCTGCTTCAGGCCGTCGGCGGACAGGAACTTCACGATCGGGGACTGCAGGCCCTCTTCGTTCAGCTTGCTCACGTCGTTGACCTTGATGTAGGCCAGGCCCTTGGCGCCGTAGATGGCGACGAACTGGGTGTAGTCGTCGATTTCCTTGCGGCTGAACGACGCGCCGTTCGGCACGCGCAGGGCCACCACGCGGCCGTTCGCCATGTCGGCGGCGCCGCGGAACACCTTGAACTCTTCCGACTTCATCACGTCGGTCAGTTCGGTGAACTTCAGCGAAACGCGCATATCCGGCTTGTCGGAGCCGTAGTAGAACATGGCGTCGCCGTAGGTCATTCGCGGGAAGGTCGGCAGCGTCACGCCCAGCACGTCGCTGAAGATCTCCTTGGTCATGGTCTCGGTGATGTCCATGATCTGGTCCTCGTTCAGGAACGAGGTCTCGATATCGATCTGGGTGAATTCAGGCTGGCGGTCGGCGCGCAGGTCTTCGTCGCGGAAGCACTTGGTGATCTGGTAGTAGCGGTCGAAGCCGGCCACCATCAGCAACTGCTTGAACAGCTGTGGCGATTGCGGCAGCGCGAAGAATTCGCCCGGATGCACGCGGGACGGCACCAGGTAGTCGCGGGCGCCTTCCGGGGTGGAGCGGGTCAGCATCGGGGTTTCGATGTCGATGAAGCCCTGCTTGTCCAGGTGGTTGCGCACGCCCATCGCCACTTTGTAGCGCAGGCGCAGGTTCTTCTGCATCGCCGGGCGGCGCAGGTCGATCACGCGGTTGGTCAGGCGGACGTTTTCCGACAGGTTCTCGTCGTCGATCTGGAACGGCGGCGTGGCCGCGGCGTTCAGGATTTCGATTTCCTTGGCCAGGATTTCGATCTCGCCGGAGATCATCTTGCTGTTGGCGGTGCCGGCCGGGCGCTCGCGCACGATGCCGCTGATGGACAACACGTACTCGCCGCGGCTGCTGTCGGCCAGCTTGAACGCTTCCGGGGTGTCCGGATCGATCACCACCTGCACCAGGCCTTCGCGGTCGCGCAGGTCGATGAAGATCACGCCGCCATGGTCGCGGCGGCGGTGGGCCCAGCCTTTGACGGTCACGGTTTGACCGAGGTATTTCTTGTCGATGAGTCCGCAATAATCGGTGCGCATTGGGTAAACCTTTTTGATTGAATTCTTCGAAGTTCCCGCTAGGGGACGACATGCTTAGGGGCTAGACAGGGTGACGGCCTAGCCCTGCCGATTATGTTCATCATTCAGCCGCGGGCGCTGAGCCTGCGGCGGCGGGTTCGGAACCACCACGCCCATGGAAATGACGTACTTGAGCGCCTCGTCGACGCTCATGTTCAGTTCGCGGGTGTCGCTGCGCGGCACCACGATGAAATAGCCCGAGGTCGGGTTCGGCGTGGTCGGCACGTAAACGCTGACCAGTTCCTCGCCGCTCTCCGCGTGGCAGAGGATTTCCTGGGCCGGCGTGCCGGTCTGGAAAGCCACGGTCCAGGCATTTTGATGCGGCCAGCGCACCAGCAGCGCGTTCTTGAACGCGTTGCCGGAGTCGGACAGCAAGGTGTCGCTGACCTGCTTGACGCTGTTGTAGATCGAGTTGACCACCGGCGTGCGCGACAGCAGGCCGTGCCAGAACTCCACCAGGCGGCGGCCCAGCACGTTGGCGGCCAGCATCCCTGTGCCCATCACCACCAATACCGCGAACACCACCCCCAGGCCGGGGATATGCATGCCGAACAGCTGCTCGGGGCGCCACTCGGCCGGCAGCAGCGTCAGCGTCTGGTCCAGCGAACCGATGATCAGGTTCAATACCCAAAGGGTGATCGCCAGCGGCAGCCAGATCAGCAGGCCGGCGATCAGATAGCCCTTCAGGGTCATTTTGATTTGCGGGGGAACCGACATCAGTCGCAACCGCAGCCGGCGCCGCAGCTATGGCCCCCGGAAGAGGCGGAGTCGCCGGAGGAGGACGAAGACGAGGAAGCGCCGCCCTTGAAGTCGGTGGCGTACCAGCCCGAGCCCTTCAGCTGGAAGCCCGCGGCGGACAGCTGCTTGTTGTAGTCGGCGCTGCCGCATTCCGGACAGGCGGCCACTGGCGCGTCGCTCAGTTTCTGCAGGTGTTCCTTGGCGACGCCACAGGCGCCGCAACGATATTCATAGATCGGCATAGCTTTACTTTCCCGCCAATTGACCACAATGGCATAATACGCATGATTGCTGCACTGCACCACATCCGGAACTAAACTCAGGACAGGTCTGACTGTACAGATGCGGCCGCCAGCTTTCAAACACAAGTGCGCCGCCTGCAAACCAACCATTATATCCGACTGAAACGGCAATACAAAAACCACTTTTAATCATTCTGCTGCAACACCGCCCTGCAACGCTATCCCGGAGGTCCAAATGGTTTACCAAGAAGGTCAGATGGAAAGCATACGCAACATCCTCGCCGGCAAGAGAGGACTCATCGTCGGCATCGCCAATGAAGACAGCATCGCCTACGGCTGCGCCAGCGTGCTGCATCAACTGGGCGCGGAGTGCGCGGTCACCTACCTCAACGCCAAAGCCGAGAAATACGTGCGGCCGCTGGCCGAAGCTTTGCAGGCCAAGCTGGTGCTGCCGCTGGACGTGGAGCAGCCGGGCCAGCTGGAGCATGTGTTCGCCGAGATAGAAAAGCACTGGGGCGGGCTGGACTTCATCATCCACTCCATCGCCTATTGCCCGATGGAAGACTTGCACGGCCGCGTCACCGACTGTTCGCTGGCGGGCTTCCAGCAGGCGATGCGAGTGTCGTGCTACTCGTTCATCGAGATGGCGCGGCTGGCCGAGCCGCTGATGAAGCGCGGCGGCAGCCTGATCACGATGAGCTATTACGGCGCCGACAAAGTGGTGGAAAACTACAACATCATGGGTCCGGTCAAGGCGGCGCTGGAAAGCGTGTCCCGCTACCTGGCCAACGAGCTCGGCCCCAAGCGCATCCGCGTGCACGCGGTGTCGCCCGGCCCGCTGAAGACGCGCGCGGCCTCCGGCATCGCGCATTTCGACCAGTTGATCGAGGACGCCATCTCCCGCGCGCCGCAGAATCGCCTGGTGGAGATCGAAGAAGTGGGCATGACCTGCGCCTTCCTGATTTCCGACGCCGCCAGCGGACTGACCGGCCAAACCATCTACGTAGACGGCGGACACCACATCAAGGCTTGAGGAGAGCGGCATGATTCACGATACCCACGCATTCGACGACATCCTGCAACAGGCGCGCCAGCTGGGCGCGCTGCCGATGGCGGTGGCCCACCCCTGCAGCCGCGAATCCTTGCTGGGCGCGGTGGAGGCCGCCGACAACGGCATCGCCACTCCCATCCTGGTGGCGCCGCAGGCGCGGCTGCAGAAACTGGCCGACGAATTGGAAATCGACATTCGGCGCTTCGAATGCATAGATGTGGAGCACAGCCACGCCGCAGCCTCGCGCGCGGTGCAGCTGACCCGCGACGGCTACGCCGACATCCTGATGAAGGGCAGCCTGCACACCGACGAATTCATGAGCGCCGCGCTGGCGCGCGACACCGGCATCCGCACCGACCGCCGCATCAGCCACGTCTGGGTGATGAAGGTGGAAAGCTATCCGCGCTACCTGTTCATCACCGACGCCGCGGTCAACATCGAGCCGGATCTGATTACCAAGCGCGACATCTGCCAAAACGCCATCGACCTCACCCACGCGCTGGGCATCCCTTGCCCCAAGGTGGCCATCCTGGCCGCGGTGGAAACCATCAACCCCGACATGCGCTCGACGCTGGACGCCGCCGCGCTGTGCAAGATGGCCGACCGCGGCCAGATCACCGGCGCCATCCTGGACGGCCCGCTGGCTTTCGACAACGCCATCTCCAAGGAGGCTGCAGAGAGCAAAGGCATCGTCTCGCCGGTGGCCGGCGATCCCGACATCCTGCTGGTGCCGGACCTGGAAGCCGGCAATATGCTGGGCAAACAGCTGACCTACCTCGCCCAGGCCGCCTCCGCCGGCATCGTGATGGGCGCGCGGGTGCCGATGGTGTTGACCAGCCGCGCCGACGACGCCAGCGGCCGCCTCGCCTCCAGCGCCATCGCCAGCCTGCTTGCCCATCAGAAACGCCGCCAGGGAGGACGTCCATGAACCGCTGCCTGCTGGCGATCAACGCCGGCTCCGCCACGCTGAAGTTCCGCGCCTTCTCGCTGGACGGCCAGACGCTGCTGGCGCGCGGCATGGTGGACCGCTTCGGCAGCCGCGAGGCCTTGTTCTCGCTGGCCGACGCCAATGGCCAGAAACTGGCCGAACGCGGCCTGGCCGACGCCGCGCACGACACCGCGCTGGCGGCGGCGCTGAACGGCCTGGCCGACCAGGGCCTGGAAGCGCGGGCCCTGGCCCACCGCGTGGTGCATGGAGGCAACCGCTTCCGCGAACCGGTGCGGATGGACGCCGATGTGCGAACGGCGCTGGACGACTACATCGCGCTGGCGCCGCTGCACCAGCCGGTCAGCCTGGCGGTGATAGACGCCTTCAGCCGGATAGATCCGCAGCTGCCGCAAATCGCCTGCTTCGACACCGCCTTCCACTCCACCCAGCCGACGGTGGCCACCCGCTTCGGCATCGCCCGCCACTGGCATGACGAGGGCGTGCGCCGCTACGGCTTCCACGGCCTGTCCTACGCCGCCATCGCGCGGCGGCTGCCGGAAATCGGCCTGGCCCACGGCAAGGTGGTGGTCTGCCACCTGGGCAGCGGCGCCAGCGCCTGCGCGATCGAATCCGGCAAGAGCGTGGCGTCCAGCATGGGGTTTTCGGCGGTGGACGGCCTGATGATGGGCAGCCGGCCCGGCTATATCGACCCGGAGGTGATCCTGTACTGGCAAGAGCATGAAGGCATGGGGGTGAAGGACGTGCGGCGCGAGCTGTACAAGAACTCCGGCCTCTTGGGCGTGTCCGGCGTGTCGGCCGACATGCGCGAGCTGCTGGCCAGCGAGTTGCCGGAGGCCCGCGAGGCGGTGGAGCTGTTCTGCTACCGGGCGGCGCGCGAGGCGGCCAGCCTGGCCGCGGCGATGCGCGGCCTGGACGCGTTGATCTTCACCGCCGGCATAGGCGAGCACTCGGCGGAGGTGAGGGCCAGGATCTTGCAGCAGCTGTCCTGGCTGGGCTTCGAGCTGGACCACGCGGCCAACCTCGCCCACGCGCGCCGGCTCACCGCCGCCGGCAGCCGTCTGCCGGCCTATGTGCTGCCCACCGACGAGGAAGGCGAGATGGCCCGCCAGGCGGCGCGCCTGCTGTAGACTCTGGCTAGGCGCGGATGCCGCTCAGCCAGCTAGTTATCACCTGGGCGGCCAGCGCGGGCAAGGCGTCGCCGTGCCGCCGGTTCTGCTCGCGCAGCTCGCGCGGATCGATGCCGGCCGCCGCCAGCTCGCCGCTGTGGCCGATCAGCCAACGTTCCAGCTGCGCCGGCTCCACTTCCGGATGGAATTGCAAACCGAGGGCGTAATCCTCGACGGCGAAAGCCTGGTGAGGACACAGCTCGCTGCCCGCCAGGCACTGCGCGCCGTGGGGAATGGCGAACTGATCGCCATGCCAGTGCAGCACCGGCGCGTCGGCCAGCGGCGCCAGCGGCGACACCCTGCCGGCATCCGTCAGACGCAGCGGCGCGTAGCCGATTTCCTTATGCCCCATCGGCGCCACCGGCGCGCCAAGCGCGCTCGCCATCAATTGCGCCCCCAGGCAGATGCCCAGCGTCGGCCGCCGCCGCCTCAGCCTCTGCTCCAGCAACAATCGCTCCTGCTGGAGAAACGGATACAGATCGTCGTCGCCGACGCCGATCGGACCGCCCAGCACCACCAGCAGGTCGGCCTGCTCCAGAGCCGGACTGTCCAGCCGGTCCACCCCGGCCTCGCGGTATTCGATGCGGTAGCCGCGCATTTCCAACTGGCGGTGCAAGGACCCGAGATCCTCGAACGCGACATGGCGAATCGCAATGGCGGTTTTCATCGGCAGCGCCTCCTTTTTATGCAAAGTCAATGGCTACGAGTATGCATAAGCCCCTTGCCCTTGTCGACGCGGGAAAGGACAACGCCCCCGCCGCATCGCTGCGACGGGGGCGCGGATACACAAAAGGCCCCGCTATTGCGGAGCCTCTGCGTATTCTTGCAGCCTGGGCTGTCGATCGATTAGGCCATGGCCTTGATCTGAGCGGACAGACGGCTCTTGTGACGAGCAGCCTTGTTCTTGTGGAACACGCCCTTGTCAGCAATGCGGTCGATCACTTTTTCCGAAGCCTGGAACACCACGCGAGCGGCGGCCTTGTCGCCGGCTTCAATTGCCTTGAGCACTTTCTTCACTGCGGTACGGAACGCAGTACGCAGGCTGGCGTTATGCGCGCGCTGCTTAAGGGCTGTGCGTGCACGCTTGCGAGCTTGTGCGCTGTTAGCCATGAATCTTTCTCCTGATAGCGGAATCTGAAACCCGCGATTCTAAGCCCTAAACTCAGGTTTTGCAACAATAAACCCGCCAGCGTAAACTAGCGGGCTTGCTCAATCCGTCCAGTATCGGCCGTCAAACCAAAATGAACCTGCTCAAGGCCCTGGCTGCAGTCAGCAGCATGACCATGGTGTCCCGCGTCCTCGGCCTGGTGCGCGACACCCTGGTCGCCCGCATCTTCGGCGCCGGCATGGCCGCCGACGCCTTCAACGCCGCCTTCAAGATTCCCAACATGCTGCGCCGGCTGTTCGCCGAAGGCGCGTTCTCGCAGGCTTTCGTGCCCATCCTCGGCGAGTACAAGCAGAACAAGACCCATGAGGAAACGCGCGAGTTCGTCGCCAAGGTCACCGGCGTGCTGGGTTCGGTGCTGCTGCTGGTGACGGCGATAGGCATGCTGGCCGCGCCCGCCATCATGTGGATCTCGGCGCCGGGCTTCTACCGCGAGCCGGCCAAGGCCGCGCTGTTCGCCGACATCCTGCGGGTGTCTTTCCCTTATATATTCTTCATTTCGCTGTCGTCGATGACCGGCAGCATCCTGAACAGCTGGGGAAAATTTTCAATCCCGGCCTTCACACCCACCTTCCTGAACCTCAGCTTCATCGTGTTCGCGCTGTGCTTCACCCATTACTTCCATCCGCCCATCATGGCGATGGCGTGGGCGGTGTTCGTCGGCGGCCTGATCCAGCTGGTATGGCAACTGCCCTTCCTGAAGCAGGTCGGCATGCTGGCCCGCCCTATCCTCGCCTTCCGCGATCCGGAAGTGTGGCGGGTGATCCGGCAGATGGGCCCAGCGATCTTCGGCGTGTCGGTGGCCCAGATCTCGCTGCTGATCAACTCCACCTTCGCCTCCTTCCTGCCCACCGGCAGCGTGTCGTGGATGTATTACGCCGACCGGCTGATGGAATTCCCGTCCGGCGTGCTGGGCGTGGCGCTCGGCACCATCCTGTTGCCATCCTTGTCCAAGCACGCGGCCAGCAAGTCCGACGCCGAGTTCAGCGTGCTGCTGGATTGGGGCATCCGGCTGTCTCTGCTGCTGGCGGTGCCGGCCACCGTCGGCCTGGGCCTGCTATCCGGCCCGCTGCTGTACACCATGTTCATGTACGGCAAGTTCAGCGCCCACGACGCGCTGATGTCGCAGCAGGCGGTGATCGCCTACTCCTTCGGCCTGCTCGGGCTGATTCTGGTCAAGGTGCTGGCGCCGGGCTTCTACGCGCGCCAGGACATCAAGACGCCGGTGCGCATCGCAGTGACCACCTTGATCATCACCCAGGTGATGAACCTGGCCTTCGTGTTCCCGCTGAAGCACGCCGGCCTGGCGCTGTCGATCGGCCTCGCTTCCTGCATCAACGCCGGCCTGTTGATGTACACGCTGCGCAAGCGCGGCATCTACCGGCCCGAGGCCGGCTGGAAATCCTTCCTCGCCAAACTCATCGTCGCGATCGCGGCGATGGCCGCCGCGCTGCTGGCCTGCCTGCAGTGGCTGCCGATAGACTGGCACGGCCACGCCTGGCAGCGCGCGCTGTGGCTGCTGCTGCTGGTCGGCGTCGGCGCGGCGGTCTACTTCGCAGCCTTGTTCGCGCTGGGCTTCCGCCCGCGCCAATTCATGCGCCGCGAGCATTGAGCCACCTGGCTATGATTCATCAGCATTCGGTTAGAAAGTCGCAACCATGAGCCATCTCACCCCCGAACATTCGCCGCTGGGCAAGACCGTCAGTTATCAGGACCATTACGATCCCTCCCTGCTGTTCCCGATCGCGCGCCAGGCCAAGCGCGACGAAATCGGCGTGGATGAAGCCGCGCTGCCCTTCGCCGGCGTCGACATCTGGACCGGCTTCGAGCTGTCCTGGCTCAACCCCCGCGGCAAGCCGCAGGTCGGCATCGCCACCTTCCGCATCCCGGCCGCCAGCCCCAGGCTGATCGAGTCCAAGTCGTTCAAGCTCTACCTGAACAGCTACAACCAGACGCGGATGGACGGCGTCGACGCCCTCTCCGCCCAGTTGGCGCGCGACCTGTCCGCAGCCGCCGGCGCGGAGGTTTCGGTCTCCATCGCGCTGCCGCAGGCCTTCGCCGCCGAACAGGTACGCGAACTGGCAGGCGAGTACATCGACGAGCTGGACATCGAGGTCGACCACTACGCGCCCTGCCCTGAGGTTCTCAAGGCCGACGCCGCCGACATCGTCAGCGAGACGCTGTGCAGCAATCTGTTGAAATCCAACTGCCTGGTCACCGGCCAGCCGGACTGGGGCAGCGTGTCCATCCGCTACACCGGGCCGAAGATAGACCGAGAAGCGCTGCTGAGATATCTGATCGGCTTCCGCCAGCACAACGAATTCCACGAGCAATGCGTGGAGCGCATTTTCGTCGACGTGCTGCGCGCCTGCGCGCCGCAAAAGCTGACCGTCTACGCCCGCTACACCCGCCGCGGCGGACTGGACATCAATCCGTGGCGCAGCAATGCGGACGCCCCGCCGACGGACAACGTCCGCGCCGCGCGGCAGTAAGCCGCCCGGCCGGCCAAAACAAAAGGGATGCCGAAGAGCATCCCTTTTTTGCGGACAAGGCCCGGCCTCAGAACGGCGCCGGCGCCTCGAACTCCATCTCCTCGAAAGTCACCGGGTGGCGCAACACCAGCCGCGACGCGTGCAGCAGCAGGCGGTCGGCCTTGGCCAGCGCCTCCGGCGGCGCGTAGATGTCGTCGCCGAGGATGGGGTGGCCGGACTCCAGGTGCAGCATGTGCATGCGCAGCTGGTGGGCGCGGCCGGTTTGCGGGTCCAGTTCCATCCGGCTGATGTTGCGGCCGGTGTCGCGCAGAATCACCCGGTAATGGGTGATGGCTTCCTTGCCCTCATCGAAATCCACCTTTTGCCGCGGCCGGTTCGGCCAATCGATGATCAGCGGCAGGTCCACCGTGCCGCTATTGCTTTCCACGATGCCGTCCACCACCGCGATATAGCGCTTCTTCACCTTGCGGTCCATGAAGGCGATGGACAGCGCGCGCTGCATCTCCGGGCCGCGGCCCATCACCACCAGGCCGGAGGTGTCCATGTCCAGACGGTGCACGGTCAGCGCGTCCGGGTAAACCTTCTGCGCGCGACTGATCAGGCAATCGGCCTTGTCCTCGCCCCGCCCCGGCACCGACAACAGGCCGCTGGGCTTGTCCAGCACCAGCAGGCAGCTGTCGGCGTAGATCACGGAAAGGCCGGTGTCCGGCGGCGGATTGTAGTGTTCCAGATTGTGTCTTTGCATGGCTAACGGCTTTAAAAATCGATTGGCGGCGATTATCGGCGTTAAAGCCTTGCGCCACAAGCTGTTACCGTCTTTTCTCCGCGGCGCTGTCACTTGAAATCCCGCCCGGCAGCCGTCACCCTGTCCAGACAAGACGACAAAGGACGCATCATGACGGAACGATTCTATCAAGCCCCCTACCAGACCCGCCTGGCCACCCGCGTGCTCAGCCACGACGACGCCGGCCTGACGCTGGAAGACACGCTGTGCTATCCGCTGGGCGGCGGCCAGCCCGGCGACAGCGCCACCCTGACGCTGGCCGACGGCGCGACGCTGCGCATCGCCGACACCCGCCGCGACCGCGAGACCCGCGCCATCCAGCACCAGACCGAGAGCGATGTCCGCCTCGCGCCGGGAACCGAGGTGACGCTGGAGCTGGACTGGGACCGCCGCTACCGCCACATGCGCATCCACACCTGTCTGCATTTGCTGGGCGTGGTGATCAAGGCCGGCGTCACCGGCGGCAACATGACCGCGGAGTCGGGCCGGCTGGACTTCGCGCTGCCGGAAGGCATGGAACTGGACAAGGAGCATATCGAGGCCGAGCTGAACCGGCTGGTGGCCGCCGACCTGCCGCTCGCGGTGAAAATGACCAGCGGCGAAGCGCTGAAGGCGCAGCCTGAGCTGATCCGCACCATGTCGGTGACGCCGCCCTTGCACCTGCCGGAAATCCGGCTGATCGAGGTGGAGGGCGTGGATCTGCAGCCCTGCGGCGGCACCCACGTCGCGCGCACCGGCGAAGTGGGCCGGGTGCGGGTGAAAAAGATAGAAAGCAAGGGCGCGCGCAACAAGCGGGTAGTGGTGGAGCTGGCGGAATGAGCCGGGAAACCGTCATCGGCAGCGTGCTGGCGGTATTGACCGGCAAAGCCGCTCCCTATGTCCGTCCCGGCGCGCTCAGCGCCATCGCCAAGCAGCCGCTGGCGGGACGCGCATCCGTGGGCGCGCTGGGCCTGGCCGGCGACGAGCAGGGCGACCCGCGCCACCACGGTGGCCCGCACAAGGCGGTGCACCTGTACGCCTTCGAGCATTACGCCCGCTGGCGCGGCGAAATCGGCCCGCGTCCGGCGCTGGAGCAGCCCGGCGGCTTCGGCGAAAACCTCAGCACCCTGGGCATGGACGAGACCACGCTGTGCCTGGGCGACCAATTGGCCATCGGCGCCGCAGTGCTGGAAATCTCCCAGGGCCGCCAGCCTTGCTGGAAGCTCAATCACCGTTTCGACCAGCGCGACATGGCCAAACGCCTGCAGGACAGCGGCCGTACCGGCTGGTACTGCCGGGTGCTGCGCGAGGGCGATGTCGGCGCCGGCGACGACATCCGCCTGCTAACGCGTCCGCACCCCGACTGGACGCTGGCGCGACTGGCCGAAGTGTTCTACCGCCGCGGCCTGGAACGCGAGTTGCTGCTGGAGATCTCCCGGCTGCCGCTGGTGGAGTCCTGGCGACAGCTGATCGAGAAAAGGCTGGAAAGCGGCCAGCTGGAAGACTGGAGCCGCCGGCTGGACGGCTAGGCAAGCAAAACGGGGACCGAACCGGTCCCCGTTGCTATTTGGCGGATGCCGCGCTCAGCGAGCGTCCAGCGCCATTTCGTGTTCCGGATGCTCCGGCTTCTCGTCCAGCGTCATCCGATGCAGCCACGGCGCGATGATGATGGTCACGATCGCGATCGCGCCGGTCACCACGCCGATCTGGGTGAACACGCGGCTGTAGATCTCCAGCGTGGCCAGCGGACTGGTGACGTTGTCCGGCGCGGCGGTCAGGCCCGCCACCCAGCCGGCGATCACCGACGACGCGGCCGAGGTCAGGAACCAAGCGCCCATGATGAAGCCCATCAGGCGCTGCGGCACCAGTTGCGCCACCATCGCCAGGCCCAGGCCGGAGATCAGCAGCTCGCCCACGCTCTGCAGCAGATAGCTCAGCACCATCCAGTTGGACGACACCAGGCCTTGGGCGTTGGCGTACTTGGCGCCCAGCGGCAGCACCAGGAAGGCGCCGGCGCACAGCACCATGCCGATCGCGAACTTGTGCGGCATCGGCAGGCGGTTGCCCAGCTTGTTGTAGCACAGCGCCAGCAGCGGGCTGGCCAGCATGATCCAGAACGGGTTCAGCGACTGGAACTGCTCCGGCTGCACCGGGATGCCGAACAGCGTGTGCTCGGTATTGTGGATGGCGAAGAAATTCAGCGACAGCGGCATCTGGTTGTACAACACGAAGAACACGGTCGCCTGCAGCATCAGGATGGCAGCCACGATCATCTTCTTGCGCTCGGCGCCCTTCAGCAGCAGCGTTTCCTTCACATACAGGCCCACCACGCCGATGGACAGCACGGCCAGCACCACGTTGGCGATGATCTCGTGCTTCAGCAGCAGCGCGGCCGCGCCGCAGGCGACGACAATGCCGGCCAGCACCGCCAGCCAGGTGGACAATTTGGGCTTGCGGAAATCGGCGTCGGAGCCGTAGTCCTTGACCCAGCCCTGCATGAAAACGAAGTTGACGACAGTGATCAGCATGCCCACCACGGACAGCGCGAAAGCGTGGGCGTAACCGAAACGGTCGGCCAGCCACGGCGTGGCCAGCATCGACAGCAGCGAACCGATATTGATCGCCATGTAGTACATGGTGAAAGCGCCGTCCAGGCGGGGATCGTTCTCCTCGTAGCACTTGGACAGCAGCGACGACGGGTTCGCCTTGAACAGGCCGTTGCCCACCGCGATGGTGCCCATGCCCAGATAGAGCAGGCTGATGTGGTCGGCCGACGCAGTGACCATCATGTAGCCGGCGGTCAGCACCAGCGCGCCCAGCAGGATGGTGCGCTTGGTGCCCAGCACCTTGTCGCCCAGCCAGCCGCCGACGGCGATCAGGCCATACACCAGCGCGATGAAGGAGGAAAACAGCGTGAAGGAATCAGCCTCGCGCAGGCCCAAGGCCTTCACTAGGTAAACGGCCAGGATGCCCTGCAGGCCATAGAAACCGAAACGCTCCCAGAATTCGATCGAGAAGATCAGATAGAACGGCTTGGGCTGGCGCAAGGGGTTGAGCGCAGACGACGTCATTATGGGTTCCTTGTAATCAGAACTGCCGCGGACCCAGGAAAAATCCTGCATGGCGGAATGACGGAAAGGCAGACACCCGCGGCGCCGGCCGTTGCCAGTCACGCCAGGGTGAGACAGACAGTGGTCACTACTGAAAAATAAGGCAAACTCATGCCATCATTCAAAGAAGCATAGCAAATAGCGCTTTTGCTCTATGAAAGATAGCGTCCAGGAACTATTGATGAACGAAGTAGTCGGACCTGTCAATGCGGGGAGAAGAAATCAGGCGCAAATACCCGCATGGCAAGGACGGGATTCGAGAATGCGACAGTATTTTATAAATCAGAATGCTGCCAAATCGAATATTAAAAGAATAAATACAATCCAATGCCATAAATAAGCAATATAATTGCTTTTATATCAAACCAACATTCATTCCCCACCAACTTCAGCCCTCATCCGCACAAAGCCGCCAGCCTGCTGTCCAGCTCGCTACCCCGCCGACGCAAGGCATCGACAAAGCGCAAGGGCAGCGGCGAAGCCGGACGGAACTGCGGCAATACCAGCTGCACCGAAAACGGAATCTCCTCGGCCAGCGGCCTCACCGTCACCCCTCTTCCCGCCTCGGCCAGCGCCGTCAGCGGATTGACGATGGCCACCCCCAGGCCCAGCCTCACCATCTCGCAAACCGAAGCCGCGCTGTGGCTGGACAACTGCAGCCGCCGCGCCACGCCTTCGCGCGCGAACCAGGCATCCACCTGCTGCCGGTAGCTGTCGCTGGCCGCCAGGCTGATGAAGGACAGGCCGGCGAAATCGCGCGCCTCCAGCCTGCGCTTTTCCGCCAGCGGATGCGCCGCCGGCAGCACGCACAGCTCGTCCCCCTGCCATAGCGGCTGCGCCAGGCAGCCGGCCAGCGCCTGCTGCTGCTCGGTCAGGCCCAGGTCGAAGCGCTGCGCGGCCAGCCATTCCTCCAGCCACGGCGACTCTTGCGGACTGATGTCCACGCCCACATCGGGAAAATCGGCGACGAAATCGGCGCAAGCCGCCGGCAACAAGGCCTGCGCGAACACCGGCAGGCAGGCGATGGCCAATTGGCCGCCGGCGAACCGGCGGATGGCATCCGCGCTGGCGACGATGCGCTCCAAGCCGACGAAGCTGCGCTCCACTTCGGCGAACAGTTGCAATGCCTGCTGGGTAGGCCGCAGCCGGCCGTGGCCGCGCTCGAACAAGGCCAAACCCAATAGCTGCTCGCAGCGCGCCAGCTCGCGGCTAACCGTCGGTTGCGAGGTATGCAGCAAGCGCGCGGCGCCGCTGACGCTGCCGCTGGTCATCACCGCCCGGAATACCTCGACGTGACGCAGATTGATCGACACGGCCACTCCCGTTTCTTGAATTCAATCCATATCATAAATGAAAGGCATGCCAATAAATTGCTATTTTATTTTTGCATCAAGCAGGCGGATCATGGCTTGAAACCCTAACCGGAATATCCGCCATGCACGCTTTCGACCACCTTCAGCTCGCCGCCATCGCCCGCCGGCATGGCACCCCGCTATGGATCTACGATGCCGGGGCCATTCGCCAGCGCATCGCTCAGCTGAAGGCCTTCGACACCATACGCTATGCGCAGAAGGCCAACTCCAACACCCACATCCTGCGGCTGATGCGCGCCGAGGGCGTGAAGGTGGACGCGGTGTCGTTGGGCGAGATCGAGCGCGCGCTGGCCGCCGGCTACCGCGGTGGCGGCGAGGACGCCGACATCGTGTTCACCGCCGACGTGCTGGACCGGCCGACGCTGGCCAGAGTGGTGGCCGAGAACATCCCGGTCAACGCCGGCTCCATCGACATGCTGCGCCAGCTGGGCGAAGCCGCGCCCGGCCATCCGGTATGGCTGCGCATCAACCCCGGCTTCGGCCACGGCCACAGCCAGAAGACCAACACCGGCGGCGAGAACAGCAAGCACGGCATCTGGCACGGCGATCTGGACGAGGCGCTGCAGGCCATCCGCCAGTTCAAGCTGCGGCTGGTCGGGGTGCACATGCACATCGGCTCCGGCGTCGACTACGGCCACCTGGAACAGGTGTGCGGCGCGATGGTGGATCTGGTGGCGAAACTGGACTGCGACATCGAGGCCATCTCCGCCGGCGGTGGCCTGTCCATCCCCTACCGCGACGGCGAGCCGCGCATTGACACCGGGCATTATTTCCAATTATGGGACGCCGCCCGCCGGCGGATTGCCGAGCGCCTCGGCCATCCGGTGCGGCTGGAAATCGAGCCCGGCCGCTTCCTGGTGGCGGAATCCGGCGCGCTGCTCGCCGAAGTTCGCGCGGTGAAGAATATGGGGAGCCGCCGCTTCGCGCTGGTGGACGCCGGCTTCAACGATTTGATGCGGCCCTCGCTGTATGGCAGCTACCACCACATCACCGTGCTGGACGCCGACGGCCATGAAAAAACCGGCTCGGAAGATACCGTGGTGGCCGGGCCGCTGTGCGAATCCGGCGACGTGTTCACCCAGCAGGAAGGCGGCGCTGTGGAAACCCGGCCGCTGCCGCCGGCGGCGGTCGGCGACCTGATGGTGTTCCACGACGCCGGCGCCTATGGCGCATCGATGTCGTCCAACTACAACAGCCGGCCGCTGCTGGCCGAGGTGCTGGTGGACGGAGGCGAGCCCAGGCTGATCCGCCGCCGCCAGACCATGGCCGAGCTGCTGGCGCTGGAAGCCTGAGCGGCCCAACGCAGAACGCAAGAAAGCCGGACTAAGTCCGGCTTTTTCGCACATTCCGTCAACCCAAGGCCGGACTCAGCCCTTCTGTTCCATCTTGTTGATGACGAACTTGACGCCCGGTACCTTCTCGGCCGCCTGGCCAGCCTGGAACATCTGCTGATCGTCGGTCATCGCGCCTTCGATCGTCACTTCGCCCTTCTTGCTCGACACCTTCAGATCCAGCGGCTTCAGCGCCGGCTCCGCATCCAAAGCTTGCTTGACGCTGACGGCCAGCTGCTCGTCGGTCGGCGCGGCGGCGGCAGCTTCTTCGGCGTAAACGGCGTGGGCGGCGAAAGCGCCGGAGCAGGCCAGAGCGGCCAACAGCAGGGTACGGCTTGCGATTCGTTTCATCGTTTTCTCCAAATTTCTCGCGACGATGGCCGTTCGGCATCCACGCCGACGGCCCTATCCATGGGACCCGTCCATGTTAACGATGAAACTTTTCGGTTTTGTTTCAGCTCCATGACTTCACATCTGCCCGGCATCACGCTGGGCCGTCCATCAGGTTACAATCCAGACCATCTACCACGGGAAGGCCATCCGGCCTCAAGCATGAAGCAGACACTGTTCAAGAAAAGCTGGCCGCTATGGCTGGCCTTGCTGGCGCTGGCCGGCTGCACCACCACCCCGTCCGTCACGCCCGGACGTCCCGCGCCCACCATTCCGGCCGGCGCCGACAGCGCCAGCCCGGCGGCGCTGCCCGCTTGGAACGACCAGGCCGTCGGTGATTCGATTCAAGGTCTGCGCCAAAGCTGCCGCACGCTGCAGAAGAAACCAGCCTGGAGCGGCGTCTGCCGCGAGGCCGGCGCGCTGGCGGACAATGACGCCGACGCCGCGCGCCGCTTCTTCGAAAACCGCTTCACCGCCTGGAAGCTGCGCGACGGCGGCCGCGACAGCGGCCTGATCACCGGTTACTACGAGCCGCTGCTCAACGGCAGCCTCAACCGCTCCGATCGCACGCCGTGGCCGGTCTACGGCGCGCCGCGCGACATGGTCAGCGTTGATGTGCCCATGAGCCAGCGCAATCGCGGCGTGCTGCGCGCCAAACAGACCGGTCCCGGCCGGCTGGCGCTGGCAACAGGCGGCAATATCGAGATCAACCCGGCCGACTTCCCCGCCGACCCGCGCGGCATCCGCATGAAGGGCAGACTGTCCGGCTCCCGCCTGCTGCCCTACTTCACCCGCGGCCAGATCAACCAGGGCAGCATCGCCGGCAGCGCGCCGGTGATCGCCTGGGTGGAAGACCCGGTGGAGCTGTTCTTCCTGCAGGTGCAGGGCTCAGGCCGCATCCAGCTGGACGACGGCAGCTTCCTGCACGTCGGCTTCGCCGACCAGAACGGCTATCCCTACCAGTCGATAGGCAAATGGCTGGTGGACAAGGGCGAAATGACGCTGGGGCAGGCGTCGATGCAGGGAATCAAGGATTGGTTGGCGAAAAACCCGCAGCGCCGCGACGAGCTGCTGGCGGTCAATCAGAGCTACATCTTCTTCAAGCAGCTGCCAGGCGACAACGGCGGGCCGATCGGCGCTCTGGGCGTGCCGCTGACCGGCGGCTACAGCATCGCGGTGGACCCGCGCTACATTCCGCTGGGCGCGCCGGTCTATCTGTCCACCACCTGGCCCCACTCCAGCGAGCCGCTGACCCGGCTGGTGCATGCCCAGGATACCGGCAGCGCGATCAAGGGCGCGCTGCGCGCCGATCTGTTCTGGGGCTACGGCACCGAGGCCGGCATGTACGCCGGCCGGATGAAGCAACAAGGCAGCCTGTGGCTGCTGCTGCCCAAGGGAGTGTCTCCCGGCGCCGCGTTATAGCGCAGGCATTGCCTAACGGAGCCTCAGCGCTCCGTTTTTTGTTTGCAATCGGGATCAGGCGGCTAGCGCTCGCGCGCGGCGCCGGCTGGCTGCGACAACAGACGGCACAAACGCTGCCGGCGCAGCCTCGCCATCCTCCCGCTCCTCATCGCCGCGCAGGGCGGCTTCCAACGCCCGGCTGGCCAGGAATAGCGCGCGCACCACTTCCGGCTGCCGGAGAACGGCGTGTTGCGACAACAGCTCGCCACTGAGCGGATCCACTCCAATGGCGAGGGCTTCCACTATGCTGCGGGCTTCGGCTGGCGACATCATGCAGGCTCCTCGGGCTGATGGAACGACAATCCATGCCGCGAATATCGTGGCTGGACCCCGCATAGGATCGGCATTCCCGGCGAAAAGCGCACCTGTCTGTTCAGCCACCTGCGCAATGCGCGGCCAGCGCCTGGCGCACCCGCCCCCGATCGTCCTCCAGCCAGACCGCCGCGCCGCTGGCGCCCGGCCTCTGGCCATCGGCGAAGCGCAAGTGCCATTTCAGCGTAGTTTTGGCGCCGCTCAGCGGAAAAGGACCGGCCAGGGTCCGCGCCACCGCGTCGTGCCTCAACAGCCTGCCCTCATTCTCTCCCGCGCTCACCCGGCTTTGCAGGCCGTCCTCGAACAGAGCCAGCATCAGGCGCAGTGGCGGCTCGCCGGGTGCGAGAACGGCCTCTGCCTCGATGTCCAAGCCATCCCCCGCTTGCCGCCCCCTCACCCGCAGCGCGGCTCCTGTCCGCCCGCCTGGAAGGCTAGCCCGCAGGCCATCGTAGCCAGAGAAACGCCAATCGCGTCCATTGACCAGCATCTGCGGGGTGTAAATCAGCGACGATCCCGCCAGCGCCGCGCGCCAGCGTTGGCGCTGCGAATAATCGGGGCTGGCGAAACGGTCGCGCCAGCCCAGGCCATCCCAGTAATCGACATGGAAAGCCAGCGGCACCACCCGCTTCGCGTCCAGCCCCGCCATGGCAAGCCCGGACAGCCAGTTTTCGGCCGGAGGGCAGCTGCTGCAGCCCTCCGAGGTGTACAGCTCCAGCAAGGACGCCTGCCGGCCCGCCTCCTGCGCCCCGCTCAAGACGCAAGCTCCGGCCGCCTGCGCCGGCTGCGCGAAGATCAACAGCATCCCAGCCCAACAAATCGTTCTCCAGCATTCCATGGCTCTCTCCCCCTGCCGTTTGCAGATTAGTCGCGAACGCCGCGGGTTTCTTGCGTGGGAAGGGGGAGTCGTCACCAGGCTGGATACGCCATTCGCTCACGAAAACCGCGAACAGCCAGCTAGTTTCGGGGGAACAGAAAAAGAGAAAGGGGTTGCGCTTGCGCGCAACCCCTTGTATTTGGTGGGCCCCCCGAGAGTCGAACTCGGCACCAACGGATTATGAGTCCGCTGCTCTAACCAAGCATGAGCTAGAGGCCCTGAAGAGTGGGCGATTATAGCAGGGGAAAATAAAAATCCCCAAGCCCTTTATTCAAGGAGCTTGGGGATTTCCGACGTTTCAAGCAGTGCGCTTATTGGCCGCCCGGCTCGCTGTCCAGGAAGCTGCGCAGACGCTCGGAACGGGTTGGATGACGCAGCTTGCGCAGCGCCTTGGCCTCGATCTGGCGGATCCGCTCGCGGGTCACATCGAACTGCTTGCCCACTTCTTCCAACGTGTGGTCGGTGTTCATGTCGATGCCGAAACGCATGCGCAGAACCTTGGCCTCGCGCGGCGTCAGCGTGTCCAGCACTTCCTTGGTCGCGTCCTTCAGGCTGGAATACATCGCCGCGTCGGACGGGGCCAGGTTGTTCTGGTCCTCGATGAAATCGCCGAGATGGGAATCGTCGTCGTCGCCGATCGGGGTTTCCATGGAGATGGGCTCCTTGGAAATCTTCATGATCTTGCGAATCTTCTCTTCCGGCATCTCCATCTTTTCGGCCAGTTCCGCCGGATCCGGCTCGCGGCCGCTTTCCTGCAGGATCTGACGCGAGATGCGATTCATCTTGTTGATGGTCTCGATCATGTGCACCGGAATGCGGATGGTGCGCGCCTGGTCCGCGATGGAGCGGGTGATCGCCTGGCGAATCCACCAGGTGGCGTAAGTCGAAAACTTGTAGCCGCGGCGGTATTCGAACTTGTCCACCGCCTTCATCAGGCCGATGTTGCCTTCCTGGATCAGATCCAGGAACTGCAGGCCGCGGTTGGTGTACTTCTTGGCGATGGAAATCACCAGGCGCAAGTTAGCCTCGATCATTTCCTTCTTGGCGCGGCGCGCCTTGGACTCGCCGGCCGACATCTGGCGGTTGATTTCCTTCAGCGCCTTGATCGACAGCATCGCCCGGTCCTGCAGATCGGACAGACGGGTCTGCTTCTCGATGATCGCGTGCTTGAAGCGGGTCAGCGCCTCGCTCCAGGCTTTGCCGGAATCGATCTCGCTTTCCACCCAGTCGGTGTTGATCTCGTTGCCCGGGAACACCTTGATGAAGTGGGCGCGATCCATGCGCACGCGGCTGACGCAGATGTCCTGGATGTCGCGCTCGTAAGTGCGGATCTCGTTGACGCGGCCGCGCAGCGACTCGCAGAGGCTTTCCACCTGGCGGGTTGCGAAGCGCACCAGCATGAACTCGGTGGTGATCGCGTCCTGCAACTCCTGGTATTCCTTGCTCTGCGGACCCTTGGAGCCCAGCGCCTTGACCATCTTGTCGAACAGCATGCGCACGCCGGCGAAGTGCTCCAGCGCGTGCTGCTTCAGTTCTTCCAGATTGGCCGCGGCGTCGGCATCGGCGTCGACCTCGCCTTCCTCGTCCTCTTCCTCTTCCTCTTCCTCGTCCAGCAGATCGTCGCTGTCCTCGGCTTCGGCGAATTGGGCTTCGTCTTCGGTCGGGGCGTTGAGGTCGATGAAACCGTCCACGACTTCGTCGACGCGGATTTCATCGCGCGACACGCGCTCCATCAGCTCCAGCACCTCGGCGATGGTGCCGGGGCAGGCGGAGATGGCCTGGATCATGTACTTGAGACCGTCTTCGATGCGCTTGGCGATCTCGATCTCACCCTCGCGGGTCAACAGCTCGACCGAACCCATTTCGCGCATGTACATGCGCACCGGGTCGGTGGTGCGGCCGAATTCGGAGTCCACCGAGGACAAGGCCGCCTCGGCCTCTTCCACGGCGTCTTCATCCGCCACCGACGGGGTGGCGTCAGACATCAGCAAGGTTTCGGCGTCAGGCGCTTCCTCGCATACCTGAATGCCCAGACCGGCGATCATCGTGACGATGTTTTCGATCTGCTCGGCGTCGGATACGTCTTCCGGCAGGTGGTCGTTGATTTCGGCGTAGGTCAGATACCCACGCTCTTTGCCCAGGGCGATCAGCTGGCGCAAGCGTTTCCGCTGCTCTTCCAGGCTCATCACCTCTTGGCTGTCCTGCACATCTTTCTGGTTTTCGGGAGAGGCCGCCATTTCGCTTCCTGCTTGAAAAAAAAGCCGAAAAAAACAGTTGATTATAACACAACCACTTGAACTTTTCCGCCGAACCCGTTAGTTCGGCGGCGAGAACATTTCCCGCAACAACTGGCCCACCAGGACTGTCTCTTCGGAAGTCAGTCCTTCGTGCCGTTCCTTCAGTTTTAGCCGCTCCAGTTGTTCCGCATGCAGCATTTTGAGCAGCCTGGCATTGCCGTCCTGGAACAGTTGCCGGTCATCGTCGCTGGGGTCGGCGAACTCGTCCGGATCCTGCATCGCCTGCTGCAGCACGCCGTCGATCAAACCCTCGTACGGCGTGCCGCGCAGCCCTTCGATCAATTGCGCGGTGTTCGGCGCGTCGCCGTGCTCCAACACCCGCTCGGCCAGCATCGCGAAGCAACCCAGCTCGTCCGACAGCGCCAGGCTGTCCGGCAATTTGACGTCGCCCGCCCATTGCGGGTTCATCAGCAGCCACTTGATCAATTTCTTGACCATGGTGGTGTTGACCACCCGCTGCGACTCCGCCGGCAGCCTGTACTCGCGCTTGCCGCCGCCGCGGCTGCCGCGCTCTGACCGCTGCGGCTTGCCGCCGCCGGTGAGCATGTCCAGCTCGTCGACGTCCACGCCGGCCATTTCGGCCAGCCGCTTGCGTATCATGTAGCCCAGCGCCGGCGCGGCGATCTGGGCCAGCAGCGGCGACGCCTGGCGGATCAGATCCGCCTTGCCTTCCGGCGTGCCGAGATTGACGCCGCGGCAAAGCTCGCGGGTGAAATACACCGACAGCGGCAGGCTTTCCTGAACCAATAACTGCTCAAACGCATCAGCGCCGAATTCGCGCACATAGCTGTCCGGATCGTGCTCGGTCGGCAAGAACAGGAAGTTCAGCGCCTTGCCGTCCACCAGCTGCGGCAGGCTGTTCTCCAGCGCGCGCCAGGCAGCTTTCTGCCCGGCGGCGTCGCCGTCGAAGCAGAAATACACCTGCTCGGCGTGCTTGAGCAGCTTGCGCACGTGCTCGCCGGTGGTGGCGGTGCCCAAGGTGGCCACCGCGTAGCCGACGCCGTACTGCGCCAGCGCGACCACGTCCATATAGCCTTCGACTACCAGAACCCGGTTCTTATCCCGTATCGCCTGGCGCCCCTCGTACAGGCCGTACAGCTCGCGGCCTTTTTCGAACAGCGGCGTTTCCGGCGAGTTCAGGTACTTAGGCTCGCCCTTGCCCAGCACCCGCCCGCCGAAACCGACGATGGCACCGCGCTGGTTGCGGATCGGAAACATCAGCCGGTCGCGGAAACGGTCGTAGCGGCGCCCGCTGTCCTCGGCCACGATCACCAGGCCGGCTTCCACCAGCTTGTCGTCCTGGTAGTTGTCGACCGCGGCTTCCAGGTTCTGCCAGCCATCCGGCGAGTAGCCCAGGCCGAAGCGGGCAGCGACTTCGCCTGACAGCCCCCGCCCCTTGCAGTAGGCGACGGCGTTGGCCGCGCCCTTCAGCTCGCGGCGGTAGAAATCGCTGGCCTGCTGCATCAGCTGCTCCAGCGACACCTGCTTCTCGCGCGCCTTGCGGCTGGCCTCCGGATTGACGTTGCGCTCGTTCGGCACCTGCATGCCGATGCCCTCGGCCAGCATCTTGACCGCGTCGATGAAGCCGATGCCCTGGTACTCCATCACGAAGCCGATGGCCGAACCGTGCGCGCCGCAGCCGAAGCAGTGATAGAACTGCTTGCTGGGACTCACCGTAAATGAGGGCGACTTTTCCTTGTGAAAGGGGCAGCAGGCCATATAGTTCTGCCCGCCCCGCTTCAGCGGAACGTAGCGGTCCACCACGTCGACGATGTCGACGCGGGACAGCAGCTGGTCGATGAAATCCTGCGGAATCAAATCCTGCTACCCAGGCCTCAGGCGCTCAGCTTGGCTTTGATCAGCGCGGACACCTGCGCCATGTCGGCGCGGCCGGCCAATTGCGGACGCAGCGCGCCCATCACCTTGCCCATGTCCTGCATGCCGGCGGCGCCGGTATCAGCCACCGCCTTGGCGATCAGCGCCTCGATCTCGGCCTGGGACAGCTGCTGCGGCATATAGCCCATCAGCACGTCCATCTCGGCCTGTTCCTTGTCGACCAGATCCTGGCGCTGGGCGGCCTGATACTGGGAGATGGAGTCACGACGCTGCTTGATCATCTTGTCGACGACGGCGATGACGCCGGCGTCGTCCAGTTCGATGCGCTCGTCCACCTCTTTCTGCTTGACGGCAGCCAACAGCAGGCGGATCGCGCCCAGCTTGTCGGCTTCCTTGGCTTTCATGGCGGACTTCATGTCGTCGGTGATGCGAACTCTGAGGCTCATGTCGTGCTCACTTGGAAATCAGGCGCTGCGCGGGCAGCGGGGGAAATTCGGGAGTACAAATGGCAAAACCGCAGGCATGGCCTGCGGTCCTGCTTGATGCCGGAAAACTCTTAGTAGAGTTTCGGCGGCAGCATTTGGCTGCGGATGCGCTTGTAGTGGCGCTTAACCGCGGCAGCGTGCTTGCGCTTGCGCTCGGTGGTCGGCTTCTCGTAGAACTCGCGAGCGCGCAGTTCGGTCAGCAGGCCAGTTTTTTCCACGGAGCGCTTGAAGCGACGCAGGGCAACTTCAAACGGTTCGTTCTCTTTAACGCGAATAGTCGGCATTTACTTAAGGGTCCTTAGATTTCTTTAGGGCGTGGCTAAAGCCGCCGCCTGTAAAAACAGCATTTTAGCAATGTTACTGCATTTGTAAAAGTCTGAAACGACAACGTCAGGTCATCTTGTGGTGTTTTGCGCGGTTCGGCGCGGCCAGCCTGGGCCATGAACATCACGACTTGACGGAAGAAATCACCCCCTCACTAGGAGAACTTGGCACTGCACTATAAAAACGTTTCGGCATCCGGCCGGCCAGATAGGCGGCTCGGCCAGCTTCCACGGCCAATTTCATGGCGTGCGCCATTTGAACCGGATTGCGCGCAGCGGCAATCGCGGTATTCATCAGCACGCCGTCGCAGCCCAACTCCATCGCTATCGCCGCGTCTGACGCGGTGCCGACGCCGGCATCCACGATCACGGGGACATTGGACTGCTCGATGATCAATTGCAGGTTCCACGGATTCAGGATCCCCATGCCCGAGCCGATCAGGCTGGCCAGCGGCATGATCGCGCAGCAGCCGATCTGCTCCAGCTCGCGCGCGACGATGGGGTCGTCCGAGGTATAAACCAAGACATCGAATCCCTCCGCCACCAGCACCTCGGCGGCCTTGAGGGTTTCCTTCACATTGGGGTACAGATTGTTTGGGTCCCCCAGCACTTCCAGCTTCACGAAACGATGGTCGTCGAGAAGCTCCCGCGCCAGCCGCAAGGTGCGCACGGCGTCTTCGGCGGAATAGCATCCCGCCGTATTGGGCAGGAGTTTATACCGGTTTTGCGGCAAAAAGTCCAGCAAATTCGGCTCGTTAGCGTTCTGGCCCAGATTCACGCGCCGTATCGCCGCGGTGACGATTTCGGTGCCGGAGGCGTCCAGCGCCGCCGCGGTCTGCTCGAAATCCTTGTATTTGCCGGTCCCCACCAGCAAGCGAGAACCGTACTCTCGGCCGGCTATCACCAGTTTATCGTCCACCTGCATTCCCTTTTCTTACATTGACGTCAGAACGGCAGGAGAGCGGACTCAGCCGCCGCCGACCGCTACCACGATTTCCAGTTCGTCGCCGTCGGCCAGCCTCGCCTCGGCGAAGCTGCCGCGGGGCACGATCTCGCCGTTGCGCTCGATCGCGATGCGCTTGCCGGCCAGATCCAGCGCGGCGACCAGCTCGGCGAACGTGGCGATGCCGGCGAAGCTTCTGTCTTCGCCGTTGATGCGTAGATTCATTTGGCTCACTTTCTCTCCACGCGCTGCACCACCGCCAACTGGCGGACGGCCGCGAGCACGCGCTCCAGGTGCTCCACCCCCTCCACCTGCAGGCGGAAGTGGATATTGAACAGGCTGTCGCCGTCGCGGCTGCTGTCCTGGGTGTCGGCGCTTTCGATATTGGCCGAGGCCTGCGAGATCGCGGTTGCGATGTCGGCCAGCGCGCCGCGCTCGTTGCGCGACAACACGCCGACGGTGACGCCGAACATCCGGTCGCGCTGCGCCTCCCAGTTGACCTCCAGCAGCTTGTCCGGATCGGCGCGGCGCGCGTTCGGACAGCTGACCCGGTGTATCACCAGGCCCTGGCCCTTGGTGATCACCCCCAGAATGTCGTCGCCGGGCAGCGGATTGCAGCAGCTGGACAGCTGCACCATGCCGGCTTCGTTGCCGCGAATGGTGATCGGACCGACGCGCACGCCCTCGCCCAGCCGCTCGCCGGCCAACTCCAGCATCCGGCGCGCCACCACGATGGGCAGCAGCTTGCCGGCGCCGATCTCGGCCAGCGCGTCGTCGAAACCGTGCATCTTTTCGCCGTAGGCGGCGAGATACTCGGCGCGCAGCTCGTCGCTGACCGCCAGCGGCGTCGACGCCAGCGCGCCCACCGCCTGCCTGAGCAGCTTCTCGCCCAGCGCCACCGCCTCCTCGCGCTGCAGGCTCTTCAGATAGTTGCGGATGCCGGAGCGGGCGCGGCCGCTCTGCACGAAGGCCAGCCACGACGGATTGGGCTTGGCCTGGGTGGAAGTGATGATCTCGACGGTGTCGCCGTTGCGCAAGGCGGAGCGCAGCGGCACCAGCGCGTGGTTGACGCGCGCGGCGATGCAGCGGTGGCCGACGTCGGTGTGCACCGCGTAGGCGAAGTCCACCGGGGTGGAGCCCTGCGGCAGCACCATGATCTTGCCCTTGGGCGTGAACACGTAGACTTCGTCCGGGAACAGGTCGATCTTGATGTGCTCGAGGAACTCGACGGCGTCGTCGCTCTCCTCCTGCATGTCCAAGAGCTTCTGCAGCCACTGGTGGGTGCGCTGCTGCGCGGTGTTGACGCCCTCGCCGCTCTTGTACATCCAGTGCGAAGCCACGCCGGCCTCGGCCACGTTATGCATCTCGCGGGTGCGGATCTGCATCTCCACCGGCGTGCCGTAAGGGCCGAACAGCGTGGTGTGCAGGCTCTGGTAGCCATTGCCCTTGGGAATGGCGATGTAATCCTTGAATTTGCCGGGAATCGGTTTGTACAGGCTGTGCAGCGCGCCCAGCGCCAGATAGCAGGCCGGGATGTCGTTGACGACGACGCGGAAGCCGTAAATGTCCAGCACCTCGGAGAAGGACAGGTGCTTCTCCTGCATCTTCTTGTAGATGCTGTAGAGGTTCTTCTCGCGGCCCTTGATGGTGGCCTCGATATTGCTCTGCACCAGCCGCTGGCTGACGGCCAGCAGAATCTTGTTGACCACTTCGCGGCGGTTGCCGCGCGCGGCGCGCACCGCCTTGGACAATACGCTGTAGCGGTGCGGGTGCAGATGCTTGAACGCCAGGTCCTGCAGCTCGCGGTAGACCTTGTTCAGGCCGATGCGGTTCGCGATCGGCGCGTAGATTTCCAGGGTTTCCAGCGCGATGCGGCGGCGCTTGTCCTCGCGCATCGAATCCAGCGTGCGCATATTGTGCAGCCGGTCGGCGAGCTTGACGATGATGACGCGGATGTCGCGCGCCATCGCCAGCACCATTTTGCGGAAGCTTTCGGCCTGGGCGTCTTCCTTGGTCTGGTATTCCAGCCTTTCCAATTTGGACAGGCCGTCCACCAGATCGGCGACGATCTTGCCGAACTTCTCGATCAGCGTCGGCTTGGTGACGCCGGTGTCTTCCAGCACGTCGTGCAGCAGCGCGGCAGCCAGGCCCTGCACGTCCAGCCGCCAGTCGGTGAGCATGGTCGCCACCGCCAGCGGATGGGTGATGTAGGGCTCGCCGCTCTTGCGGGTCTGTCCCTCGTGCGCTTCGCGGCTGACCTGGAAGGCCAGCCTGAGCATCTCGACGTCTTCCGGCTTGAGATAGCGAGCGGCGCTCTCCAGGAACGCCGCCGCTTCGGAGTCGATCAGGGCGTTGTAGTCGATGCCTGTCTCAATGCCGGTGCCCATCTTCACGCTCCGCGCTGCGTCAATCAGGCCTTGCCGCGGTTCAGGAGTTCTTTGCCGACGTGGCCGGCGGCGATTTCACGCAGGGCGATCACGGTCGGCTTGTGGCGGCCCGGCTCCACGAAGGAGCTGGCGCCGGAGGCCACTTGGCGGGCGCGGTAGGCGGCGGCCAGGGTCAGGTCAAAACGGTTCTGGATGCGGTCCAGGCAGTCGTCAACGGTAATACGGGCCATGATCTCTCTCAGCTAAATGACGGTTACAGGGTTCACTATATCGATTTTCGTCCCGTCCGGCACAGCGGGACGGAACTATTTTCATTTCGCGCCGGCGGTGCCCATGCGGCGGAACATGTCGGCCAGGCGGCGGCGCTGCGGGCCGCTCTTCAGGCGCTGCGCGCGGACGATGCTGATCAGGTCCAGCTTGGCGCGCTCGAAATCGTCGTTGACCACGATGTAGTCGTATTCGTCGATCTTGTCGATCTCGGCGCGGGCCGAGGCCAGCCGGCGCAGAATCACCTCTTCGGTATCGGTGTCGCGGCCGCGCAGGCGGCGCTCCAGCTCTTCGATGGACGGCGGAGCGATGAAGATGCCGATGGCGTCGGGAAACACTGCGCGCACTTGTTCGGCGCCCTGCCAGTCGATTTCCAGCAGGATGTCCTGGCCGGCTTCCAGACGGCTGCGTATCCATGGCGCGCTGGTGCCGTAGCAGTTGCCATACACCTCGGCGTGCTCGAGGAAGTCGCCGCGCTCCACCATGGCGTCGAACACCGAGCGGTCGACGAAGTGATAGTGCTTGCCGTCGACCTCGCCCTTGCGCGCCGCTCGGGTGCTGTAGGACACCGACAGCTCGACGCTGGGCTCCGCCTGCAGCAAGGCCGCCACCAGCGAAGTCTTGCCGGCGCCGGACGGCGCGACCACGATGTAAATGTTCCCGATAAGCTGGCTCATAAATACAAACGTTTGCCGAAGAGTAATTTTTCAGGATATCACAGCGGGGCTGCCATTGTTAAGCAATGACATATTTTCACGTCAAGATTTAGGTGTTTGAGCGCCTGGAGGCCGATAATGCCGCGTTTTCCGAACTCGCGCGATCCGCCCGGAGTCATTCTTCATGCAACTGCTGGAAAGCTTTTTCAAGCTCAAGGAGCACGGCACCACGGTCAAAACCGAGGTGATAGCCGGCTTCACCACCTTCCTGACCATGGCCTACATCATCCTGGTCAACCCGCTGATCCTGTCGTCCACCGGCATGGACCTGAACGCGGTGTTCGTCGCCACCTGTCTGGCAGCCGCGCTGGGCACCGCCATCATGGGCCTGGTGGCCAACTACCCGATCGCGCTGGCGCCCGGCATGGGCCTGAACGCCTACTTCACCTTCAGCGTGGTCAAGGGCATGGGCCTGTCGTGGGAAACCGCGCTGGGCGCGGTGTTCATTTCCGGCATCGTGTTCCTGGCGGTCAGCCTGTTCAAGGTGCGGGAGGCCATCGTCAACGCGATTCCGCAGTCGCTGAAGTTCGCCATCTCCGCCGGCGTCGGCATGTTCCTCGCCATCATCGCGCTGAAGAACGCCGGCGTGATCGCGCCGCACCCGGAAACCTATCTGACGCTGGGCGACATCCACAAGCCCACCGCGCTGCTGGCCATCTTCGGCTTCTTCCTGATCGTGGCGCTGGAATACCGCAAGGTGCCTGGCTCCATCATCATCGGCATCCTGGTGGTGACCGTGCTGTCGATCGCGCTCGGCCTGTCGCCGTTCAAGGGCATCGTCGCCCCGGTGCCGAGCATGGCGCCCACCTTCATGGCGATGGACATCCAGGGCGCGCTGCACGCCGGCCTGATCGGCGTGATCTTCGTGTTCTTCTTCGTCGACCTGTTCGACACCACCGGCACCCTGGTCGGCGTGTCGCACCGCGCTGGCCTTTTGGACAAGGACGGCAAGCTGCCGCGCCTGAAGCGCGCGCTGATGGCCGACTCCATCGCCATCACCGCCGGCGCCGCGATGGGCACCTCGTCCACCACCGCCTACATCGAATCCGCCGCGGGCACCGCCGTCGGCGGCCGCACCGGCCTGACCGCCGTAGTGGTGGCGCTGCTGTTCCTGGCCGCGCTGTGGCTGTCGCCGCTGGCCGCCACCGTGCCGGCCTACGCCACCGCGCCGGCGCTGTGCTACGTCGCCGTGCTGATGGCCCGTGGCCTGGCCGAAATCGAATGGAACGACCTGACCGAATCCGCCCCGGCGGTGATGACCGCGCTGGCGATGCCGTTCACCTTCTCGATCGCCGACGGCATCGCTTTCGGCTTCATCAGCTACGCGGTGATCAAGATCCTGGCCGGCCGCTTCTCCGACCTGCGCCCGGCGGTGGTGATCATCGCCGCGCTGTGGATCTTCAAGCTGGCTTTCTTCCACTGAACGCACAATAATCGGCTCATCCGACGGCCTGCCGCTCGCGGCGGGCCGTTTTTTCTGAACGACGCCAGTCGGCACAGTCTCTTGATTTCGAAGTACAATAGGCCCATGGAAAACCTCAGCAACCTCGACTACTCCAGCTACCTGAAGGGCTGGATCCGCACCGTGCCCAACTGGCCGCAACAGGGCGTGATGTTCCGCGACATCACCCCGCTGCTGCAGAATCCGAAAACCTTCCGCATGCTGATCGACATCTATGTCCATCGCTACATGATGGAAAAGGTGGATCTGGTGGCGGGCCTGGACGCGCGCGGCTTCATCATCGGCTCGGTGCTGGCCTATGAGCTGAACGTCGGCTTCGTGCCGATCCGCAAGAAGGGCAAGCTGCCTTTCACCACGGTGGAAGAAGAATACGAGCTGGAATACGGCAACGCCGCGGTGGAAATGCACACCGACGCCTGCAAGCCGGGCGACCGCGTGATCCTGATCGACGATCTGGTCGCCACCGGCGGCACCATGATGGCTGGCTACAAGCTGCTCAAGCGCATGGGCGCCGACGTGCTGGAAGCCGCGGCCATCATCGAACTGCCGGAACTGGGCGGCGGCCAGCTGGTGCGCGACGGCGGCCTGGACCTGTTCACCGTCTGCAGCTACGAAGGCCATTGACCGCGACTCGCGCCTGCGCATGTTGAAAACGGAGCCGATGGCTCCGTTTTTCATGGCGCAACGAAAAAAGCCCGGCGGGCTTGCCGGGCAAAGGGACACGGAGTCATACCGTAATCAATTGCGCTCCAGCGACACCTTCACCGCCGAACCGCCCACCCTCAGTTTCAGCGGCGCGCCGGGCGTGCTGGCCCAGTCGCCGCTGACCTTGCTGGCCTGTCCGCTGACCTGGTAATCCAGCTTGGCCTGACGGTCGGCATGGAAATCCAGATTCACCATCTGGCCTTTGACGTCGACGCTGGCCGCCGGCTGCGCGCCGCGCAGCTTGAGGTCGGCCTTCACCGCCTGCCCTTCCAGCGCCACGCCGCGGGTCGCGCCGTCGAATTCCAGATTCACAGCCTGGCCCTTGGCCTTCAGATCATCGACGCTGGCGTCCACCTCGGCCTTGACCGCGTCGCCACTCAGCGCCACCGCGCCGTAAGCGCCTTTCAGATCGACTTTCAACGCCTGTCCGCGCATCTGCACCGAGGAGAATCGCCCGTTCAGGTCGCCGTCGAACGCGCGCATATCCACGCCCACCTGCTTGCCGGGTTTGACGTTGCCGCGGACCGTCAGTTTGCAGCGGTCGCCAACCGGCTTGTTCAGCTTGACCTGGAAGGTCAGGTCTCCCCCCATCCGGGTCACCGTCACCTTGCAGTCGGCGTCCGACCAATTGCGCTTCTCCACATCCAGCTTGTAGGGCCTGGCGGCGTCGGCGCTCAGCTCCAGCTTCAGCGCGTCACCGTTGAAATTCAGCCTGTCGATGCCGGCGGCGTCCTCCGCCCGCGCGGCCGCGCTGCCCAGCAGCAGCAGCCCGCAGCCAATCTTGACGATGTTCATCTCGGTTTTCCTCAGCAAGCGTTTCAATTCAGGAACAGCCAGTAACCGGCCAGCGTGGCAGCCAGCGCGGCGGCCAGCGCCAGGCCATGGATGGCCAGCCTCTCCCGGCCGGATCGGCGGGAAAGCCCGGCGGCCAGCTGGCGGGTATCGGCCAGCACGGCCAGCAAGCGGCTTTCGCTGGCGCGGTCGGCCACCGCGCCGCGGATGTAGCCGCGATAATCGCGGAGAATCTTGCGCAATTCGGCTTCCGGCAATTCGACCAGTGTCAGTTGCAACTGTTGCAGGCAGGCATCGTTCTTCATGATCCATACTCCCATCGCAAGTTTAAGGTTCAGGCCGCGGCGTTTTCGCCGCCCTTGCCGGACACCAGTTCAATCTGATACTTCACGTAAGCCACCAGCGCGCGCCAGGTCAGCCGGGTCAGCCACACGCAGAACACCAGTCCCAGCGAGCCGCCCAGCAGCAGCATCAGCCCCACCACCAGCGCGCTCATGCCCACCGACAGGCCCGGCAGCGCATCGATCTGGATGTGGTCCATGCCGTCCTTCAATTCGATGCTGCGCTCGGAAATCTCCAGCGTGCTGTCGCCATCCTTCAGCGAGATACTGCCGTTCGGCCCGCTGGCCACCAGTTTCAGCACGGTCCCTCCGGCGGACACATCCAGCGTCTCCAGGCGCTTGCCGTCGTCGACCCGGGCGGT
The DNA here is from genome assembly GCF_039708975.1 of Chromobacterium indicum. Lineage (NCBI taxonomy): Bacteria > Pseudomonadati > Pseudomonadota > Betaproteobacteria > Neisseriales > Chromobacteriaceae > Chromobacterium > Chromobacterium indicum. Next base: position 297,097 of record NZ_JAYFSJ010000002.1, read on the forward strand.
GAATACGTCCCCGCTGTCTTCGCGCAGCTTCAATTCGCGGATCGCGCCGCCGTCGATGCTGACCTGGCCGTCATCGATCCGGGCCAGCTCGCGCACCGCCGGCTGGCTGGCGTCGACCGCCAGCTTGCCGCCAGACTTGGACACCAGCAGCAGCGCGCCCTGGCTGGTCTTGAGTTCGAAGCGGTCGCCATCGTCCGGCTCCAGCATCAGCAAGCCCTTGTCGATCCAGACCTGCCCGGAGTGGTCGTCCCTCTCGCTGCGCCAAGCCATTTCGGCGCCGCTGTCGCCATAGCGGCCGATATACCAGCCGGAGCCGTCGCTGGTGAACTGCGGCCAGCCGAACAGGCTGTGGCTGCCCCAGGCCAGCACCACCGCCAGCCCCGACAGCAGGAAGCCGACCGACGCGATGTAGCCCACTGTCAGAAACAGCAGATAGACCAGCAAGGGGATGGCCAGGATGAAATTCAGCACGCCCAGCCCCGCGATCGACGCCACCACCCGCGTCAGGTTGGCGAAAGAGCGATGCTCCTGCCATTGCCGGTAATGGGTTTGCGCCTTCAGCTCCCGCGCCAGCTTCTGCGGGCTGCCCAGCGCCTCCACCACCTCGGCCTCGTCGCGGCCATCGGCCTGCGCGTCGCTGAAATACTCGTCGTAATCGGCGAGGATCTCGCGCACCGCCTCCGGTTTCAGGCCGGACAGCGCTTGCTCCAGCTGCCTCAGGAATTCCTTGCGTGTCATTGTTGCGCTCCCTCTGTCGCTGCCGCCGGGCCGCCCCGCAGCACGTTTTCCACTTCGGCCACAAACTCCTGCCATTCCCGCCGCATCGTCTCCAGCTCGCGCCTGCCCGCCTCGGTCAGCTTGTAGTACTTGCGCGATGGGCCCGACGACGACTCCACCAGATAGGTGCTTACCCACGATTCGTTCTGCAGCCTGCGCATCAAGGGGTAAATGGTGCCTTCGCTGATGTCCATGCCCTGCGACAGCTTGCTGACCAGCTCGTAGGCATAGCTGTCGGCCTGGGACAGCGCCGCCAGCACGCACATGTCCAGCGTGCCTTTTTTCAATTGCGTCTTCATTGTTGCCTTCCTCACCGACTGGCAATACACGATACCTTGCATTACAAGGAACATCGGTAAACTGCTGCACCCGGATGTCTGAGTGAACTGTATGACAAGATACCTTGCATCGCAAGGTATCTTTCATTGTTCTGCGTCATGACATCAGGGATGCGTCTTTTCCGCCACAGCGGCGCATCTGCATGTTGCGTTGCAAAAAGCGGTTTTCCGGCCATACTTCAGCCATGCATTTGTATTTTCCAGCGGCATTTCCCTATGGCAATCCACGATGGAGAAGCATGCGATGGCACAATTCAAACGTCCCTCGATCGCGCTGGTGCTGGGCGGCGGCGCGCCCAACGCCACGCTGATGGCCGGCGCCCTGGTCGCTCTGACCGAAGCCGGCGTCAAGTTCGACATCATTTCCGCCTCCGGCGCCGGCGCCATCGTCGGCCTGCTGTACGCTGCCCCGCGCCAGGGCGACGCCATCACGGCGCTGTCTCGGCTGGCCGACATGGGCGTGTCCGACCGGATCTACAACCTGTTCCCGGTCAACTACAAGGTATTCAACAAGCCCGGCCCGCTGGCCGACACCTGGCGCTCGCTGCTGTCGAGCAACCCCTTTCTGCAGGCGATACAGCAGCAGGCCGACAGCAGCCCGGCCCATCGCCTGTTCGCCGACTGGACCTCGCTCGCGCTAGCCGCGCTGTGCCCCAGCGGCCTCACCTCCGACAGCCAGGGCCTGTGCGCGCACGTGCCCTTCATCGATCAGGTGGTGGATTTCTCCAAGCTGCAGTCGCTGCCGGGCGAGTTCTACCTGAACGCCTACAACGTCAGCCGGGGGGAAATGCGCTGCTGGGGCAAGAGCGAAGTCACCCACGAGCATTTCCTCGCGGCGCTGTCCTTTCCCTTCATCTACCCGCCGTACAAGCTGGGAGACGACTATTACATCGAGGGCGCGGCGATAGACACGCTGAACTTCAAGCGGCTATTCGAGCTGCACCCCCATATCGACTACACCATCGTGTTCGACGTGCTGGGCAGCAGCAAGCTGCTGCATCCGCCGCGCAATCTGTACGACGCCTGGGTGCAGTCCATCATCGCGCCGCTAACGGAAATCGCCCGCGACGACCTGCGCCTGTTCGAGGCGCTGCACAACCGCGACGAACAAGGCCACCCGCGCACCGAGGTGCTGAAGATCAATTTCGACGCCCACATCCGCCGGGAAGGATTCAGCGAAGAGCTGGACTGGTCTTACTCCAACCTGTCGCGGCTGTACGATGCCGGCTATCACGCCGGCCAGGACCTGGCGCGGCGCCACGCGCTCGAACTGGGCCTGACGGAGGCCTTGCAAATGACTGCGTAGTTGCAACGATTCCAGTTCGCCGGACAGACGGCTAATCTGGACTTCCGCCCACCACTTGAACCAAGGAGACCGGCCATGGCGCTTCCCACAGCAGTGAACGACCAGATCACCGACGCCGTCGCGCAGGGCAATGTCAAAGCGCCGGCCGCCGATCCCGCGCCGGACCGCGACGGCCTGCCGCCCGACCCGGCCGAGCTGGAGGATCTGATCCGCCAGTTGAAGTCGGAATAAGCCGGCCTGCCGCCGGCATGAAAAAGGGCTGCCGTCGGCAGCCCTTTCGCTTGGCGCGGAATCTCTATCCGCTCAGTACCACTCGATGCCAGGCTTGCCGGTGGAGATCACGGTGCCGGCCTCTCCCTTGACGATCTTCTCGATGTCTTCCAGCGCGCCGATCACCGCTTTCTTGCCAGTCAGGCGGGCGAACTCGCAAGCGGCCTCCACTTTCGGCCCCATGGAGCCGGCGGCGAAGCCCAGCTTGTCCATCTCGTCCGGGTGCGCCTGGCGGATGGCCTTGGCTTCCGGGGTGCCCCAGCCGACGAACACGCTCTTCACGTCGGTGGCGATCACGAAGTAATCGGCGTCGATCTCGCGCGCCAGCAGCGCGGACGCCAGATCCTTGTCTATCACCGCCTCCACGCCCACCAGCTTGTCACCCTGATACATGGTGGGAATGCCGCCACCGCCGGCCGCGATCACCACCGCGCCCTTTTCGATCAGCCACTTGATCGGCCGCATCTCGAAAATGCGCTTCGGTTTCGGGCTCGGCACCACCCGGCGGTAGTACTGGCCGTCGGCCTTCACCGCCCAGCCCTTGTCGGCGGCCAGCTTCTCGGCCTCTTCCTTGGAATAAACCGGACCGACGAATTTGGTCGGGTTCTGGAAGGCCGGATCGTTGGCGTCCACTTCGGTCTGGGTCAGGATGGTGGCGATCGGCACCTCGAACGGCAGCACATTGCCCAGCTCCTGCTCCACCATGTAGCCGATCATGCCCTCGGTCTGCGCGCCCAGCACGTCCAGCGGATACGGCGTGACTTTTTCGTCCACGTGGCGGGCGTAGGCATCGTTCTGCAGACCCAAGAGGCCCACTTGCGGGCCATTGCCGTGGCACATCACCAGGTTGTGGCCCAGTCGGGTCACGGCGGCCAGTTGCTCGGCGGCCACCTTGACGTTGGCGCGCTGGTTGTCGGCGGTCATGGCCTCGCCACGACGCTGCAGGGCATTGCCGCCCAAAGCTACGACGACTCGCATAATTCTTCCTTCCTCATTCTTTCAACGACGCCGGCCAAGGCTCCCGGTCAGGAGGCCTTGGCCGGTTGATGTGTGATCGGGCCGGACTTCGCCGGCCCAAGCCCAGGCTTAATCGCCCAGCGTAGCCACCAGGATGGCCTTGATGGTGTGCATGCGGTTCTCAGCCTGCTCGAAGGCGATGCAGGCTTCAGACTCGAACACGTCCTCGGTCACTTCGATGCCGTTGGCCAGTTCCGGATACTGCGCGGCGATTTCCTTGCCCACCTTGGTTTCGCTGTTGTGGTAGGCCGGCAGGCAGTGCATGAACTTCACCTGCGGGTTTTCCGCGGCGGCCATCAGCGCGCTGTTGACCTGGAACGGCTTCAGCAGCTTGATGCGTTCGGCCCATACTTCGGCCGGCTCGCCCATCGACACCCAGACGTCGGTGTGGATGAAGTCGGTGCCCTTGACCGCGGCTTTGGCGTCTTCGGTCAGCGTGATGCGCGCGCCGGTCTTGGCGGCGATCTCGCGGCACTCGGCCACCAGCTCGTCGGTCGGCCACAGGTGCTTGGGCGCGCCGATGCGCACGTCCATGCCCAGCTTGGCGCCGATCACCAGCAGCGAGTTGCCCATATTGTTGCGGGCGTCGCCCAGGTAGGTGTAGCTGATCTGCGAGATCGGCTTGTCGCTGTTTTCCCACATGGTCAGCACGTCGGCCAGCATCTGGGTCGGGTGCCATTCGTCGGTCAGGCCGTTGTACACCGGCACGCCGGCGAACTTGGCCAGCTCGGTTTCCACCATGTGCTGGTCGAAGCCGCGGTATTCGATGGCGTCGTACATGCGGCCCAGCACGCGGGCGGTGTCCTTCATCGATTCCTTGATGCCGATTTGCGAACCGGACGGCCCGAGGTAGGTGACGTTGGCGCCTTGGTCGTAGCAGGCCACTTCGAAGGCGCAGCGGGTGCGGGTGGAAGTCTTTTCAAAGATCAGGGCGATGTTCTTGCCCTTCAGGTGTTGCTGTTCGGTGCCGGAGTACTTGGCGCGCTTCAGGTCGCGGGCCAGGTCGAGCATGTAGCGGATTTCGCGCGGGGTGAAGTCCAGCATGCGGAGGAAGTTACGGTTGCGCAGATTGAAAGCCATGATGTTGCTCCTGATTAGAGTCTGGGCAAGCGGGCCGCCGTCCCCGTGGAGGCAGCGGTCAACCTGTCTTTTTGCAAACAAACTAGATGAGTATTTTCAGCCCCCGGCCGGACGCGCCGGCCGGGTCAAACAGCCTTACACCTTCACTTCGTCGCGGATGATCGGGCAGGTCATGCAGTGGCCGCCGCCGCGGCCGCGGCCCAGTTCGGAAGCCGGGATCTCGATCACTTCCACGCCATGCTCGCGCATCAGACGGTTGGTGTAGGTGTTGCGGTCGTAGGCCACCACCACGCGGCGGTCCAGCGCCACCACATTGTTGCCGTCGTCCCATTGCTCGCGTTCGCGCTGGTAAGCGTCGCCGCCGGTCTGGATCACGCGGATTTCCTTCAGGTTCAGCGCCTCGCGCACCACGTCCACCAGCTTCACGCCCTCGTGGCGTTCGAAGACGACCTCGCCTTCGCGGTCGCCGGCGTACATGCTGGTGCAAGTGATTTCATCCACCACGTCCGGGAATACCGACAGCAGGTCGATGTCGAGGAAGCTGAACACGGTGTCCAGGTGCATCGCCGCGCGCGATTTCGGCATCTGGCAGGCGATCACACGGCGGGCGCCGCCCTCGCGGTGCAGCACGCGCTTGGCCACCTGCACCACCGCCTGCGGGCTGGTGCGCTCGCCCATGCCGATCAGCACCACGCCGTTGCCGATGGGCATCACATCGCCGCCTTCCAGCGTGGCCGGGCCGTGATCGGTGTCGCAGCCGCCCCACCAGATGTTGACCTTGCCGGCGAAGTACGGGTGGAACTGGTAGATCGATTGCAGGATCAGCGTTTCCTGGCGGCGGGCCGGCCAGTACATCGGGTTCAGCGTCACGCCTTCATAGATCCAGCAAGACGGGTCGCGCTGGAACAGGCTGTTCGGCACCGGGGGCAGCACGAAGTCGGAACGGTCCAGGTAGCCGCCGAACAGGCCTTTCGGGTCGAACGGCAGCTCGAACTTGGCGATGCCGCCCACCAGATGATCGGCCAGCTGCGACGACGGCATTTCGTTCAACCAGCTGCGCAGGTCGGACAGCATGCCGATGCCCACGTTGTCGGCCTTGACCTTGCGGTCCAGGATCCAGTTGCGGGCGGCCTTGTCGTCCAGCACCTTGGCCAGCGCATCATGCACCTCGATCACTTCGATGCCGCGGGCGCGCATCTGCTCGACCATGTAGGCATGGTCCTTCTGCGCGCGCTCCACCCAGATCACGTCGTCGAACAGCAGGTCATGGCAATTGTCGGGGGTCAGGCGCTTGTGGGCGAGGCCGGGACGGCACACCATCACGGTGCGCAACTTGCCGCATTCAGAATGAACACCAAACTTGGTCATAACGCTACTCCTTGAGTCTTGTCTGACTTCGGGGGCGGGCATCCGCCCCCACTGGTTTCAAAATCTTTCGCTTACAGGCCGATCTGGCCGGTCGCCAGCATGTAGACCGCGATCAGGGCCATCACCACCACGATGGCGGCCAGCACGGCTTCGATCAGGTTGAACGGCTTGCGGCCTTGCTCCTTCTTGGCCCACAGGTAGAACAGCAGGCCCGGCGCGTACAGCACCATGGACAGGAACAGATACTTGGGACCGGCGGCGTAGATCAGCCAGGCGCCATACAGTGTGGCCAGCGCGGCGGTCCAAAATTCCTTGGCTGTGCTTTCGCCCTGGGCGTAGCCCTCGCCGCGCTTGGCCACCAGCAAGGAGTAGCCGGCGCACAGCAGGTAGGGAATCAGAATCATCGAGGTGGCCAGCGACAGCAGCGCCAGGTAGCCGGCCGAGCTCTTCAGCGTGATCAGCAGGAACAACTGGATCAGGCCGTTGGTCAGCCACAGCGAGGCGGCCGGGGTGTCGTTGCCGTTGACGGTGCCGAACACCTTGGGCATCACGCCGTCCTTGCCGGCGAGGTAAGGCGCTTCGGCGGCCAGCAAGGTCCAGGCCAGCAGCGCGCCGCCGACGGAGATCACCAGGCCCGCGTTCATCAGGTTGGCGCCGAAGGTGCCGAAGGCTTTCTGCAACACGTAGGCGGTGGACGGGTTCTTCAGCGCGGCCAGTTCAGCCTGGGTCATCACGCCCAGCGACAGCACCGATACGGCGACCAAGAGCGCGATGGTCAGCAAGAAGCCGATCACGGTGGCCTTGCCCACATCCTTCATGCTCTCGGCACGGCCGGAGAACATCGACGCGCCCTCGATGCCGATGAACACCCACACCGTCACCAGCATGGTGCTCTTCACCTGGTCGACGATGGAGCCGAGCTTGGCGCTGCCCCAGAAGTCCAGGTTGAAGGTATCGACCTTGAAGGCGAACACGATCAATAGAATGAACAGGGCCAGCGGCACCAGCTTGGCGATGGTGGTGACGGTATTGATGAAGGCCGCGCCGTGCACGCCGCGCAGCACCAGGAAGTGCAGGCCCCACAGCACCACAGACGCGCAAGCGATGGCGATGGGCGTATTGCCGTCGCCGAAGGCCGGCACCCAGAAGCCCAGCGCCGAGAACATCACCACAAAGTAGGAGACGTTGCCGATCCAGGCCGAAATCCAGTAACCCCAGGCCGAGTTGAAGCCCATGTAGTCGCCGAAGCCGGCCTTGGCGTAGCCATACACGCCGCCGGACACTTCCGGCTTGCGCGAGGCGAGCATCTGGAACACGAAGGCCAGCGCCAGCATGCCGACAAAGGTGATGGCCCAGCCGATCAGGATGGCACCGGCGCCGGCTCCAGCCGCCATGTTCTGCGGCAAGGAAAAGATGCCGCCGCCTATCATGGAGCCGACGACCAGCGCCGTCAGCGCGCCCAGCTTCAGCCTGGGCGACGCGCCCTCGGCCAAGCCGGCTTGGGTTGCAGTTTCAGTGGACATTTTCGTTCTCCGATCTGGTATGTAAACCGAGCATTACATTATTAAATTCTTATCATCTGAAATTATGGTATACCCCAAAAAACAAGGCTTTCCAGAGGTGTCGGTTGTTAGGTTGATTTGCATCAAGCAGGCCCAGCCATCAATCCTGCGACTTCCGGGGAATGCGACCAAGGCTTGCATTAAGGCGTCATGAGCAGCTGAATCCGGAACGGCGGAAATGCGCGCTCAGCGCCTGCTCAACGTCTCTACCGGTAGACAGCGGCAATCTGGCAACGGGCCGTCAGCGCAAGCGCGCCTTGGCTCAGGTCCTTTGCAGTCTTGCGCCAGCGACTCTTAAGCATAGAAAGGGAATGCCGGGCGAAAAGCCCGAAACAGAAATAGTCTGATACAGAACAAATTCGCGACGCGGCGGGCAAAAAAAACGGATACGGCCCACCACCGTATCCGCCAACACACACATCAAGAGGAAATACTGAAAACGACAGGGGTAATCCTTACTTGCCCGGCTTGTTCATGTTCCGGAAAATCACCCACAAAGCCCCGAAAGCCACCACGGTGGCGACCACGATAGTCAACAGGCTCAAACGACCGACATCGTCGGCCAACAATAGGGTCAGCAACTCCATGGTTCCCTCCTACCGGCATGCGGTTTCAATTGACTTGCCAGCGACATAATAACCACTCGACAAACCATGGAATTGACCCAGGTCAAACCGGCCATCCCGGCGATTTGATGCAGGACAAATAAAAAGCCCCCGGCGCGAGCCGAGGGCTTTTTATATACAGATCAAAGGTTTGTGCTACTTATTTGCCGCCGCCCATATCCTTGGCCAGGAAGAAGGCGTCGGAGAAGAACTCATCGTCCGGCAGGCCGCGCTCGCGGGTGAAGGTGCCGTGGGCCGCCTCCACCATCACCGGCGCGCCGCAGGCGTAAACCTGGTAACCCGACAGATCAGCGAAGTCTTCCAGCACCGCCTGGTGCACGAATCCGGCACGGCCGGTCCAATTGTCTTCCGGCAACGCCTCGGACAGCACCGGGACATAGCTGATGTGCGGATGCGCGGCGGCCCAGCCTTCGGCCAGCTCCGCCATGTACAGGTCGGCCTTGGTGCGGGCGCCCCAGTAAAACTTCATCGGCCGGGTGATGCCATGATGGATCGCATGCTCGATGATGCCCTTGACCGGCGCGAAACCAGTGCCGCTGGCGATCAGCACGATGGGCTTGTCCGACTCCTCGCGCAGGAAGAAGGAACCCATCGGGCCCTTGAAGCGCATGATCTCGCGCTCCTTCATCTGATGGAACACGTACTCGGAGAACGAGCCGCCCGGCTGATGGCGGATGTGCAGTTCCAGGAAGGAATCGTCGTGCGGCGCATTGGCGATCGAGAAGCTGCGCTTTTTGCCGTCCTTCATCAGGATGTCGATATACTGGCCGGCGCAGAACTGCAAACGCTCGGACACCGGGAGCTTCAGCTTCAGCACCGCCACGTCGTGGATCTTTTCTATCGTTTCGACCCGGCACGGCAGCGTCTTGATCTGGATGTCGCCGATGCCGGTCACTTCGCGCGCCTCGATGCTGATGTCGCCTTGCGGCTTCGCACAGCAGAACAGCGCCATGCCCTGCGCGCGCTCGGCGGCGGACAACGCCTTTTCCTGGAAGCCGTCCTGGCTCACCTCGCCCTCCAGCACCTTGCCCTTGCAGGCGCCGCAAGCGCCGTCGCGGCAGCCGTAGGGCAGGCCCACGCCCTGGCGCAGCGCGGCTTCAAGAATGGTTTCGTGCGCTTCAACACTGAATGCATGCCCGCTGGGGAGCACTTTCACCTGGCAAGTCATAATCGTTTCTCAATCCCGAATTCTGGCTAAAATGCACACCATGCGTACTTTACTTGTCATCGGCGCCGGCGATGTCGCCCGGCGCGCCCTGCCGCAGCTTCGCCGGAGTTGGCGGATATTGACCCTGTGTCGCACAGAAGAGGCCGCCGCCCGCTGGCGCGCGCTGGGCGCCTTGCCGCTGATAGGCGATCTGGACCATGCCCCCAGCCTGGCGCGCCTCGCCGGGCTGGCCGACGCCGCGCTGCTGACCGCGCCGCCGCCTGCCCATGGCCGGACAGACTCGAGAATGCGCAAGTTGTTGTACGCGCTGGCAAAAGCGAACAGCATACCACAGCAATTGATCTACATCAGCACAAGCGGCGTGTATGGCGATGCTGGCGGCGGCGCGCTCGACGAAACCTCCGCGACGCGTCCGCGCAACGAGCGCGCGCTGCGCCGCGCCGACGCCGAACGCCAGCTGCGCCGCTTCGCCATCAACCGCGGCTGCGCGCTGACCATCCTGCGCGCGCCCGGCATCTACGCCGACGAGCGGCTGCCGCTGTCGCGCTTCGCCACCGGCGCGCCCCTGATCATCGACGCCGAAGACAGCTGGAGCAACCATATCCACGCCGACGATCTGGCCCTGCTGTGCGCGGCGGCCCTGCGCCGCAAAAGCGGCATCCGCGTCTACAACGCCTGCGACGACCAGCCGCTGCCGGTTGGCATGTGGTATCGGCGCCTGGGCGAGACGTTGGGTCTCCCGCTGCCGCCGCAGCTTCCCCGCGAGGAAGTGAAAGCGCGGGTTACGCCCCAGCAATGGTCGTTCCTGGCCGAATCGCGCCGCCTGGACAACGGCCGGATACGACGCGAACTGGCCGTCCGTCTGCGCTGGCCCAGCGTGCTCGATTATCTGGACGCGCTGCGGCGGGACGAGCCGCGGCGGTCGGCAATACTCGCAAGCTACGCCGAGATTCGGTAACATCGCGGTTTTTTTGAGTTTTCAGCAGGCCAGCAAAATGGAAAATCCGGCTTTCAAACGCGCGATCCGCAGCTTTGTGCTGCGCCAGGGCCATCTGTCCGCAGGCCAGCAGCGGGCGATGGATGAAGGCATGCCCAAGTGGGGCATAGAGTACCGTCCGGAAACGATAGACCTGGAACAGGCTTTCGGCCGCGCCGCGCCCAAGATCCTGGAAATCGGCTTCGGCATGGGCGGCGCCACCGCCGAGATCGCCGCCGCCAATCCGGGCAATGATTACCTCGGCATCGAAGTGCACGGCCCCGGCGTCGGCAATCTGTGCAAGCTGATCGCCGAGAAGGAACTGAGCAATCTGCGGCTGATGCGCCACGATGCGGTGGAAGTGCTGGACAACATGCTGGCCGACGGCAGCCTGGACGGCGTGCACATTTTCTTCCCGGACCCGTGGCACAAGAAACGCCACAACAAGCGCCGCCTGATCCAGGCGCCGCTGGTGGCCAAGCTGGCCAAAAAACTGAAGCCGGGCGGCTATTTCCACGCCGCCACCGACTGGGAAGACTACGCGATCCAGATTCTGGAAGTGCTCAGCGGCAACGCCGATCTGGAGAATACCGCCGACGGCTACGCGCCGCGCCCGGACTACCGCCCGCTGACCAAGTTCGAAGCCCGCGGCATCAAGCTTGGCCACGGCGTTTGGGATCTGGTCTTCCGCCGCAAATAAGCCATTCACGGCTCCCTCCACGGCCCGCCTGCGCGGGCCGTTCGCTTTTCACCTCGCCAACAGCGCCTTGACGTCGTCGACCAGTTCGTGCGGCTCCACCGCGGGCTCGTAGCGCTTCACCACCCTCCCCCGGCCGTCGACCAGAAACTTGGTGAAATTCCACTTGATGGGATGCGGACGCTCGGAATCGGCCTGGGTCAGCCAGCGCCACAACGGATGCGCGCCGTCGCCGTTCACCTGCAGCTTGGCGAACAAGGGAAAGGTCACGCCGAAACGGCCCTGGCAAAAGGCGACGATCTCATCTTCGCCGCCCGGCTCCTGCCCGCCGAATTGGTTGCAGGGAAACCCGAGCACGACGAAATCCTGCCCGGCGAAATAGTCCTGCAGCTCCTGCAGGCCGGCGTACTGCCGGGTATAGCCGCATTCGCTGGCGGTGTTCACCAGCAGCGCCACCCTGCCCTCGTAGGCCGAGAGCGCCTGTTCGGCGCCGTCGGTCCGCTTCGCGCTAAAATCGTAGAGCGTGGTCATGGCTAGCTCCCTCCCGTATAATGCCGCAGCCCGGAATGGCAGCCGCCTGCGACCCAGATACCCTGTTGCGTTCAAGCGGCGCGCCCGCGCCGAGCCCCGCCAGCAATCGCCCGAGGTCTTTATCGATGTTGTTCAGCCCCAGCCGCCAGGATGCCCGCCGCTTCTTCTTCGACACCTGGCACAAATCCAAATCCGGCGAGACCTTGTCCGACCTGGAACAGATCGTCCTCTCCATTCTTATAGACCACCCTGAGTATCATCCCATCCTGGAAAACCCGGAGGCGTTCATGGAGCAGGAGTGGACCCCGGACATGGGCGAGACCAACCCCTTCCTGCACCTGGGCCTGCATGTGGCCATCGCCGAGCAGCGCTCCATCGACCAGCCCTTCGGCATCCGCGCGCTTTACGCGCAGCTGGCGCTGCGCCACGGCGACGAGCACCGCGCCCAGCACGAGATCATGGAATGCCTGGGCGAGATGATCTGGCATGCCCAGCGCTACGGCGGCGGCCCCGACGTCAACCGCTACATCACCTGCGTCCGCGGCAAGCTGGGCATGGGCGAAGAGGACGCGCCGCGCGTCAATCCCAACGATATCGGCGACTGACTCCGGCCGATGGACAAAAAAACACCGTGGCAGGCGTACTGTCCACGGTGCAACAAGCGGGGTAGCTCAAGCCGGCGAACCGGCAGAGCCCTTGAAAAATAGTCAACCTTATAAGCACAATCCAATTCTTTTTAAACAAAAACAACAAAATCTATCTTAGCATGACAGGAGAAGCCGGCTATCCGGTAAAGAATGCCAAGCGACATCATAAAATTTCTTCGCGCTGATTAAATCAAGCGGTTCACTTTTTCGCCGCGCGCAAACGCCTCGATATTGGCGACCAACTGCGCGGCCAGGCGGCTCATCGCCTCGCCGCTGGCCCACCCCACATGCGGGGTGACGATCAGATTGGGCAAGCGCGCCTTCAAGAGCGGATTGTCCGGCGACGGCGGTTCGCTGCTCAGCACATCGAAGCCCGCTCCCCCCAGCTGCCCATATTTCAGCGCCGCCACCAGGTCGGCCTCGTCCACCAGGCCGCCGCGCGCGGTATTGATCAGGATGGCGCCCGGCTTCATCGCCATCAGCTCCGGCTGGGCGATCATGCCGCGGGTCTCGTCGGTCAGCGGGCAGTGCAGCGACACCACGTCGGCCCGCTCCAGCGCCTCGGCGAACGGCATCCGCCCCTCCCTGGCTTCCCCCGCGCCCTTGCGCTCGGCAAACACCACCTCCATGCCGAAGGCGCGCGCCATCTCGGCCAGCCGGCCGCCGATGCCGCCGCTGCCGACAATGGCCAGCACCGCGCCGTGCACCTCGCGTATCGGCGCGCCGAAATGGCAGAACTGCCGGGACTGGCTCCAGACGCCGGCGGCGACGTCGCGCTGATAGGCCGGCAGATTCTTCATCAGCGCCATCATCAGCATGAACGCGTGCTCGGCGACGGTATGGTCGCCGTAATGGCGGATATTGCATACCGCGATGCCGCGTTCGCGGCAGGCGTCCAGATCGACATGGTTGTAGCCGGTGGCGGCGATGGCGATCAGCTTGAGGTTTGGCAGCCGCGCGATCGTTCCGCTCGACAAGGGCACCTTGTTGCTGATCACCACGTCGGCTTCGGCGGCATGAGCCGCGACCTGGTCGGCGGCAGTCGCCGGATATTCGCGGTAATGGACGGGAAAGCCAAAAACGGGAACCGGGACAGGCAAGCTGTCCCGGTCAAGGAATACGACGTTATGAGTCATTGCTTGGCGGTCATCTCTCGAAAGTGATCAGATCCCGATAGGCATGCCAGCTGGCCAGCGCCAGCACCGGCATGATGATGATCAGGCCCAGGTAATAGGTGACGAAGCCCACCACCGTCATCGCGACTATGATAGCGGCCCAGATGCCCATCGTCAGCAGATTGCGGAACACAGCCTGCACGCTGGCGATCATCGCGGTGATCGTGTCCACCTCTTTGTCCAGCAGCAGCGGGATGGCCACGACGCTGACCGAAAACACCAGTTGGGCGAACAGGAAGCCGACGGCGAAATAGGCGATCAGGAATTCCAGATTGTCCGGATTGAATGCGTCGGCGACGATCTCGTTCAGATTGGGCAGCGCCGCGGTATCGTAAAACAGCGCGAACATCAGCAGCGACACGCGGAACCAGCCGAACACCAGCACCGCCAGCAGCACCGCGTACAAGCTGAAGCCCGGCATGTTGACGCGCCAGGCGGCCATGCTGTGCAACAGCTTGACCCGACCGTGGCCGTCAAAGGCCTCCATCTGCTTGGCGATATCGTAGAGGCCGATGGCGAGGAAAGGGCCGGCCAGCAGGAAAATGGTGGCGAAGGTGATCACCAGCTCCGGCGCCTGCTCGAAATAGGCGCCCAGCAGATAACCCATCAAAACAAACACCGCGCCGTAGAACAGACAATCGGCCGGCGCCTTCTGAAAATCCCGGAACCCCCTTTTCAGCCACAACAGCGGCTGCCGCAACTCCACCTTGCGCGCCACCGGGCGCACGGGCGGAACATCGTGGTGAGTGACATCCATGGCACACCCCCTTGCATCGCGTGGAAAATAGAGACGAACGCTCTGTTTTTCGTTATATGCCACGCAGGGGAAAACACAAATCGGCCGGCCGGCTGCTACAATCCCGCGGTCAACACCATTCTCCCGGAAGGAAATAGCATGAGCGAACTGATCATCGAGGAATTGCTGGTCGGCGAAGGGGCCGAAGCCGCCGCGGGCCAGGAAGTCACCGTTCACTACACCGGCTGGCTGACTGACGGCACCAAGTTCGACTCCAGCAAGGACCGCATGCAGCCGTTCAGCTTCGAACTGGGCGCCGGCTACGTGATCAAGGGCTGGGACCAGGGCGTGCAAGGCATGAAGGTGGGCGGCAAGCGCAAGCTGACCATCCCGTCCGAACTGGGCTACGGCGCGCGCGGCGCCGGCGGCGTGATCCCGCCGCACGCGACGCTGGTGTTCGAAGTGGAGCTGCTGCAGGTGGGCTGATCATTCCGCCATCCAGCAAAAAGGCCATCCCGAGGATGGCCTTTTTCATGCGGCGCGCCGCTTACTTTTTCGCGCAGGACAGGCGGCGGCGCTTGAACCATACGAAGCCGACCACCAACAACAACACCGCCACCACGGTCAGGATGCCCGCCTGGCCGCGATGCACCATCATCATCAGCCAATCGCGGTTGGCCGCGCCGTAATAGCCGAGATAAACCCAGACCGGCACCGAGATCAGCGCGGCGAAGCCGTCCATCATCAGGAAACGCCAGTAGGACACGCGCCGGGTCATGCCAGCGGTGATGAAGATCGGGGAGCGCAGGCCTGGCAGGAAGCGGGCGACGAACAACACCCAGTTGCCGTATTTCTCGAACTTCTCCTGCACCGCCTCGAAGCGCTCCTTGGTCAGGATGCGGGCGATGGGCTTGAAGCGCAGCACCTTGTGGCCGAAGATGCGTCCGGCCAGGAACATGATGCCGTCGCCGACCAGCACGCCAGCCATGCCGACCACGAACATATAGTGCACATTGGCGTAGCCCAGGCCGGAAATCACGCCGCCGGCCACCAAAGTGATGTCCTCCGGAATCGGCACGCCGAAACCGCAAATCAACAGCACCGCAAACACGGCCACGTAGCCGTAACCAGCGAAAAAGTCGAGAAGTATCTGCAGAGTATCCATCTAGTATTCCGTCCGCCGGCTTTGTTCCAAATCATCGCAATCAAGCGGCTGGGCGGCTAATGTCCATGCACGGAGGTGTATAATAGCACACCTCTCGCACACACTTTCTTGACATGACACGCCCTATCCGGCTGGAGATTTCCCTCCCGGCCATCCGCCACAATTTCCTATCCACCCGCCAGCATTCGCAAGCCCGCAGCCTGTACGCCGTGATCAAGGCGAATGCCTACGGCCATGGCGTATTGGACACTGCAAAGGCGTTGGCCGATCTGGCCGACGGTTTTGCCCTGCTCAATATCGAAGACGCGGTACGCCTGCGCGAGGCGGGTTTCGATCAACCAATCTCGCTGCTGGAAGGTCCGTTCGACGCGGCCGAGGCCACCGCGATGGCCGACTACCGCCTGAGCGGCGCCGTCCACTCACAAGAACAGATGGACTGGCTGGCCAAAGGTTCCGCCAACCGACCGGTGGAGGTCTGGCTGAAGGTCAACAGCGGCATGAACCGGCTGGGCTTCCGCCCTGAGGAGGCCGCCGCAGCGCAAGCCCGGCTGCAAACGCTGCCGGGCGCGCGGCTGACCGCCATCATGACCCACTTCGCCACCGCCGACGAAGACTACGGCGTGGCCGAGCAATGGAGCCGTTTCGAACCGCTGGCAGCCGCCAGTGGGCTGAAAATCTGCGCCGCCAATTCCGCGGCGCTGCTGCGCCACCCGCACACCCATGGCGACATCGGCCGGCCCGGCATCGTGCTGTACGGCGCCTCGCCGTTCGAGAACGAAACCGGCTCCGACCTCGGCCTGCAACCCGCGATGACGCTGTCGGCCGACATCATCGCCGTGCAGCAGCTGCAGCCCGGCGACGCGATCGGCTACGGCCGCCGCTTCGTCGCGGACCGGCCGATGCGCATCGGCGTGGTCGCCTGCGGCTACGCCGACGGCTATCCGCGGGTAGCCGCCAACGGCGCGCCGGCGGCGATAGACGGCCAACCGTGCCAACTGGTTGGCCGGGTGTCGATGGACATGCTGACCGTGGACATCAGCCACCTGCCCCAGGCCGGCGTCGGCAGCCGGGTGGAACTGTGGGGACCGAACGCGCCGATCGAGAAGGTGGCCGCCGCCGCCGGCACCATCAGCTACGAGCTGATGAGCGCGGTGATGCCGCGGGTGCCGCGCATCGCGCTCGGCTGAAGCCGGCCAATAGCAGCGGCGCCAGCACGGCGCCGCCGACATGGGCCGACCACAGCACCGGCTCGCCGCCCGGCCCCAGGTTAGGCCACAGCCCCTGCCAGGCCAGGCGCAGCAACAGCGCCGTCACCAGGCAGTGGCCGGCGGTTTCGCGCCGTTTCAGCCAGGCCAATGCCGCCCACCAGCCATACACCACGCCCGACGCGCCGAGAAACGGTTGCGGCTCGGGCAAGGCCAGCTGCTGCAGCGCGATCAGCCAGGGCAGCAACAGCGCCAGCGCGCACAGCGGCCAAGCGGCGCGCCGCCCCCCCAGGCCTGCCAGCAACAGCAGGCTGGCGCTGTTCAACGCCGCGTGCCGCCAGTCGGCGTGCACCCAGCTGGCGGTGAAGGCCCGCCACCATTCGCCGCCGGCGGCCGGATCAAACAGCCAGCGCCGCGCCGTTTCGCCCCAAGGCGTCAGCAGCGGCAGCAGCGCCGGCAGCAAGCTGGCCGGCGGCAGCCTCACTTGCGGCGTCGCCAGGCCAGCAGGCCCGCCAGGCCCAGCATGCCCAGAGCCATCTCATCCGCGCCGGCGATAGGCACCAGTTGCAGGTCGACATACAAGGGATCGTGATCGGACGAACGATAGGCGTCGGGCGCGTAGTAATTCTGCCGCTGGGCGGCGGACTTGAACTCGCTGCTGTATTCCAGCGCGGTCGGCTCATCGGCGTTGATGTGCCACTCGCCGGCGGCGGCCACCCATTTCGTCAGCGAGGCATCCGCCAAGGCATGGTCGAGGTTGCCGGACTCGCCCTGGTAAACGTAGGAATAGGCGTCCTTCTGGAAACGCGCCAGCAGATTGGACAAGCCGCCGTCCTCAAAGGCGCGGATCGGGTCCTCCTTGGCGTAGGCGTTCATGTCGCCCATCACCAGCAGGCCCTCTTTGGAAGAGACGCGGCGCTGCTTCGCCCAGCGCACGAGGTCCTGCGCCGCCTGCACGCGGGTCAGATTGCAATTGCCCTGGCCGTCGCCGGTATCCGCGTCGGGCGCGCCGTTCACCTTGACCTGCTCGCAGCTGCTGCCCTTGGACTTCAGATGGTTGACCACCAGCGTCAGCTTCTTGCCGTCGGCGGCGAAAGTCTGCGCCAGGCTGAGGCGGTTCTTGGCCGGATCGCCCACCGTCAGCGCCTGCGCCGCGCCGTCGGGCTTCACCCGCGACGGACGGTAGAGCATGCCGGTAGTGATGGCGTCGGTGCCGATCCTGGGTAGGCCGGGATCGACGAAGCGGTACTGCTTGTCAGCATCCTGTCCCGCGTTCAGCGCGTCGACCAGTTCCTTGACCGCCGACTGCGGACCGAAACCGTCGTTTTCCAACTCCATCAAGCCCAGCACGTCGGCGTCCAGCTGGCGGATGGCGCTGACTATCTTGGCCTTCTGCCGCAGGAAGTCATCGCGGGTCTTGGCGCCGCGCTCGGTCGGGAAACCGCCGCCCAGGCCGTCGCCGTTGAAGAAATTGAGCACGTTGAAACTGGCCACCCGCAGCTGGCCCGCCTTGCGCGCCGGCGCCGCCGCGCGGGGATTGGCAGCGGAAACCTGCGGCAGATACAACGGCTGGACGCGGTAGGCGCCGTTGCTGAACGACACCACGCCAGTCAGGCCGTCCAGGCGGTCCCCCACCCGCAGCGTGTTGGCGGCGGACAGCCCGCCCGGTCCCGGCAGCCAGGCGTCGGCGTTCTGCCAGGTCTTGCCGTCGTCCAGCAGCAGACGGTCGCGCGGATTGGCCGCGCGCAGCGCCTGGGCCTCGGCGCTGCCGGGGCGGTATAGCTGGGTCGGCACCCACTGGCGCGCCTGGCTGGACAGCGCCAGCTCGCCGTAGCGGCCGTAGTTGTAGCTGTCGACGACGAATAGCGGCTGCTCGAACTTGACAACCATGCCGGCCAACGACTCCAGCTGGGCGGCGTCGCCGCTCAGCGGCAGGCGCAGGCTGATCGGCGCCAGCTCCCCCTGATAGCCGCACAGCTGCACATCGGCCGCGGCCGATGGCTGCAGCTGGGTCTCGGTGCGCGCGTCGCCCTTGCGGCCGAACTCCAGCACCTTGCCGCGCACGCCGACCGCGTCGCCGGCCTTCAACGTCGGCAGGGCCAGCTTGCCGGTATAAACATATATGCCCTCGGAAGTTGCGGGATCGGCGTCCTGGTTCTGCGGCGCTTCCTGGATGAAGAAGCCCACCGGGCCGTCCTTGCCGTACAGCAGGCTGCTGACCACGCCCTGCACGGCGACGGTCTTGCCCTGCATCGGGCTCTGGGGACCGTTGCCCTGAACCTGGTGGATGCGCGCGTCGGGCAAGCTGCAGGCTGCCTGCGCCTGCAGGCCGGCCAACGCCAGCGAAGCGGCGATGGCGACGCGGGAAAGGGTGAATGCGGGTATTGTTCTCATCTTTTTGTCATCCTGAGTAGAGGTGCGGCAATTCTATCCACAGATTGATGACATTCAAGTTTATTATTATCGGATAGCAAATTTTTGACACAAAAAATGCCAACCTGTACAGGTTGGCATTTTTGTCGGCCCGCTGCGCGGAACGATCAGGAAGCGATCTTCTCGATCGCCGAGGCGATGGCTTTGGCCCAGATGTCGGCCAGCGCCTTGTCGTCGGCCTCCACCATCACCCTCACCACCGGCTCGGTGCCGGACGGGCGCAGCACCACGCGGCCGCGGCCATTCAGAGCGGCCTCCGCCTCCGCCAGCGGAGCGGCGGAAGCGCCCTTCCAGTCGCAGCCGTTGTGACGGACGTTGATCAACGTCTGCGGGAAAGGCTGCCAGTCGGCGCAGATGTCTGCCAGGCCCGTGCCCAGTTGCTGCACCGCCGCCAACACCTGCAAGCTGGAGATGATGCCGTCGCCAGTGCTGTGCTTGTCCAGGCACAGGATGTGGCCGGAGGCTTCGCCGCCCACCTGCCAGCCATCGGCATGCAGCATTTCGAGCACGTAGCGGTCGCCGACCTTGGCGCGGCCGAAGGGCACATCCTGCTTTTGCAGCGCCAGCTCCATCGCCATATTGGTCATCACGGTGCCGACCACGCCGCCCTTCAGTTCGCCGCGCGCGGCGCGCGCCTTGGCGATCACGTAGATCAGTTGGTCGCCGTCGTAGATGCGGCCGGCGGCGTCCACCATGATCAGGCGGTCGCCGTCGCCGTCCAGCGCGATGCCGAAGTCGGCCTGGTGTTCCAGCACCGCCACCTGCAGCGTCTTGGGATAGGTGGCGCCCACCTTTTCGTTGATGTTGTAGCCATTGGGCTCGCAGCCGATTTCCACCAGTTCCGCGCCCAGCTCGTGGAATACCTTGGGCGCGATATGGTAGGTGGCGCCGTTGGCGCAATCGACCACCAGCTTCAGGCCTTTCAGGCTGAGCTCGTTGGGGAACGTGCTCTTGCAGAATTCGATGTAGCGCTCGGCGGCGCCGTCGATGCGGCGGGCCCGGCCCAGCTCCAGCGACGGATTGGTGGCCATCGGCTGTTCCAGCATCGCCTCGATCTCCAGTTCCAGCGCGTCGTCCAGCTTGTTGCCGCCTTCGGCGAAGAACTTGATGCCGTTATCCTGGAACGGATTGTGGGAAGCGGAAATCATCACCCCGGCTTCCAGCCGCAGCGCTCGGGTCAGGTAAGCGATGCCCGGCGTCGGCAGCGGGCCGGTCAGCAGCACGTTGACGCCGGCGGCGGTGAAGCCCGCCTGCAGCGCCGCTTCCAGCATATAGCCGGAAATCCGGGTGTCCTTGCCGATCAGCACCGTAGGGCGGCTGTCCTTGTCATGGTTGACCAGCACGCGGCCGGCCGCGTAACCCAGCTTCATCACGAATTCCGGCGTGATCGGAAATTTGCCGACCTCGCCGCGCACGCCATCGGTGCCGAAATATTTGCGACTCATTCAGTATTCTCTGTATCGGTTCAAGGCCTTGGCAGGCGCGATGCCCGCCATTTTGCCACTACCGCCGGGGGGAAAACCAGCGTCAAATCAACAATCCCGCAGCGCCTGCCACAGCTGCAGCGCCTGCCGCGTCGCCTTGACGTCGTGCACGCGTATCACCGCCGCGCCGCGCCGCGCCGACTCCAGCGCCGCGCCGACGCTGGCGCCCAGCCTTTCCGACGGCGCGTCCTCGCCGGTGATCGCGCCCAGCATGGACTTGCGCGACAGGCCCACCAGCAGCGGCGCGCCAGCCGTCCTCTCAATCTCGTCCAAGCGCGAGAGCAGCGCCAGATTGTGCTCCAGCGTCTTGCCGAAGCCGAAGCCGGGATCGACCAGCAGCCGCTCGCGGGCGATGCCGGCATCCAGGCACTGCTGGAGACGGCGTTTCAGGTAATCGGCCACCTCGGCCACAACGTCGGCGTACTCGGGCCGATTCTGCATCGTGTCCGGATTGCCCTGCTTGTGCATCAGACACACCGCGGCGCGGCTGGCGGCCGCTAGCGGCAGCGCGCCCTCGTCCTCCAGCGCCGATACGTCGTTGATCAGATCCACCGCGCCAAGCCGCAGCGCTTCCCGCATCACCTCGGCGCGGCGGGTATCCAGCGACAGCGGCGCGCCGATGCCGCGCAGTTTCTCCAGCACCGGCATCACCCGCGCCATCTCTTCCTCCGGGCTGACGAAGGGCGCGCCGGGCCGCGTCGATTCGCCGCCGATGTCGAGGATATCCGCGCCCTCGGCCAGCATGGCCTCGGCGCGCGCGAGCGCATCGTCGACGCGGTTGAAGCGGCCACCGTCGGAGAAGGAATCCGGCGTGACGTTGAGAATGCCCATCACCAGCGGACGGGACAGATCGAGCGCGAAGCGCCCGCATTGCAAGGTTTTCATCATGGCTCTCGTTGCTGACGTCCCTGGCCGACGCGGCGGGGAGCTGAAAGAAAACCGGGCAAGCCCGCGAAGGCTTGCCCGGTTATGGAGGATGCGGCGATCAGACTTCCTGGGCCGGGTCCGAGGTGGCCGACGAAGCTGCCGGCTCCTCCGGTTCGGCCGGCTTGTCATCCGCCTTGGCGGCGAAACCGGAGCCCGGCTTCGGCGGACGCGGCGGCTTGCCTTCCATGATGTCGTTGATCTGCTCGGCGTCGATGGTTTCGTACTCCAGCAGCGCGGCGGTCATCGCCTCCACCTTGTCGCGGTTCTCTTCCAGCAGGCGGCGCGCCAGCGCGTACTGCTCGTCGATGATGCGGCGGATTTCCTGGTCCACCTGCTGCATCGTCGCTTCCGATAGGTTCTTGTGGGTGGTGATCGAGCGGCCGAGGAAGACTTCGCCCTCGTTCTCGCCGTACACCATCGGGCCCAGCTTGTCGGACATGCCGTAGCGGGTGACCATGTCGCGCGCCATCTGCGTCGCGCGCTCGAAGTCGTTGCTGGCGCCGGTGGTCATCTGGTTCATGAACAGCTCTTCGGCGATGCGGCCGCCGAACAGGATGGCCAGACGGTCCATCAGGTAGCCGCGGTCGTAGGCGAAGCGGTCCTGTTCCGGCAGCTGCATGGTCACGCCCAGCGCGCGGCCGCGCGGGATGATGGTGACCTTGTGCACCGGATCGGACTTCGGCAGCAGCTTGGCGACGACGGCGTGGCCGGACTCGTGGTAGGCGGTGTTGCGCTTCTCCTCCTCGGTCATCACCATGCTGCGGCGCTCTGCGCCCATCATGATCTTGTCCTTGGCGGACTCCAGGTCCTCCATGTCCACCAGCCGCTTGTTGCGGCGGGCGGCGAACAGGGCGGCCTCGTTGATCAGGTTGGCGAGGTCGGCGCCGGAGAAGCCCGGCGTGCCGCGCGCGATCACCTCGGCGTTGACGTCGGCGGCGATCGGCACCTTGCGCATGTGCACGTTCAGGATCTGCTCGCGGCCGCGGATGTCCGGCAGCGGCACGATCACCTGGCGGTCGAAGCGGCCCGGGCGCTGCAGCGCCGGGTCCAGCACGTCCGGACGGTTGGTCGCGGCGATCACGATCACCGTGGAATTGGTGTCGAAGCCGTCCATCTCCACCAAGAGCTGGTTCAGCGTCTGCTCGCGCTCGTCGTTGCCGCCGCCGAGGCCTGCGCCGCGCTGGCGGCCGACCGCGTCGATTTCATCGATGAAGATGATGCACGGCGAGTTCTTCTTCGCCTGCTCGAACATGTCGCGCACGCGGGCCGCGCCCACGCCGACGAACATTTCAACGAAGTCGGAGCCGGAGATGCTGAAGAACGGCACCTTGGCCTCGCCGGCGATGGCCTTGGCCAGCAGCGTCTTGCCGGTGCCGGGAGAGCCGGCCAGCAGGATGCCGCGCGGGATGCGGCCGCCCAGGCTCTGGTAGCGGGAAGGATCGCGCAGGTAATCGACGATCTCCTTTACCTCTTCCTTGGCCTCGTCGCAGCCCGCCACATCGGCGAACACCACGGTGTTGGCGTCCTGGTCCAGCATGCGCGCCTTGCTCTTGCCGAACGAGAACGCGCCGCCCTTGCCGCCGCCCTGCATCTGGCGCATGAAGAACACCCACACGCCGATCAAGAGCAGCATCGGGAACCAGCTGATGAAGATGCTCATCAGCATCGACGGCTCTTCTTCCGGCTTGGCGGAGAAGCGCACGTTGTTCTTGATCAGGTCGTCGACCAGCTGCGGGTCATACGGCGCGAAAGTGGAGAACGCGGTGCCGTCGGTCAGTTTGCCCTTCAGCCACTGGCCGCGCAGAGGATGCCCCTCGATGGTCAGGGATTGCACCTTGCCCGACTCGACATCGCTGACGAACTGCGAGTACTCGAGCTGGTTCTGGGTGTCCTGGCGCTTGTTGAACTGATTGAAGACGGTCATCAGAACCAAGCCGATGATCACCCAGATGGCGATGTTTTTGCCGATATTGTTCACGAGTGGCGGACTCCTCTGTGCCCTGACTTTTTGGTTGCTTGTATTGAATGGCTACGATTGTACGCTGCGCGCCCTTTTATGTCAGCGGCGACCCTTGCCCAGCAGATAGATTTCACTGGAACGGTCCCGCGACGCCTTGGGCTTGCGCGTCACCACCTCGTCGAACAGCTCTCGCATGGCCTTGAGATAGGACTGGAAATCGCTTCCCTGGAACACTTTGACGAGAAAATGTCCGCCGGGTTTCAAATGATCGCGCGCAAATTCCAACGCCAGCTCGCATAGCAGGAAACTCCTGGCCTGGTCGATGGCGCTCATGCCTGACATATTGGGCGCCATATCTGAAATTACAAGATCGAGCTCGCGTCCGCCCAGCAATTGCTCGAATTCGCGCAAAACCTCTTCCTCGCGGAAGTCGCCCTGGATGAAATCGACGCCGGGCACAGGATCCATCTCCAGGATGTCCAGCGCGAACACCTTGCCCGAATCGCCGACGATGCGCGCCGCCACCTGCGACCAGCTGCCCGGCGTGGAGCCCAGGTCGGCCAGCACGGTGCCGGGGCGGATCAGCTTGTCCTTGTCGTTGATTTCCAGCAGCTTGTAGGCTGCGCGGGCGCGGTAGCCGTCCTTTTGCGCCATGTTCACATAGGGATCGTTGACGTGCTCCTGCAACCAGCTGTTGCTGCTCTTGCTTCTTGCCATACGCGGCGGTGCTTTCTGTCGGTTCAATCGTCAGGATAGCCGATGCGCGCCGGGCGGCGCGCTATCCTGTTGTTTTTCGGTTATTTCAGCCCCAAACTTTGGGCCTGGAGCCAAATTCTAGTAGAATCGCGTTTTGCTTTGAATTCCATGTTTCCATGAAAATTGACATCAAGCCGTTTCAGCGCAAGTACCTACAGGGTCTGGCGCACGGCATCGACCCGGTGGTGATGGTAGGCAACAACGGTCTGACCGAGTCCGTGGTGCGCGAAATCGCCATCAGCCTGGACGCCCACGAACTGATCAAGGTGCGCGTGCAAGGCGACGACCGCGAAGCCCGCATCGCCATGTTCGAGCAGATCTGCGAAGAACTGGGTTGCGCCCCGGTGCAGCACATCGGCAAGCTGCTGGTGCTGTGGCGTCCCAGCGACAAGGCACGCATCGCGCTGCCGAAGAACAAGCAGGCGATGAAGGGCTGAGCCCTCCCGCCTGGCGGATGAAAAAAAGCGGTGGCTGGGCCACCGCTTTTTTATTGCCCCATCACTCGCTGCGCCAGA
Source organism: Chromobacterium indicum (assembly GCF_039708975.1). Taxonomy (NCBI): domain Bacteria; kingdom Pseudomonadati; phylum Pseudomonadota; class Betaproteobacteria; order Neisseriales; family Chromobacteriaceae; genus Chromobacterium; species Chromobacterium indicum. The sequence continues at coordinate 321,816 of NZ_JAYFSJ010000002.1, forward strand.
TATAGGCGAGGCCGAGCACGCTCTGCACCAGGTAAATCAGGCTGGAAATCGCATGCCAGGTGGCGAAGCCGCCGCCGAACAGCCCTTCCGCCGCGTGGTTCATCTGCTGCTTCAAGGTGACGATGATGGGCGCGACGCCGAACTGGTTGATCAGCGTGCACGCCAGCATGCCGACTATCAGCCAGAACGCGCCCTGTTTCAGGCCCGCCACCCCGTTGCGCCATACCTGGTCGACCAGCAGGAACACCCCGCACACCAGTCCAACCCAGGCGATGGCCGCGAACAAGCGGCCTGCCACCATGCCGGCGGTCGCCGCGTCCAGAGACTTGAACAGCACCGGCGCCACGATCAGGCCGATCACCCACAAACCGCCAATCCACAAGGTCTTGGCCACTGCACGCAAGCCGTCCATTTCCACCCCCATGCTCGGCAACAGACGCGGCCGATGAAAAACGCGCGGTCAATGCCGCGCGGTCCGGATCAGATGTATTTGACGTCGAGCACTTCGTACTCGCGGATGCCGCCCGGGGCCACCACCTCGGCCACGTCGCCCGCTTCCTTGCCGATCAGCGCGCGCGAGATCGGAGAATTGACCGACACCTTGCACACCTTGATGTCGGCCTCGTCGTCGCCGACGATCTGGTAAGTGACGTTCTCTTCGGTTTCCAGGTCCATCAGATTGACCGTGGCGCCGAATACCACGCGGCCGTCGGCGTCCAGCTCGGACGGATCGATGATCACGGCATTGGACAGCTTGCCTTCCAGCTCGGCGATACGGCCTTCCACGAAGGCCTGGCGTTCCTTGGCCGCGTCGTACTCGGCATTTTCCGACAGGTCGCCATGCGAGCGAGCCTCGGCGATCGCCTCGATCACCGACGGGCGCTCCACGCTCTTCAAGCGTTGCAGCTCTTCCTTCAGAAGCTCGGCGCCGCGTACAGTCAACGGGACTTTGATCATTACAGTATTCTCCACAGGCGGTTGTCCGCCTTCATCAAAAGCACAAGCCGCCGTACGGGACGGCGGCTTGCGCGAGCGGGTTTGAGCGGAATTGTAACGGCAAATCGCTTCCGCATCAAAGCCTACCGGCGGCCACTCCCTTTCAGCCGGCGATCTGCGCGTGCAGCTGCTGCACGCTGTACACATCGAAGGATTCGGCGTGCTTCAGGCCCACGCACACCGCCTTGGCGGCGGACAGCGTGGTGTACTGCGGCACGCGCGCCTGCAGCGCGGAGCGGCGGATCGAATGGCTGTCCTGGATCGCGGTGCGCTGCTCGTCCACGGTATTGATCACCAGATCCACCTCGCCGTTCTTGATCATGTCGACGATGTGCGGACGGCCCTCGTTCACCTTGTTGACCACTTGCACGATCAGGCCGGCATCGGTCAGGTGCTTGGCGGTGCCCCGCGTCGCGCAAACGCCGAAGCCCAGGCGCTGCAGCTCGCGCGCCACGTCGACGGCGCCGTTCTTGTCGGAGTCGCGCACCGACAGGAACACCTTGCCGGTCTTGGGCAGGCGGTCGCCCGCGCCCAGCTGCGCCTTGACGTAGGCTTCAGCGAAAGTCTTGCCGACGCCCATCACCTCGCCGGTGGACTTCATTTCCGGTCCCAGGATGGTGTCCACGCCGGGGAACTTGATGAAGGGGAACACGGCTTCCTTCACCGCGTAGAACGGCGGGATCACCTCCTTGGTGAAACCCTGCTCGACCAGGCTGATGCCGGCCATCGCGCGGGCGGCGATCTTGGCCAGCGGCGCGGAGGTCACCTTGGAGACGAAGGGCACGGTGCGCGAAGCCCGCGGGTTCACTTCCAGCACGTAGATGGTGTCGCCCTGAATGGCGAACTGCACGTTCATCAGGCCAACCACGTTCAGCGCGCGGGCCATCGCCTCGGTCTGGCGGCGGATTTCGTCCTGCAGCGCCGGGAACAGACTGTAGGCCGGCAGCGAGCAGGCGGAATCGCCGGAGTGAACGCCGGCCTGCTCCACGTGCTGCATGATGCCGCCGATCACCACGGTTTCGCCGTCGGACACGCAATCGACGTCCACTTCGATGGCGTCGTTGAGGAAGCGGTCCAGCAGCACCGGGCTGTCGTTCGACACCTTCACCGCCTCGCGCATGTAGCGTTCCAGGTCGGCCGGCTCATGGACGATCTCCATCGCGCGGCCGCCCAATACGTAAGACGGGCGCACCACCAGCGGGTAGCCGATTTCGTCAGCCAGCTTCATCGCTTCGGCCGGCGCGCGCGCGGTGCGGTTCGGCGGCTGCTTCAGGCCCAGCTCGTTCAGCAGCTTCTGGAAGCGCTCGCGGTCCTCGGCGGCGTCGATCATATCAGGCGTGGTGCCGATGATGGGCACGCCATTGGCCTCCAGCGCGCGCGCCAGTTTCAGCGGGGTCTGGCCGCCGTACTGGACGATGACGCCGAACGGCTTCTCGATGCGGCAGATTTCCAGCACGTCTTCCAGCGTCAGCGGCTCGAAGTACAGGCGGTCGGAAGTGTCGTAGTCGGTGGACACGGTTTCCGGGTTGCAGTTGACCATGATGGTCTCGAAGCCGGATTCGCGCAGGCTCAATGCCGCATGCACGCAGCAGTAGTCGAACTCGATGCCCTGGCCGATGCGGTTGGGCCCGCCGCCCAGCACCATCACCTTCTTGCGGTCGGACGGGTTGGACTCGCACTCTTCCTCGTAGCTGGAGTACATGTAGGCGGTGTTGGTGGCGAACTCGGCGGCGCAGGTGTCGACGCGCTTGTACACCGGGTGCAGGTTCAGCGCCCAGCGCTTGGCGCGCACGGCGGCCTGGTCGGAGCCCAACAGTTCGCCCAAGCGGCGGTCGGAGAAGCCCTTGCGCTTCAGGCGACGCAGTTCGGCGTAGTCCATGTCCTCGATCTTGCGGCCCGCCAGCGTCCGCTCCTCGCCGATGATGTCCTCGATCTGGGCCAGGAACCACGGGTCGATCTTGCTGACGGCGTGGATGTCGTCGCGGCTCATGCCGATGCGGAAGCCGTCGGCCACGTACAGGATGCGCTCCGGTCCCGGCGCGCCCAGCTCGTGGCGGATGGCGGCCTCGTCGGAGGTCACCGAGTCGAAGCCGGCCAGGCCGGTTTCCAGGCCGCGCAGCGCCTTCTGCATCGATTCCTGCAAGGTGCGGCCCATGGCCATCACTTCGCCCACCGACTTCATCTGGGTGGTCAGGCGGTCGTCGGCCTGCGGGAATTTCTCGAAGGCGAAACGCGGAATCTTGGTGACGACGTAGTCGATCGACGGTTCGAACGAAGCCGGGGTGGCGCCGCCGGTGATGTCATTCTTCAGCTCGTCCAGCGTGAAACCGACCGCCAGCTTGGCCGCGATCTTGGCGATCGGGAAGCCGGTGGCCTTGGACGCCAGCGCCGACGAACGCGACACGCGCGGGTTCATCTCGATGACGATCATCTCGCCGGTGGCCGGATTGGTGGCGAACTGCACGTTGGAGCCGCCGGTATCCACGCCGATCTCGCGCAGCACCGCCAGGGAGGCGTTGCGCATGATCTGGTATTCCTTGTCAGTCAGCGTCTGTGCCGGCGCCACGGTGATGGAGTCGCCGGTGTGCACGCCCATCGGGTCGAAGTTTTCGATCGAACAGATGATGATGCAGTTGTCGTTCTTGTCGCGAACGACTTCCATCTCGTATTCCTTCCAGCCCAGCACCGACTGCTCGATCAGCAGCTCATGGGTGGGGGAGGCTTCGAAGCCGCGCTCGCAGATCGCCAGGAACTCTTCCTTGTTGTAGGCGATGCCGCCGCCGGAGCCGCCCATGGTGAACGACGGGCGGATCAGCGTCGGGAAGCCCACCTTGGTCTGCGCGTCCAGCGACTCTTCCATGGTGTGGCAGACGAAGGACAGCGGGCAGGACAGGCCGATCTTGGCCATCGCCTCCTTGAAGCGGCCGCGGTCCTCGGCCTTGTCGATCGCGTCTTCGGTGGCGCCGATCAGCTCGACCTTGTACTTTTCCAGCACCCCGTGCTTGGCCAGGTCCAGCGCGCAGTTCAGCGCGGTCTGGCCGCCCATGGTCGGCAGGATGGCGTCCGGACGCTCCTTGGCGATGATTTTCTCCACCACCGGCCAACTGATGGGCTCGATATAGGTGACGTCGGCCATGTCCGGGTCGGTCATGATGGTGGCCGGATTGGAGTTGACCAGGATGACTTTATAGCCTTCCTCGCGCAGCGCCTTGCAGGCCTGGGCGCCGGAGTAGTCGAACTCGCAGGCCTGGCCGATGACGATCGGGCCGGCGCCAATGATCAGAATGCTTTTGATGTCGGTACGCTTTGGCATGGCTTCTACTCTTTGATGACTTGTATTTTTCCGGCCGCGCCCCCTCCCCGGCGGCGCGGCATGTTTACTTTCGACCTTACAGGCTGGCCGCCGCCAGCTTGGCGCCGAACCCGACGAACACCGCGCCCACCGAGCCGCCCAGCGCCGCCGTCAGCTTGCGGCGGCGGCGGAAGGCCGCGGCCAGCTTGTCGCCCAACAGGATCAGCATGGACAGGTTGGCGATGCTGCAGCACTGGACAATGGCGCCCAGCGCGGCGAAGGTGACAGCCGGGTGCGGATAGGCCGGATCGACGAACTGCACGAAGAACGACACGAAGAACAGAATGGCCTTCGGGTTCATCAGGCTGATCAGCAACGCCTTGCGGTACGGGTGGCCGCCGGACAGCGCCGACGCCTTGGCCGGCGACTCGTCGCCTCGGCGCGCGCGGCTCCAGGCCAGGATGCCGGACTTCAGCATATTGACGCCCAGCCAGGCCAGATAGCCGCCGCCGATGTACTTGACCACCGCGAACAGCGCCGGGTTGGCCTGCAGCAGGCCGGCCGCGCCGGTGGCCGCCAGCGTCATCAGGATGAAGTCGCCGCTGACCACGCCGCCGGCGGCGGCGAAACCCGCGCGCTTGCCGCGCTGCGCCGCCACCGACAGCACGTACATGGCGTTCGGCCCCGGCAGCAGGATCACGATCAGCGTTCCTATCAGGTAGGTGGTAAGGTCGGTAATGCCCAACATGATTCGACCCCGCCTTACTGCCGTTCCGCCATCGCCGCGATGAAGCGGTCGAACAGGTAGGCCACGTCCTCCGGCCCCGGACTCGCTTCCGGGTGGCCCTGGAAGGAGAACGCCGGGCGGTCGGTCAGCGCGATGCCCTGCACCGTGCCGTCGAACAGCGAGCGATGGGTGACGCGGACATTGGCCGGCAGGCTGGTCTCATCCACCTGGAAGCCGTGGTTCTGGCTGGTGATCATCACGCGGCCGCTGTCCAGATCCTGCACCGGATGGTTGGCGCCGTGGTGGCCGAACTTCATCTTGGAAGTGGCGGCGCCGGTGGCCAGGCCCAAAAGCTGGTGGCCCAGGCAGATGCCGAACACCGGCAGTTTGGTCTCCAGGATGTCGCGGATCGCGGCAATCGCGTAGTCGCACGGCTCCGGGTCGCCGGGGCCGTTGGACAGGAACACGCCATGCGGATTCATCGCCAGCACATCTGCGGCCGGCGTCTGCGCCGGCACGATGGTCAGCTGGCAACCGCGCTCGGCCAGCATGCGCAGGATGTTGTGCTTGACGCCGAAGTCGTAGGCCACGACGTGGTAGCGGGTGGACGATTGCACCTGGTAGCCCGCGCCCAGCTTCCATTGCTTCTCGGTCCAGGCGTACGGTTTCTGGCAGCTGACGACCTTGGCCAGATCCTGGCCGGCCATGCTGCCGAAGCCGCGCGCCAGTTCCAGGGCCTTGGCCTCGTCGATGTCGCCGGCCATGATGCAGCCGGCCTGGGCGCCCTTCTCGCGCAGGATGCGGGTCAGCTTGCGGGTGTCGATGTCGGCGATCGCCACCACCTTGTGCTTCTTCAGGTAATCGGACAGCGAATCTTCGGCGCGGAAGTTGCTGTGCAACAGCGGCAGATCGCGAATGATCAGCCCTGATGCAAAAACGGCGCGGGATTCGGTGTCTTCCGAATTCGCGCCGACATTGCCGATGTGCGGATAAGTGAGTGTGACGATCTGCCTGGTATAGGAGGGGTCCGTCAGGATCTCCTGGTAACCGGTGATGGCGGTATTGAATACCACCTCGCCGACCGTGTGGCCGGCGGCACCGATAGCACTACCTCTGAAAAGCGTGCCGTCAGCCAAGACAAGGATTGCGGGGAGGTTTGACACTGGCTGGCTCCTGTTGCATTGCTCGGGCGCTTACACAAAAACCGGCAGCGCCGGTTTTGTTGTTTTACACCCTGGGATTTTCAAAATTCTTATGTGAATAACGGGACTCGGCGCCTGCGCCTGTCCCGTTTGGTTAAACCTTTCTATAGTACCGCGCATTTTGCACTTGCACAATACGACAGACGCCATTTTTCAAAAAAACGTCACATGCCCGGCTTCACCTGCCAGCTGACGCTGGTCGGACCCGCTGGCTGGCCCAGCATCAGCATCAGAGGCTTCAAGGCGTCGTACTTGTCCTGCGGGCTGTCAGCGGTGCCGACCATGTGGAAAGCGCCACCGACCGGCAACGCGCCCTGGCCGCTGAGCATCAACGGCCCTTCCAGCGTGGACAAATTCAGGTTCAGCCCCTGGCCCGTGCCGGCGACATCCAGCTGGTAGCTGCCAAACGGCAGCACCGTGGTCAACGGCGACGACGCGCCGCGCCAAGCGATCTGCACCGCGCCGCTGACATCCTTGCCCTGCCGCGCCAGTTGCGGAATGTTCAGCTGCAGCTCGCCGCCCAGCCGCGCCGCCTGCCAGGTCTTGGACAAATCGGCCAGCGCCGCCACCGGCAGCGACAAGGCCAGCCCCCTGACCTCCTGCTTGCCGAAACCGAGCTGCAACATGCCCGGCTGGCCGGCGCTGTCCAGATGCCAGACCAGCAGGCCGGACAGCAAGGCCTTGGGCTGCCATTTCCACGCCAGCGGACTCATGCTGCGCACCTCGCCGGCCGGCCCGAGGTAGACCAACTTCGCGCCGCCGTCCCAAACCGTGCCCCTGGCCTCGCTGACGCTCCAATGCCCGTCGCTGTAGCGCGACACCGGCCAGGACAGCCAGCTCGCCGGCAGCGACGACAACAGGCCGGCCAGCAACAACAGGGCCAATCCCAGCCACTTCAAAATGCGCCGCCTCATGCCGCCGCCCCCGCGTGCGCCAGCAGCGCCTTGATCTTCACCTGCCCCGGCACCGGCTGCGCCTCCGCCTTGACGTTGACCACCCGCACCTGCTGCTGCGCGGCCAGGATGCCGACAAAGCGGACCCAGTCGTCGAAGCCGACCACGCCCTCCATAGCCACGCCGGAATCGCCGTCGGCGTTGAACTGCAGTCCGGCCACGGACAGGCCCTGGCTCTTGGCCGTCTGCTGCAGCAGCGGGATCAGCTCCTTGGCAGGCAGCGGCGATTGCGCCGGTTGGCGCTTGAGCTTGGCGGCCTCGTCGGCCAATGCGTTCACCGCGCCCAGCTCGGCCTGCAGCCGCGCGACCGACGTCCGGTTGCGCTGCAGGGACGAGCTGGCCGGCTCCCATACCGCCAGATAGAGCAGCGTCGCGCCCAGCACCGCGGCCATCGCCGCCAGCAGCCGCTGCTCGCGCGGGCTGCGCTGGCTCCAGTATTCGAGAAATTGTTGCTTGTAGGCTTTCATCGTCACGGCTCCCGCGCCACCACCAGTTGCTTGCTGCCTGGCTGGCTGCTCGTCGCGTCCAGCATGATCTGCCGCGCCGCCAGCAGCTTGCGCCAGCGCGCCAGGCTTTCCGCCGGTACCTCGCCCACCTGCAGCTTGAGCCTGCCGGCTTCGTACTCCAGCGTCCGCACTTGCAGCTCGCGCCCGCTGACCGCCGCCAGCGCGCCCATCAGCTCCACCAGATCGTCGCGCGCCGGCTGGCCGTGGCTCAGCCTGAGCTTGTCCACTGCCCGCGTCATCGCCAGCGCGCTGCTGCCCGGCTGCGCCTGGCCGCCTATCCACGGCGTGGCTGCCGCTCGGATCTGCTGCGACAGGCTGTGCTTCCGCCACGCGTACCAACCTGACTGGCCCAGCGTCAGCGCGATCTGCGCGATCAGCAGCCCGCCCAGCAGCCAGCCGGTCTTTTTCAGTGACGGCGCCCAGTCGCGCCAGTAGCGGTTGGCGGCCAGATCGCCCTGGGCGAAGTCGTAACCCGCGTGGCGGCGGCCGCTGCGCCAGTCGTGCGCGTCGCCGCGCGCGGCTTCGCCTTGCCAACCGGGCAGATGGGCCAGCACCTCGTCGGCGCTGTCCACCCCGTGCAAGCGCAGCCGCGCCGGCTGAGTCGCCGCCAGCAGCGAGGCGAACAGGGCGTGCTCCATCTGTCCCCCGCTTCTCGGCAGGCTGGCAGCGTACGGCGCGGCGGCGCGCACCAGCCAGCGGTCGGCCAGGCGGGTCACGCTCCAGCCGTCCGCCGGCGGCGGCGCGAGCAGGCATTCCTCAGGCACGATGCGGTCGCACAGCCGGCCCAGATTCTTGAGCATGGCCACCGCGCGCCGCAGACTGGCCGCCTCGGTCACCGCCACCGCGCGCCGGCCGCCGGCCAGCGCCTCGCCCAGCGCGTAAAGGTTGGCGCCGGGATCGTTGGCCAGCCCCTCTTCCAGCGCGAAACCCATCACGGCCGGCGTCGGCTGCTTGACCGCGTCAGGCAGCTTCACGTCGGTGAACAGCGTGCGGCCGGCCGGCAGTACCAACTCGCACTGGTCGGCCTTGGGCCAGCCGCCGGGCGCGCTGTCTCCCTGGGCGGAGAGCTCGCCGCGGGCGTTCAGCAGGGCCCAGGGCAGGCCGGGCTCGCTATCGGGCCAGCCCGGACGCAGATACAGTCGCAGCGTCGTCATGTTTGTCTCCACCTGGCCGCGCCTGCGGGCTGCGGCCATTGTTGCCTTCTTGTCGCCAAACCAGTTTGACGATGTTCTGATTGCTGTAAATCATCGCCCGCATCGACAGCCTGGCCTTGCCGTAGCCGGCCCGGCTGTTCAACAGGAAATAAGAGGATCCGGCGCCGATGTCCACGTCCTGCAAGGAAACGCCGCCGCCCGGCAGCCTCGCCTTGAAATCGTTGGCGTCCTTGAAATAATTGGTCTGGCGCTGTTTCATCAACACCATCATATTGCCGTCGCCCAAGCCGGGCACCATCGCCTTCAGCACCTCGCCGGTCGCGGTGTTGACGTTGATCTGCGTCACCGACGGCGGCAGCGCCGCGATGTGTGGCAAAAGCTTCTCCATCACTTCGGGCGTGTAGCCCGGCAGCCAGCGCAGCATCTCTACCCGCGGCAGCGGGCGATTGGGCTGCGGCGCCGCGGCCGCACCATCCGCCGACGGCTTGTCGTCCTCGTCCTTGCCGCCGCGCAGCGCCTTCAGCAACGGCTCGGACAACTTGCTCGGCAAGCCCAGCGAACTCAGCAGCCGCTTGTAGAACTTCAGCTGCTTGACGTTGGTCTGGCCATTGAGCACCAGCGAATTGATGTTGAAACGGCCCTGCAGATCCTCCAACGCGCCACTCACCTTCACGCCCTGCGCCTCGGTCTGCGGCAGCGGCTGCGCCCACAGCTGGGACAGCGCCACCACGCCGTTGCCGGCCGGCCCGTTGTTGAAGCGCAGGATTTCCATCGCCCAGCCCAGGCCGGCGTCGGCCACCAGCCGCAACTGGGCGCGGCTCTTGTCGTTCTCCAGCTGGTGCCACCACAACCCCTGCTGCCACAGCACCAGGCTGGCCGCGGTAGTGGCCAGCGCGACGATCAGCAGCGCCATGATCACGGCCATGCCGGATTGCCGCCGCCTCATGGCAGCACCCATATCCGCCGCGCCTGTTGCTTGCCCGGCATCTTCACCCGCATCTCCAGCGCCCGGGGCACCCGCCCCTGGGCCGCGTCGCCCATCGGCCACGCCTCCTGCCAGCTGCCGTCGTTGAGCAATACCCGCCAATCGACGCGCATGTCCCGCCCCAGCAGCGCGTAGACGATGGGCGACGCGCCGCCAGCGTCTCCGGCCGACCAACTGACGCCGCCCTCGCCGCTCTGGTAGACGATGCGCTCCCGTCCGCTGGGGTAGCGGGTGGACACCGCCTCCAGCATCAGCGCCTGGCCCTTGCCGTCCGGCTGCAGCACCAGGCTGCTGGCGCCCAGCGTCAATCCCTGCTGCTGCTCGGCCGCGTTGGCCACCGGCTGCTGGCCTCCCAGATCGCTTTCCAGGCGGCGGAAGGCGCGCGCCACGTCCACCCACTGCTCGCCGGTCTGCATCAGCCGCTCGCGGGCGATCAGCAGCGAGCCGAAAGCCTTGTAGCCCATCACTGACAGGATGGCCAACAGGCTCATCGCCACCAGGATTTCCAGCAGCGTCATGCCGCCCTGCCGCCGCGCGCTCAACCGCCGCCTCCCGCCTGCTGCCGCAGGTAACCGGTCATCTCGGCCAGCACGTAATGGCCTGCGCCGGGCGCCAGGATGCGCACCGTCACCTTGCGGAAATTGGGATTGGGCGTCGGCGAGATTTCGCGCTCCCAGCGCCATTCGACGCCGTCTTCCTTGCTTTCTCCGGCCTGCTGGCCCGGCTCCGGAAACTGCCGCAGCGCCTGCAGCATCGCGATCTGATTCTGCGCTTCCCAGTTGGCCTGCATCCGGCGCTCCATGCCTTCCGCGTTGTCGGCGGCGAGGCCCGTGGCGCGCAGCAGCGCGCCCAGCGCCACCGCGATGATGGCGAGCGCGACCAATACCTCGAACAGGGTGAAGCCTTGCTGCCGCTTCATGAGCCGTCCGCCACCGTCACCCGGCCCAGCGGCGACTGCAGCACGCTCAGCCGCCGGCCCGCGCCATCCAGCCTGAGCGCCAGCGCCGCGGCGCGGCCGTCCTGCCACAGCAGCAACGGCCGGTCGCCCTTCCAGGGCTTGCCGTCCTGCAGCGCGCCCTCGCCCGATATGCCGTCCGGCCACTCGTGCGCGGCCAGCAGCTCCTCGGTCACCGGCTGCCATTCGCCGTCGTCGTCCAGCCGACTGAAGGCATAGCCCTTGCCGTTCCAGCTGAGAGCCAGCGTGTCTCCCATTTCGGCCAGATCGCCGGCCTGCTCCAGCACGCGCGCGAAGCGGTAGCCCTCGTCATTCAATTGGCGATGGGTGTCCGGCCTCAGGCTGAGCGTGACGGTGGTGGCGAGCACGCCGATGATCAGCATCACCACCATCACCTCGATCAGCGTGAAGCCGCGCGCGCGCGCGGCGGAAGTCACGTTGCCTCTCTCCGGCCCCGGCTTACTTGCCGCTGTCCCAGTTGCCGATGTCGGCGTCGTTGTTCTCGCCGCCCGGCTCGCCGTCGGCGCCGAAGCTCCAGATGTCGATCTCGCCGTGGGTGCCCGGATTGGCGTACTGGTAGGCGTTGCCCCACGGATCCTTGGGCAGGCGCTCCAGGTAGCCGCCCGGCTTCCAGTTCTTAGGCTCCGGCGCGGCGGTAGGCTTCTGCACCAGCGCCGACAGGCCCTGGTCGGTGCTGGGGTAGCGGCCGTTGTCCAGCCGGTACAACTTCAGCGCCTGGCTGATGGCACCGATGTCCTGCTTGGCGGCGACGATGCGCGCCTCGTCCGGGCGGCTCATCACCTTGGGCACCACCAGCGCGGCCAGCACGCCGAGGATGACGATCACCACCATGATCTCGATCAGGGTGAAACCGCGTTGAGCGGCGCGACGAACTGCTTTCATGTTTTCTCCCAAATGCATGCCGGGAATGCTTCCCGGCGTCTCTTCCAAATCATTGCACCCGCCGCGGCGGGCCCATTCTCTATCCATGCGAACGCTCAATGCACCATCTGGTTCATGTCGATGATCGGCATCATGATGGCCAGCACGATCAGCAGCACCATGCCGCCCATCACCAGAATCAGCAGCGGCTCCATCAGCGTGGTGAAGGTGGCCAGCTTGCGCTCCACCTCCTGCTCCTGCTGCTGGGCGGCGCGGTCCAGCATGTGGGACAGCGTGCCGCTGGCCTCGCCGCTGGAAATCAGGTGGATCAATACCGGCGGAAACTGGCGGGTGGCGTTCAGCGCGCGCGACAGCGACACGCCCTCGCGCACCTTGGCCATCGCGTCGGCCACCGCGTCCTGCATCGGCAGCATGGTCATCAGGCCGCGCGCGGTTTCCAGCGCGGTCAGCAACGGCACGCCGGAGCCGACCAGGATGGACAGGGTGCTGGCCATCCGCGCGGTGTTCAGCGCGCGGAACAGCCGGCCGAACACCGGCAGCTTCAGCACCCGGGCGTGGAAACGCCGCTTCAGCGCCGGCGCGCGCAAGGCGCGGACGATCAGGAATGCCGCCGCGACAATGCCGATCAGCATGACCACGCCCCACTGGCGCAGGAAATCGCTGCAGGCCACCAGCGCGCGGGTCAGGAAAGGCAAGGTCTGCTTGGTCTGGGCGAACACACTGACCACCTGCGGCACCACGTAACTCATCAGGCCGCCCACCACCAGGATGGCGACCAGCGTCACCACCGCCGGATAGGCCAGCGCCAGCGTCACTTTCTGCTGGGTGTTCTGCCGTTTGTCCAGGTATTCCGCCAGCCGCGACATCACCATGTCCAGATGGCCGGACTGCTCGCCGGCCTGCACCAGTGAGCGGTACAGCGGCGAGAACACCCCGGGCGCCGACGACAGCGCCTGGGCGAAGCCCTTGCCCTCCAGAATGTCGCTGCGCAGGGCCGCCAGCACGGTGCGGCTGCGGGCGTTTTCCGATTGCTCGGTGACGGCGGTCAACGCCTTTTCCAGCGTCAGGCCGGCGTTGAGCAGCGTCGACAGCTGCTCGGTGATCATCACCAGCTCGGCGCGCGGCAGGCCGCGGCGCAGCACATTGCTGCCGGCGCCGCCGGTCTTGGCGTTGACGCTGTCCACCGTCACCGGCAGCAGGCCGCGCTCCCTGAGCTGCCCGCGCGCCGCGCGGGCGGAATCCGCCTCCAACAGGCCGCTCTGCTCCTTGCCCGCCGCGTCGTAGGCGGTGTACTTGAAGGCCGCCATCAGCTCCTCGTCACCCGCAGGATTTCTTCCAGGCTGGTCTCGCCGGCCTTGACCCAGCGCATGCCATCGTCGCGCAGGCTGCGCATGCCGTGGCGGCTGGCGTGGTCGCGCAGCCGATGTTCGGAGGCGCGGTCGTGGATCAGCCGCTGCATGGTGTCGTCGATCAGCATCAGCTCATAGATGCCATAACGGCCCTTGTAGCCGGACTGGCTGCAGGCCGGGCAACCGACCGGACGGTAATGCACCGTCTCCGGCGCGTCGTCCAGCGGCACCGGATGCGGCGCCTTGCATTGCGGGCAGACGCGCCGCACCAGCCGCTGCGCCATCACGCCCAGCAGGCTGGAAGCCAGCAGGAAGGGCTCGACGCCCATGTCGGTGAGGCGGGTCACCGCGCTGGCGGCGTCGTTGGTGTGCAGCGTGGCCAGCACCAGGTGGCCGGTCAGCGACGCCTGCACCGCGATCTGCGCGGTTTCCAGGTCGCGGATCTCGCCTATCATCACCACGTCCGGGTCCTGGCGCAGGATCGCGCGCAGCGCCTTGGCGAAGGTCATGTCGATGCGCGCGTTGACCTGGGTCTGGCCGACGCCGTCCAGGTGGTACTCCACCGGGTCTTCCACTGTCATGATGTTGGTGTGGGCCGAATCCAGCCGCGACAGCGCCGCGTACAGCGTGGTGGTCTTGCCGGAACCGGTGGGGCCGGTGACCAGCAGGATGCCGTGCGGCTGGCGGATCAAGGTGTCCACCGAGGCCAGCGTGTCGGCGGCCATGCCCAGCGTGGCCAGGTCCAGCTTGGCGTTTTCCTTGTCCAAGAGACGCAGCACCACGCGCTCGCCGTGGCTGGTGGGCAGCGTCGACACCCGCACGTCCACCGGCCGCCCGCCCAAGCGCAGCGAGATGCGGCCATCCTGCGGAATGCGCTTCTCGGCGATGTCGAGGTTGGCCATGATCTTGATCCGCGACACCATCGCCGCGTGCAGCGCGCGGTGCGGACTGACCACATCGCGCAGCGTGCCGTCCAGACGGAAGCGCACGGTGGATCGATCCTCGAAGGCCTCGATGTGGATGTCGGACGCGCCGTCGCGCAGCGCCTGGGTGAGCAGCGCGTTGATCATGCGGATGATGGGCGCGTCGCCCTCGCTTTCCAGCAGGTCCTCCACCGTCGGCAAGGACTCGACCATCTGGTTCAGGTCCATGTCCTGCCCGATGTCGTCCACCATCTCCGCCGCCGCGCCGTCGCGGCTGGCGTAGTGCTCGGACAGGCGCTTCTCGAATTGGGAGGCCGTCAGCGTCTCCACGCCCGACAGCTCGCCGCCGTGCACCCGCAGCGCCTCGGCCCAGGCCGCCGGCTTGGCGTCCTCGCGCAGCAGCAGCACCCGGCCGACCTCGCCGTCCAGCAGGATGACCCCGTTGGCGCGGGCGAAGGGAAAGGGCAGCAGCGTCGCGAACTTGGCTTGCATCATTGCTTGGCCTTGGCGTTGTCTTCCGACTTGTTCAGCGCATCCAGCGCGTTCAACGCGCCGTGGATGCTGCCGGCCGCCGGCGCCTTCAGCTGATCGTTCAGGCTCAGCGGCAGCTTGCGTCCCGCATTCCGCGTCGCGTCGTCCATCACGTAGCCGTAGCGCTCGCCGGCCACCGCGCGGTTGCCGATCTCGTCGCGGATGATGGTGGGGCGGATGAAGATCATCAGGTTGGTCTTCTTGCGCTCCTTGCCCTGGTACTTGAACAGGTTGCCGATGACCGGGATGTCGCCCAGCAGCGGCACCTTGTCCTCGGCATTGCTCGTGGTTTCCTGGGTCAACCCTCCCAGCGCCACCAGGCCGCCGTCGCCGACTGTCACCACCGTGTCCAGCGTGCGGCGGTTGAAGGTGGGGCCCGCGGCCGCACTCAGCGTGGTCTGGTCGATGGAGTCGGCCGCCTGGCTGATCTTCATCCGGATGGTGCCGCCTTCGGAGATCTGCGGCGTGATCTTCAGGCCGAAGCCCACCGTCTTGCGGTCATAGGTACTGTAAGGCGCGTTGGAGGTGCCATTGGTTCCGGCTGGATAAGTGGCGGTCGGCACTCCGATCTCTTGGCCGATCACGATCTTGGCCTCCTCGTTGTCCATCGTCACCAGTTGAGGGCTGGCCACCAGATTGCCTTGCGCCTCCTGCTCCAAGGCCTGGGCCAGCAGACCAAGCGTCGGAATCTGCTGCCCGCCCACGGTGATGGTGTTGATGATGGCGGCGGTCAAACCACCGCCGGTCAGGCTGTTGACCAGACCCGACAACGGCGAAGTCGGCGTCGCGCCGCCGCTTCCCGGCACGATGGACGGGGAAGGACTGGGCAGGCTGTTGCCGATCAGGCCGTTGCCATGCACATTCGCCGCCCACTGCACGCCGATCTTGGTGGTGCGGCTGGCGGTCACCTCCATCACCAGCGCTTCGACATAAACCTGGGCCCGGCGCTTGTCCAGCAGGTCGATCACGTTGCGCAGATTCTGATACATCGGATCCGGCACGTTGAGGATCAGCGCGTTGCTGTTGCTGTCGGCCTGGATCATCGTGCCGATGCCGGCGCCGGACGGCGCGGAAGAGGAGGACGAGGAGGCCGCCGCGGCCGCTCCCGCGTCCGGCGACGACACCGGATTCTGGGCCGAAGCGCCGCTGCCGCTGCCGGCACCGGTGGAGGAAGGCATCAGGCTCGCGCTGCCCCCGGTAGACGTTGCGGTATTGATCGTGCTGCGCGTCTGCACCGGGCTGCCCTCGCTGGCCAGCAGCAGGCGCAGCGTCTTGGCCACCTCGGACGCCTGGGCGTTCTTCAGGTAGACCACGCGGACGTTGGAGCCGGCCTGGCTGGGCTGGTCCAGCACCTTGAGCAGGCTCTTGACCTTGCCGATCTTGCCCGGGGTATCGGCGCGCACCATCAGCACATTGGCGCGCGCGTCGGCCAGGATGGTAGTCTTGCCGCCGTCGGCGCCGCCTTCCTGCATCAGCTTGTTCAGCGAATTGGCCAGCTCCACCGCTGAGCCGAACAGCACCGGCATCACCACGGTGTCGCCCGCCGCCGCCGACTCCACCGATTCGATGATGGATTCGATGCGCTGGATGTTGTCCGCGTAGTCGGTGACGATCAGCGCGTTGGACTGCGGATAGGCCGCCACCGTGTTGTTGGGCGACACCAGCGGCCGTATCACCGGCACCAGCTGGTTGGCGTTGCTGTTTTTCAGCGCGAACACCTTGGTGATCAGCCGGTCGCCGTCGCCGCGCGGAATGCTCTTGCTCGCCTTGGCGTGCAGCTTGGCGTCCGCCTCCGGCACGATCTTGATCACGCCGTTGCCCTCCACCGCGGAAAATCCCTGCAGGCGCAGCGACGACAACAGCACCTGGTAGGACAGCGCGCGCGGCACCGGCCGGCTGGAAACGATGTTGACCGTGCCCTTGACGCGCGGATCGATGATGAAGTTCTTGCCGCTGATCTCGCCTATCGCCTTGACCACGGTTTCGATGTCGGCATTGACGAAGTTGAGCATGACCGTATCGTTTTGCGGCGCGGCGAGCAGATTGCAACTGTAAACCAGGGCCAGGGCGGCGACGAGCTTGGAAATTCGCATTGCACTCTCTTATTGGCGAATCATCGCGGCAGGATCCACCGCGGGTTGAGGCTGGGCATCGGGTACGGCGTTTTGGCCCGGAATCGGAATGGGTACGGCGCCGGGCATGGGCTGGGCTGGCTGCATCGCGGGAGGCTGCGACGGCGCGGATTGCTGCATGTCGCCTCCGCCGCTCTGGCGCTGCAGCGGAACGAACTGCTCGTTGCCGCCTGAGCGCAGGGTGACGCCATTGGGCGCGACCTTGACCAGCTCCCAGCCGTCGGGCGTCTGCTTGCCCTGCAACAGCGGCTCGGGGTGGCCGTTGCTGTCGATGATGGCGAAGCCCTGCACACCGTCGCGGCTGGGCGCGTACACGCCCAACAGCCGGACTGGCGGCAAAGCCGCCACCGGCTGCTGTGGCGCCTCGCCGAACCAATGCCCCTGCGCGGCCGCGGCCGCGGCGGCCTGCGGCTGGGCCGGCGCCAGATCGCGGTAGCCGGGCGCGGAAGGCGCGAGCAGCGCGCTCAACTGCTGGCCCAGCCAGAAAGCGGCCAGTCCCAGCGCCGCGGCGGGCAGGGCCTTGTGCCACTGCCGGCCCGGCAGCCGCCAGCGGCTGAAGTCCAGCTTGCGGCGCATGATTGTCTTGTCCCCTGAAACCATCGGCCTTCCGTATCGTAAATTTGCTGAGCGACTGTCACAGCAGGCACGCTAGATTAAGCAGCAAGAGCACGATTTTGCAATAGGTTGCCTGAATATTTGATGACAGATGAAAATTTAGTCATCGTTAATATTTACAGCCGACTCGCTTGCCGCTTGATTCTCATCGCATCAAAACAAGAAATTTACATCGGTAAAAAGCAAACTTTCGGCATTTTCGCATAAAAAAACGCCGCGGCGAGGCCGCGGCGTCGGCATATCGGATCTAGCTGGTCAAAACTGGCTGTCATCCAGCGCCAGCGCGCTATCGGCGCCATTCAGAATCGCCGCCGCCAGACCGGAAACCTGCGGCAGCAAGTGCTCGGCGAAGAAGCGCGCGGTGATGATCTTGGCGTTCAGGAAATCGCTGTCCGCATCGGCGTCCTGCAGCTTTTCCTTGGCGATCAGCGCAGCGCGGCCCAGCTGCCAGCCGCCCAGCACGATGCCCATCAGCTTCAGGAACGGCACCGAACCGGCGGCGGCCAGTTGCGGCTGGGCGCCGAAGGTTTCCAGAATGAAGGCGACACAGCGTTCGGCGTCGGCGATCGCCGCGGAGAGGTTGCCGGCGGCGGAATCGAACCCCGCGGCCTGCAGCTTGTTCGCCGTCGACTGCGCCTCGGCCAGCAGCGCGCGGGCGATCGCGCCCTGATCCATCGCCGTCTTGCGGCCGATCAGGTCCAGCGCCTGGATGCCGGTGGTGCCTTCGTAGATGGCGGTGATGCGGGCGTCGCGGTAGTACTGGGCGACGCCGGTCTCCTCGATGTAGCCCATGCCGCCGTGCACCTGGATGGCCAGGCTGGTGATCTCGTTGGCCTGCTCGGTGTTCCAGCCCTTGACGATGGGAATCAGGAAATTCAGCAGCGCTTGGTTGCGGGCGGCCTCGTCCGCCACCGGATGGCGCGCGGCGCGGTCCAGCGCGGCCGCGGCGTAGAAGGTCAGCGCGCGCTGCGCTTCGATCTGGGCGCGCATCGTCATCAGCATGCGGCGCACGTCCGGGTGCCGGATGATGGCCACGCCGGCCGGGTCGGGCGAACCGACCGCGCGGCTCTGCACCCGATCGCGCGCGTATTCCACCGCCTTCTGGTAGGCGCGCTCGGACACCGCCACGCCTTCGATGCCCACGCCCAAGCGAGCGTGGTTCATCATGGTGAACATGTAGTTCAGCCCTTTGTTCGGCTCGCCGACCAGGTAGCCGACCGCGCCGTCGTTGTCGCCGAAGCTCATCACCGCGGTCGGGCTGCCGTGGATGCCCAGCTTGTGCTCCAGCGACACGCAGCGCACGTCGTTGCGCGCGCCGAGCGAGCCGTCGGCTTGCACCAGAAACTTGGGCACGATGAACAGCGAGATGCCCTTCACCCCGGCCGGCGCGTCCGGCAGGCGCGCCAGCACCAGGTGGACGATGTTCTCGGCCATGTCGTGCTCGCCCCAGGTGATGAAGATCTTCTGGCCGCTTACGCGATAGCTGCCGTCGGCGGCCGGCGTCGCCCTGGAGCGCACTTGGGCCAGGTCGGAGCCGGCCTGCGGCTCGGTCAGGTTCATGGTGCCGGTCCACTGGCCGCTGGCCATCATCGGCAGATAGACGCTCTTCAGCTCATCCGATGCGTGATGATGGATGGCCTCAACCGCGCCCAGCGTCAGCAGCGGCGCCAGCGAGAACGCCAGGTTGGACGAACACCACATTTCCTCCACCGCCGCCGCCACCAGCGCCGGCATGCCCTGGCCGCCATATTCCTCCGGCGCGCGCAGGCCCACCCAGCCCGATTCGACGTACTGCCGCCAGGCATCCTTGAAGCCCGGCGCGGCGGTCACTTCGCCGTCCTTCCACTTGGCGCCCTGGTCGCCCTGCTTGTTGATCGGCGCCAGCACGCCCTCGGCGAACTTGGCGCCCTCTTCCAGCACCGCGTCGGTGAGCTCCACCGAGCACTCGCCGTAGCCCGGCAGCCCGCAGATCGCCGCCAGATCGGCCAGCTCGTTCAATGCAAATCGGATGTCTTTGATTGGGGCGTGATAAATCATCGCGCTTCTCCTCTGCTTCTCTCGCGTCGGCCCGCGCCGCGGGCCATAAAAAAAACCGGCGCTCCCTGATAGGGCGCCGGCTGCTGTTGTTGGTTCCGGCGGCTATGCTGCCTGCTCGGTCGGGGGCGCTTGCGGCCGCGCCCCCGGCTGTCGCTTACTTCGACAGTTCGGCGATCAGTTCCGGCACCACGGCGAACAGGTCGCCGACGATGCCGTAGTCGGCCACCTGGAAGATCGGGGCCTCCTCGTCCTTGTTGATCGCAACGATCACCTTGGAATCCTTCATGCCCGCCAGGTGCTGGATCGCGCCGGAGATGCCGACGGCGAAGTACAGCTGCGGCGCCACCACCTTGCCGGTCTGGCCGACCTGGTAGTCGTTCGGCGCGTAGCCGGCGTCCACCGCGGCGCGCGAGGCGCCGACGGCGGCGGACAGCTTGTCGGCCAGCGGGCCGATCACGGCCTTGAACTGCTCTTCCGAACCCAGCGCGCGGCCGCCGGACACGATGACCTTGGCCGAGCCCAGCTCCGGACGGTCGGACTTGGTCAGCTCCTGGCCGACGAAGGCTGACAACTGGCTGTCTGCGCCGGCGGCGATGGTTTCCACCGCGGCCGAACCGCCCTGGCCCGCCGCGTCGAAGGCGGTGGTGCGCACGGTGATCACCTTGATCGCGTCGGCCGACTGCACGGTGGCCAGCACATTGCCGGCGTAGACCGGACGCACGAAGGTGTCGGCGGATTCGATGGCGACGATTTCGGAAATCTGGGCGACGTCCAGCAACGCGGCGACGCGCGGCAGCAGGTTCTTGCCGAAGGACGAGGCCGGAGCCAGCACATGGCTGTAGCCCTTGGCCAGGCCTACGACCAGCGCGGACAGGCTTTCGGCCAGGCCATGCGCGTAGTGGGCGGCGTCGGCCAGCAGCACCTTGGCCACGCCGGCCACGCTCTTGGCGGCGTCGGCTGCTGCGGCGGCGTTGTGGCCGGCCACCAGCACGTGCACTTCGCCCAGCTTGGCTGCGGCGGTGATGGTGTTCAGGGTGCCTGTCTTCAGGCTCTGGTTGTCGTGTTCAGCGATAACGAGAATAGCCATGTCTTACAGCACCTTTGCTTCGTTCTTGAGTTTGGCGACCAGTTCGGCGGCATTGGCCACCTTGATGCCGGCGGAACGCTTGGCCGGTTCGGCCACTTTCAGCGTCTTCAGGCGCGGAGCGGCGTCGACGCCCAGGTCGGCCGGCGTGGTCTTGTCCAGCGGCTTCTTCTTGGCGGCCATGATGTTGGGCAGCTTGATGAAGCGAGGCTCGTTCAGGCGCAGGTCGGCGGTGACCACGGCCGGCAGGCGCAGCTTGACGGTCTCCAGGCCGCCGTCGATCTCGCGGATCACATCCACGGTCTCGGCCGCCAGGTCCACCTTGGAGGCGAACGTGCCCTGAGACCAGCCCAGCAGCGCGGAAGTCATCTGGCCGGTCTGGTTGGCGTCGTCGTCGATCGCCTGCTTGCCCAGGATCACCAGCTGCGGCTGTTCCTTGTCGGCGACGGCCTTCAGCAGCTTGGCCACGGCCAGCGGCTGCAGCTCGACATCGGTCTCCACCAGGATGGCGCGGTCGGCGCCCATCGCCAGCGCGGTGCGCAGGGTTTCCTCGCACTGCTTGACGCCCATGGACACGGCGATGATCTCGCTCACTTTGCCGGCTTCCTTCAGACGCACCGCCTCTTCCACGGCGATCTCGTCGAAAGGGTTCATCGACATCTTGACATTGGCGATATCAACGTCGCTGCCGTCGGCTTTGACGCGGACTTTCACGTTGTAATCGACAACGCGTTTCACTGCGACTAGAACTTTCATATTCCTCCAGCAAACTTCTGTGGGTTAATCGAACGCGGAAGGCAACGACGGCCAGCAGAGCCTGATTATGCCCCAAGCAAAATTCAAACGAGCGTTTGGTTTGTACGCGCCGGCGCGGCGCGTGGTGAAAATGCAACTCGGCGTCGATAGTACGTCATTTCCCTGCGGTTTGCATTTCAGGCCAAAGCTGTCACAATGCACTGCAACATTTCCCCGTCATAAATCTCGCAGGGAGTTGTCATGACCGTCTATTTCGAGGATCTGGCCGTCGGCGCCAGCGCCGAAACCGGCAAAACCATCACAGAGGCCGATGTGCTTCTGTTCTCCGCCGTCAGCGGCGACAACAATCCAGTGCATCTGGACCAGACCTACGCCTCCACCACCCCATTCGAGACCCGCATCGCCCACGGCATGCTGACCGCCAGCCTGATCTCCGGCGTGATCGGCACCCGCCTCCCCGGCTACGGCACCGTCTACCTGTCTCAATCCACCCGCTTCAAGGCGCCGGTGCGCATCGGCGAAACCGTCATCACCCGCGTCACCGTAGAAGAGCTGATCCCGGAAAAGAAACGGGTGCGCCTCTCCACGCAATGCCGCGTCGGCGACAAGGTGGTGCTGGAAGGGGAATCGCTGGTGATCGCGCCGTCCCGCAATTGAAATCAACAGGACTGGCCGTGCCGGGCCAGCGCCCAGCGCACCGGCTCGGCCACCAGCTCATCGGGAAAATCCAGCCGCCGGCGCAACGCGGCCACCACTTCCGGCGTGGTCGGCGCGTTGCCCAGGCCCACCGCCAGATTGGACAGCCATTTGTGGTAGCCGATGCGGTAGATCGGACTGCCGGCCATCCGCTCGCGGAACTCGTCCGCGCTCCAGTCGAACAGTTCTACCAGACTGGCGCCATCCAGACCATGACGCACCGCAAAATCAGCTTCTGCTGTTAAAGCGCCGAAACGATTCCACGGACAGAACAGCTGGCAATCGTCGCAGCCGTACACCCGGTTGCCGATCAAGGGCCGCAGCGGTTCCGGAATCGGGCCCTTCAATTCGATGGTCAGATAGGAAATGCAGCGGCGCGCGTCCACCGTGTAGGGTTCGATGATGGCGCCGGTGGGACAGACATCCAGACAGCGCGTGCAGCGGCCGCAATGGCCGTCTTCGGCCTCATCCGGCGGCAGCGGCAGGTCGGTCAGGATCTCGCCCAGAAAAAACAGCGAGCCCTGGCGCTTGGTCAGCAACAGCGTGTGCTTGCCGCGCCACCCCAGGCCGGCCTGGGACGCCAGCGCCACCTCGGCCAGCGGCGCGCTGTCGGTGAACACCCGGTAGCCGAACGATCCGACCGCGCCTTCTATGCGCTCGGCCAGCTTCTGCAGCCGGTTGCGCAGCACCTTGTGATAGTCGCGCCCCAACGCGTAACGCGACAGGTAGGCGCGCGACGGGTCCGCCAGCACCTGCTCGGCGGACTCGCCCCCCGGCCAGTAGTTCATCCGCAGCGAAATCACCGACAGCGTGCCGGGCACCAGTTCGGCCGGCCGCACGCGCATCGCGCCATGCCGGGCCATATAGTCCATCTCGCCGTGATGGCCTGCCGCCAGCCAGGCTTCCAGCCGTTGTTCCGCCTCCGGCGGCAGCGCCGCGCGCGTGACGCGGGCGTCGGCGAAACCGGCTTCGCGCGCCCAGGCTTTGATTTGGCGCGACAATTCGGGATAATCCGGTTTTTGAGGAGGATTCTCAGTCATGGCGATGGATGATACCAGCGTTCAAAGCGGCGGCCTGCCCGACGAGAGCGCGACCCTGGCGCTGGGCGCAGCCTTCGCCGCCGCCGCAGAACCCGGCCTGACCGTCCACCTGCTGGGCGATCTGGGCGCGGGCAAGACCACGTTCACCCGCGGCCTGCTGGCGGCGCTGGGCCACCGCGGCAAGGTGAAAAGTCCCACCTACACCCTGGTGGAAAGCTACGCCTTACCTGAATATAGTGTCCATCACTTCGACCTGTACCGCTTCGCCGATCCCGAAGAATGGAACGACGCCGGCTTCAGCGAATATTTCGGACAAGACAGCCTATGCTTGGTGGAGTGGCCGGACAAGGCCCGCGGACTCGCGCCCGCGCCCGACATCGTGCTGGAACTTGCCGTCGCCGGAGACGGTCGCACCTATCACTTTCAAGCCCTGAGCCAAACCGGACAGTCATGCCTGATTCGACTTTCGACCCCAAACGCCGCACGCTGCTAGGCGCAGCGGCAGCCACCTTTCTGATCGCCGTCAGCCGAAAAGGCTGGGCGGCCGGCAGCCAGATCGTCGCCTTGCGCATCTGGCCGTCGTCCACTTACACCCGCATCACGCTGGAGTCCAGCGCCGCCATCCAATACAAGCAGTTCACGCTGGCCAATCCGAACCGGCTGGTGATCGATCTGCAAGGCGTGCAGCTGAACGGCGTGCTGAAGGACATCAGCGGCCAGATCGCCGCCGCCGATCCTTATATCCGCACCGCCCGCGCCGGCCAGTTCGACCCGGATACGGTGCGCCTGGTACTGGATCTGAAGACCGACGTCAAACCACAGGCCTTCGCGCTGGCGCCGGTGGCCGAATACCAGCACCGGCTGGTGGTGGACCTGTATCCGGCCAGCGGCCAGCAAGACGATCCGCTACTCGCGCTGCTGCAGGACTACAACAAGGGCAAGATGGAACAGCCCCCTGCGCAGATCAAGCCCAAGGCCAAGAACAGCGACCGCCCCATCGTGGTGATGCTGGACCCCGGCCACGGCGGCGAAGACCCCGGCGCCATCGGCCTGCAAGGCAATCGCGAAAAAGACGTGGTGCTGAAGATAGGCCATCAGCTGAAACAGCTGATCGACGCCGAGTCCAATATGCGCGCCTACATGACGCGCAGCGACGACGTGTTCATCCCGCTGGGCGTGCGCGTGGCCAAGGCGCGCAAGCTGAATGCAGACCTGTTCGTCTCCATCCACGCCGACGCCGCGCCCAACCGCGCCGCGCGCGGCTCCTCGGTGTTCGCGCTGTCCGAGAAAGGCGCCACCAGCGCCTTCGCCAAGGCGCTGGCGCAGACCGAGAACAATTCCGACCTGGTCGGCGGCGTCAAGATCGGCAGCAAGGACAAGTATCTGGCGCACACGCTGCTGGATCTGACCCAGACCGCCACCATCAACGACAGCCTGAAGCTGGGCAAAACCGTGCTGGGCCAGCTGGGCGGCCTGAACAAGCTGCACAAGAACGCGGTGGAGCAAGCGGGCTTCGCGGTGCTGAAAGCGCCGGACATTCCGTCCATTCTGGTGGAAACCGCCTTCATCTCCAATCCGGAAGAAGAGCAGCGGCTGATCACCGCCGAGTTTCAGCAGCAGATGGCCAATGCCATCTTCAGCGGCGTCAAACGCTATTTCGCCTCCGGCGCCGCGCTGGCCGCTCGCGCCTGAACGGCCAGCCGCCAAAACAAAACCGCCGGGCTGCTTGGCCTGGCGGTTTTTCGTTTGCCTGCGCGCTTCAGTGCGTCGGCGGCGCTTCTCCGGGCGGAGAGTCCTCCTCCGCCGGTACCCGGTAAGTCTCGCTGGCCCACTGCCCCAGATCGATCAGGCGGCAGCGTTCGCTGCAGAACGGGCGGTAACGGCTCTGCGGCTCCCAGCGCACTTCGGCTTTGCAGGTGGGACAGGCGACGATGCGTACGGATTCGGACATGATGCTCAAAACTTGCAATTGGTCAGTTGGAACTCGACATCCTGCTCGGTCTGCCGCGGCCGGGTCTCGCCGGTCACTGCGTTGACGAAGCGGATGTTGAGCGCGTACTTGTTGGCGGACAGCTCGGGCAGCAGTTCCAGATTATCGTCGTAGGCGACCTGGATCAGCTGCACCACCTTGCCGCCGGACATCTGCTGGAACGCGCCCTTGCGGGCAACGTAATGATAGGTCTTGCCGCTGTCGCGCAGCAGGTGCAGCAGGATTTCGGCGGCGTCGGCGGTAGGCATCAGCGGCGCGGCCCAACGGCGCAGATCCTGGCGCCGGACTTCGGCGGAGCGCTGCTGCCACAGATGGTAGGACGGCAAGTCGAACTGGCAGGTGCCGC
This sequence comes from Chromobacterium indicum, assembly GCF_039708975.1. Classification (NCBI taxonomy): domain Bacteria; kingdom Pseudomonadati; phylum Pseudomonadota; class Betaproteobacteria; order Neisseriales; family Chromobacteriaceae; genus Chromobacterium; species Chromobacterium indicum. The sequence continues at coordinate 346,988 of NZ_JAYFSJ010000002.1, forward strand.
CGGGAATGCCGGCGCGCTGCTTGATCGCCATCAGCCACTCGTTCTCGCGCAGGTTCTGCCCGAACTTGCCGGTCAGCGCCAGCAGCTGCGACGACGCGCGCTCGATCTCCTCCAGCACGCCTTCCAGCGTTTCCTCCGCCACATTGGGATTGTCGCGCAAGGCTTCCAACATCTGCTTCTGCCGCTCCAGCTCCTGCAGCAGGTCGGCCTTCAGGTCGGCGCGGGACGCCGTCTCCATCAGCTCGAACAGAACCTGCAGCGCGGCGTGATGATCATGCGGGTGATCCTTGCCGATAAAGTAGGCCAACCGCCCGTACAGATACTCCAGACGGAGCAGAATACGGGTGCGCTCGGTGACAGGAAATTCGAAACTGATCACGGCAGATCTGCCCTTCTCCACGGCTTGCAGCAAGCCTTATAACAATGCTTTGACAAGATTTGCCAGATAATAACTGTGTTTGGCATCAACTTGAAGCCTCAATTCTGCCAAGCCGCCGCTATTGTCGATGACATCGTCGGCGCGGCTCAGCCTCTGCTCGCGCGGCAGTTGCGCGGCCATGATCGCACGCACCGCCTCCGCGCTCAATCCGTTGCGCCGCATCACCCGTTCCACCTGGACCTCTTCGCGGCAATCCACCGCCAGCGTCCGCGCCAGCAAGGGCAGATAACGGTTGCTTTCAAACAGCAGCGGCACCACCAGCACCGCGTAATCCCCGACAGCGTCCTCAAGCCGGCTCAAGCTTTCCGCGTAGATGGCCGGATGCAGGATGGCCTCCAGCCTATGCCGCTCCTCTGGATCCGCGAACACTCTCGCCCGCATCGCCGCGCGGTCCAGCGAACCATCGCCGGCCAGCGCCGACGGGCCAAACGCGCGCTCGATAGCCGCCATCGCCGCGCCGCCAGGCCCGGTCAGCAGATGGGCGATTTGGTCCGTGTCCACCACCGGCACGCCCAGTTCGGCGAAGCGATCCGCCGCCGCGCTCTTGCCGGAGCCTATTCCCCCGGTCAATCCCACTACCGGGATAGCCATGCCAAATATCCATTCATGATCTGCGGCCCCCACACCAGCGCGATCCAGCCTGCCGCCGCCAGATAGGGGCCAAAGGGAATCTGCTGCCCGCCCCGGACTTTGGAAGCCGCCATCAGCGCGACACCGAACAACGCGCCCACCAGCGACGACAACAGGATGATCAGCGGCAACATGCTCCAGCCCAGCCATGCGCCCAGCGCCGCCAGCAACTTGAAATCGCCGTAGCCGAAACCTTCTTTGCCGGTCAGCAGCCGGAATCCGTGGAACACCAGCCACAGCGACAGATAACCGAATACCGCGCCCCACACCGCGTCGCTCAGCGGCACCAGCCCTGTCTGCAGGTTGAACAGCAGGCCGCCCCACAGCAACGGCAAGGTCAGGCTGTCCGGCAACAGCTTGGTGTCGAAGTCGATGAAAGCCAATGCCAGCAGACAAGCCGTCAACGCCAAAGCGCCGGCCAGAGGCCAGCCCCAGCCCAGCTTCCAAGCCAGAAAGCCGAACAATGCGCCGCTCAGCAGCTCCACCAGCGGGTAGCGCCAGGCGATGCCCGCTTCGCAATCGCCGCAACGGCCGCGCAACAACAGAAAGCTCAGCAGCGGCACATTGTGCCAGGGCCGCACCGGCGCATGGCAAGCCGGGCAATGCGAGGCGGGCCGCCACAAATTGTAGCCCTTCCCATCGTCCAGCTCATTCCTGGCCTGCTGGGCGGCCAGCCGCAGCGCGGACGACGCGTCGCCTTCGGCGAGGTATTCGACGCTATCCGCTAAAAACTCCCGCTCCAGCATCTTGGGCAGGCGATGGATCACCACATTCAGAAAACTGCCCACCATCAAGCCCAACAGCAGCGCCGCGCCGGTCAACCAGGCAGGATGGGTGGCCAACAACCATGTCATGTCGTCCAGCATCAACCCACCACCTGGCCCATCTTGAAAATCGGCATGTACATCGCGATCACCAGCCCGCCTATTAATATACCCAAAATCACCATGATCGCCGGCTCCAGCAGGCTGGACAACGCGGCCACCGCATTATCCACTTCTTCCTCGTAAAAGTCGGCCACCTTGTCCAGCATCTGGTCCAGCGAGCCGGACTCCTCGCCGATCGAGGTCATCTGCAGCACCATATTGGGAAACAGATCGGAACGCTGCATTGAGTAACTGAGGCTGGAGCCGGTGTTGACGTCAGCTTGGATGCGTCGCGTCGCCTCCGCATAAACCTGGTTGCCCGCGGCACCACCGACCGAGTCCAGCGCCTCCACCAGCGGCACGCCAGCGGAGAACAGCGTCGACAACGTGCGCGCCCAGCGCGCGATGGTGGCCTTGCGTATGATGTCGCCGATCACCGGCAGCCGCAGCAGGATGCGGTCCATCTGCTCCTGCATCTTGGGCGTGCGCTTGAACGCGTAGAAAAAAGCGAAAATCGCGCCGAACAGGGTGCCGAAGATCAGCCACCAAAAATGGACGAATTGATCGGACAGCCAGATCACGAACAACGTCGGCGCCGGCAAATTGGCGCCGAAGCTGGAAAACAGGTCCTTGAACGCCGGGATCACGTAAATCATGATCACCGCGGTAATGATGAAGGCGGTGCCGACGATGGCCGAGGGATAGATCATCGCCGATTTGATCTTGGACTTGATGGCCATCACCTTTTCCTTGTAGGTGGCCAGTTTGTCCAACAGCGTGTCCAGCACGCCTCCCGCCTCACCGGCAGCGATGATGTTGCAGAACAGCTTGTCGAAATACAGCGGGCGCTTGCGGAACGACTCCGCCAGCGACATGCCGGTTTCGACATCCGCCCTCACCTCCAGCAGCATCCGCGTCACCGCCGGATTGCCGTGCCCTTTGGCCGCGATGTCGAAAGCCTGCAATAGCGGCACGCCAGCCCGCATCATCGTCGACAACTGGCGGGCGAACAGCGTGATGTCTTTCTCGGTGATTCTCTTGCCGAAACCGCTGCGACGGCGACGGATCTTGGCGACATTGATGCCCTGCCGCCGCAGCTGGGTCTTGGCGACAGTCTCGGACTCGGCGCGCAGTTCGCCCCGTATCATCTTGCCGGACTTGTCCTTGCCTTCCCATTCCCAGATATAGCCTGGATTCGCTTTCTTGGCCGCCGTGGTCGCCATCGCCCCATTTCCTTTAATTAACGCCGTGGGTCGCCGTTCAATCGTTGGTCACCGCCTCGACCTCGGCCAGCGAGGTCATGCCGGCAATCACCTTCAGCAGGCCGGCGCGGCGCAGATCGACCATGCCCTCCTCCTTGGCCAGATCGGAGATGTCCACCGCAGTGCCGTTCTTCATGATCAGCCGCATCATCGCATCGCTGATCGGCATCACTTCGAAAATCCCGACGCGCCCCCTGTAGCCGGTGTTCCTGCACTCCTCGCAGCCAACCGGCCCGTAGGGGTGCCAGCCGCCGGCCAACTCCTCCTTCAAGAAACCCGCGCGCAGCAGCGCCTCCTCGGGAATCTCCACCGGCTGCTTGCAATGGCTGCATAGTTTGCGCGCCAAGCGCTGCGCCATGATCAGCAACACCGAACTGGCGATGTTGAACGGCGCCACGCCCATGTTCAGCATCCGCGTCAAGGTGGACGGCGCGTCGTTGGTATGCAGCGTCGAGAACACCATGTGGCCGGTCTGCGCGGCCTTGATCGCGATGTCGGCGGTCTCGAAATCGCGAATCTCGCCCACCATGATCACGTCAGGATCTTGTCGCAGAAAAGCTTTCAACGCCGAGGCGAAGGTCAAGCCCGCCTTTTCGTTGACATTGACCTGATTGATGCCGGGCAGGTTGATTTCCACCGGATCCTCCGCAGTGGAGATATTAGTGTCCGGCTTGTTCAAAATGTTCAGACAAGTGTAAAGCGATACGGTCTTGCCGCTGCCGGTAGGGCCGGTCACCAGCACCATGCCGTAGGGCCGGGCTATCGCCCTCAACAGATGCGTTTTTTGCTCCGGCTCGAAGCCCAGCTGCTCGATGTCCAGCGAGGCCGCCGACGAATCCAGGATACGCATCACGATTTTCTCGCCGAACAAGGTGGGCAAGGTGCTGACGCGGAAATCTATCGCCCGGGTCTTGGAAATCACCAGCTTCAGCCGGCCATCCTGAGGCAGCCGCTTTTCCGAAATATCCAGCCTGGAAATCACCTTGATGCGGGAGGCGATCTTTTCCTTCAGCAGCAATGGCGGCTGCGCCACCTCCTTCAACACGCCATCCACCCGGTAGCGGATGCGGTAGTACTTCTCGTATGGCTCGAAGTGAATGTCGGACGCGCCAAGGCCTATCGCATCCAGCAACATCTTGTGGATGAACTTCACCACCGGCGCGTCGTCGACCTCGGTCTGAGGACCGCTGTCGAGTTGCGCCTCGGGATCGGCGAACTCCAGATCGCCGAAATCCTCGCTCTCCAGCTCTTTCAACGCCGAAGTCGAATTGTCCTGATATCGTCCGATCAGCTTGGACAGCTTGTCTTCTTCCACCACGACCACTTCTACCGTCAGGCCGGTCTTGAAAGTGATCGCGTGGTAGGCGGATGTCTGGGTGGGATCGGAAGTGCCGATGTAAAGCTTATTGCCGCGCTTGAGCAACGGCAGCAGCCGGCGGCTGGCGATCACCTCGTCGTCCACCAGCCCCTTGGGTAGTTGGTCGGTATCCAGCGAAGCCAGATCCAGCAGCGGGTAACCGAACACTCTGGATGAAAACATCGCGATGTCGCGCGCGGCCATCTTCTTGCTCTGGATCAGTTGCTCGACAAAGCTGAGATGGGAAGTGATCGCCTGTTTCGAAATGGCGTCCGCATCCTGCTGCAACAGCATATTGTGCTGGACCAGGGCCCTGCCCAGGCCTGAAATCCCTGCGGTAGCTTCCATAAGCGAAATCGATCCGGTTCGAACCTTGCGGTCGTGATCAGGTATAGGCTGTGACGGTATTATATGCGAATCGAACTGGCAAATCCCTGTCCATCAGGCTCTCTAGTTGACCGGACAAAAAAAGGGCTGCCGAGGCAGCCCTTTTTCAGAGGAAAAGAATACCGTTTGTTAGAAGCGGTGGATCAGGCCCAGGCCGAAGGAGCTTTCGCTCGTCAGGTTATCAGCCTTCCAGTTCACGTGACCATAAGAGGTGTAAACATCGGTGCGCTTGGACAGCGCATAGTCCAGACCCAGCACAAACTGGTCATAACCAGATTTGGACACGGTATTGCCGCCGACGCTGAGGTCATACCCCTTGGCATAACTCAGGTACGGAGTAAACGCGCCAAAGGTATAACCGCCAGTCAAAGCCAGTTCCTTGGTCTTAACCGCCTGAGTAGAACCAAGCGACGCGCCACTGGCATTCAACGCCTTGACGTTATACAACACCCCCGTCTGGTCTGAATACGCTCCGGCCACTCCGCCTACATAACCGCGAACTTGCTGATAACCAAACGCGGCATAAATATTGTTGGCATTGTAACCAGCTTCCAGACGATGCCAATCCTTCAAGCCCGCGCCCACTTTGTTGGAATCGCCCTGGTTGACGAAGCTGTACTTGGCAAAGTAACCGGAGTTCTCGTAGCTCAAACCAATGTTGATCAGTTGGTTGTTGGTACGAGTGCCAGAGCCATCAGTTGCAATGTTCCTATTTTCGTCAGCGCCCCACAACGCCATATAGCTGAAGCCAGACCAGTTGGGACTGTCATAGCGAATGGCGTTATTCACGCGGGTATCGAGGCGAGTGAACATGCCAAGGCCGCCTACGCTCTGAGTGCTGTAATAGCCCGGATCCACCTGTTCCATATCCATGTTCGGATAGTTGGACAGCCGGCCCAAGCGAATCTGCCCCCAGCCGTCGCCAGCCAGGCCAATGAAGGTGTCGCGGGTGCCAAAACCGGTCGAATTGGTGCCATCGACACTGATCGCGCTTTCCACCTGCCAGATCGCTTTCAGGCCATTACCCAGATCCTCGTTGCCCTTGAAGCCCAGGCGCGACGTCCAGTCATTGACCTCGGAGCTGCCTTGCGGCTTGCCATTGGCATCCTTGCTCAGAGTGGAGTTGTAGGTTTTGTTGTATTCGTAACCGCCACGGATCTGACCGTAGATGGTCACGTCGGCCATGGCCGCCGCAGGCAGGGCAGCCAACGCCAAGGCGATGAGCTTCTTGTTCATTGCAAATCCTTTCAAGTCAGTTGATTTTGTCCTGTGGGCTTCCCGGCGAAACCGTTTGCCTGGACATTTATGTGCCGACGGTATGTTCCGTCGATCGCTGTAGCCAATATAAGACTGGCGTTGCAAAAAAACAAAGACAGCCCCGTCATGACAGGTAAAAATCAGCAAAAAAACAACAGGACAGCGCTATCTACTTGTTTACAAAATACTTGTCACAGCCTGCACAGTGCCAAGAAGACGCGCAAAAACAACAAAACTGTCACATTGTTGCCAATTAGCAACAAGAACTCCCCTCATCAATCAAATCGGCAAATTAAAAAATCCGCGAAAAATGAAAAACCGCCATCCAGAACGGCATGGCGGTTTAAATGCGGCGCCGGCTCTGGCCGGCAGGCCCTTACTTGGCGGCGGGCTTGGCAGCTGCCGGCTTCGCGTTCGCGGCAGCAGGCTTGGCGGCCGGGGCGGCCCCGCCTACGGTGACTTCCTTGCGCAGGCTTTCCAGCGTCTTGTCGCCGATGCCGGAAACCTTCTTCAGATCGTCGACCGTCTTGAACGGGCCGTTTTTGGTCCGGTAATCGACAATGGCCTTGGCTTTGGCCGGGCCGATGCCCTTCAAGGCTTCCAGTTGTTGCGGCGTCGCGGTGTTCAGATTAACGGCGGCCCAGGCGAGATTGCACAGCAACAGCAAACCGGCAAAGACAGCGAACAGCTTCTTCATGGCAAGCTCCTAATGAAAGTGCAGTCGTGAAATGTATTGGTATGCGTCAGCGCGAGGCGAGCGGACTCACCCGCGCTGCAGGATCAATTCTAAGACCACCTTGCTGCCCACGTATGCCAGCATCAATGACAGGAAACCGGCCAGCGCCCAGCGTATCGCCACCTTGCCGCGCCAGCCCTTGAGGCGGCGCCCCACCAGGAGGCCGGCGAAGATCAGCCACGAGATCACGCCGAACACCGTCTTATGGGTCAGCGCGGCGGCCTGGCCGAACACTTCCTCGGAGAACAAGACGCCGGTCAGCAGCGTCAGCGTCAGCAGCAGGAAACCGACGGCGATCACCTGGAACATCATCTTTTCCAGCGTCAAAAGCGGCGGCAATTGCTTGGCCAGCATCGACACCCGCCGGTGGTGCAGCGCCCGCTCCAGGATCAGCATCAGCACCGCGATCAACGCGCCGATCGCGAACAGGCTGTAGGCCAGCATGGACACCAGGATGTGCATCACGAAGGCGGGATTGGACAGGTCGCTCACCATGTGCCGGCCCGGGAAGGCGATGGCGAAGGCCAGCGCGGCCATGGCCAGCGGCATCATGAACAACTGCAGGCCCTCCACCTTGTAGAAGAAGCTGCAGGTCCAGTAGATCAGCAGCATGATCCACACCACCACGCTCAGCGCATGGCCCACACCCAGCGACAGGCCGCCGCTGGTACTCAGCGGCGCCACGACGACGAAGGCCTGCACCAGCAGCAGCAGCCCCAGCAGGCTGTGCTCCAGCCGTGGATTGCGCGGCCAGCGCGCCGCGCCTTTCCAGTTGGCCAGGTAATGCCAAGTGAAGGCCCCGTAGGACAGGATCAGGAGCAAGGACAGAACGAGCAGTAGGCTGGTCATATTAGGTATGTGATCAAATCCGGGCGCGGCCCGGGCGGCTCGTGGTAAAATCGATGGATTTGAAAGTCTACACCAAGCTGCCGTTCGTTGGCAGAGAGTAAGGACAGCACCATGCTAGACAACTTGACCAGCCGCCTGTCCGGCGTGATGAAAACCCTGCGCGGCAACGCGCGGCTGACCGAATCCAACATCCAGGACGCGATGCGCGAAGTGCGCATGGCGCTCTTGGAAGCCGACGTGGCGCTGCCCGTCATCAAGACCTTCATCGCCCAGGTGAAAGAGCGCGCGCTGGGCCAGGACGTGATGGGCAGCCTGACCCCGGGCCAAGCGCTGGTAGGCGTGGTGAACGAAGAGCTCGTCAAGCTGATGGGCGAGAAGAACGACGAGCTCGACCTGGCCGCCGTGCCGCCCGCCATCGTGCTGATGGCCGGCCTGCAGGGCGCCGGCAAGACCACCACCGTCGGCAAGCTGGCCAAAAGGCTGAAGGAAACCCAGAAGAAGAAGGTGCTGGTGGTGTCCGCCGACGTCTACCGTCCGGCCGCCATCGAGCAACTGAAGCTGCTGGCCTCGCAAGTGGGCGTCGAATGGTTCCCGTCCGAGGCGTCGCAAAAGCCGGTCGACATCGCCCGCGCCGCGATCGACCACGCGCGCCGCCATTTCTTCGACGTGCTGCTGGTCGACACCGCCGGCCGCCTCGCCATCGACGAAGCGATGATGGAGGAGATCAAGGCGCTGCACGCCGCGATCAATCCGGTGGAAACGCTGTTCGTCGTCGACGCGATGCAGGGCCAGGACGCGGTCAACACCGCCAAGGCCTTCAACGAAGCGCTGCCGCTGACCGGCGTGGTGCTGACCAAGATGGACGGCGACTCCCGCGGCGGCGCCGCGCTGTCGGTGCGCCACGTCACCGGCAAGCCGATCAAGTTCATCGGCGTCGGCGAGAAGGTCACCGGCATCGAGCCCTTCCATCCTGACCGCATAGCCAGCCGCATCCTGGGCATGGGCGACGTGCTGTCCCTGATCGAGGAAGTCCAGAAGGGCATCGATCAGAAGGAAGCCGAAGCGATGGCCAAGAAGTTGAAGTCCGGCAAGGGCTTCGACCTCGAGGACTTCAAGGCCCAGATGCAGCAGATGAAGAAGATGGGCGGCATGGCCAACCTGCTGGAAAAGATGCCGGGCCAGCTGGGCGAGATGGCCAAGGGCGTCCAGGGCGCCGAGGCCGAGAAGTCGATGCGCCGCATCGAAGGCATCATCAACTCGATGACCATGGAAGAGCGCCGCAAACCGGAACTGCTGAAGGCCAGCCGCAAGCGCCGCATCGCCGCCGGCTCTGGCGTCACGGTGCAGGAGGTGAACCGCCTGCTGAACCAGTTCGAGCAGATGCAGAAGATGATGAAGCAGTTCTCGTCCAAGGGCGGGATGATGAAGATGATGCGAGGCATGAAGGGCATGATGCCCGGCATGTAAGCGAAAACAAACGGGCGCCAGTCGCCCGTTTCTTTTGAGATAAAGACATGTTGTTCGACGTCTCGGTGCTGACCGACAGCCGCCAGCTGGAACACAAGCCTGAGGACTGGTACAGCCGTCAGGTGCATCATGAGGATGGCTTGGTGCTGGACGCGCTGCGCGACGCCGGCCTGACGGTTTGCCGCCTCGCCTGGGACGACGCCGGTTTCGACTGGCGCCAGGCCCGCTCGCTGCTGTTCCGCACCACTTGGGACTATTTCGAGCGCCTCGGCGAATTCTCGCCCTGGCTGTCCCGCGTGTCCCGGCAATGCCGGCTGTTCAACGCCGCCGAACTGATCCGCTGGAATCTGGACAAGCGCTACCTCGTCGAACTGCAAAATAAGGGCGTGGCCGTGGTGCCCACCCTCTACATTGAAAAAGGCGAGCGGCGCACCCTGACGCAACTGGCCGACGCCAGCGGCTGGAATGAGCTGATCCTCAAGCCGGCGGTGTCCGGAAACGCGCGCCACACCTACCGTTTCGACGCTGGCGACGGCCTGCGCCTGGAGTGCGCGTTCGGCGATTTGGTCGAGCGCGAAGCGATGCTGCTGCAGCCCTTCCAGCGCCAGGTGCTGGAACAAGGCGAGCTGTCGCTGATGGTGGTGGACGGCCGCTACAGCCACGCGATACGCAAGACGCCCAAGCCCGGCGACTTCCGCGTGCAGGACGACCACGGCGGCAGCGTGCATCCGCACCAGGCCAGCGCCGAAGAAATCGCCTTCGCCGAAGCCGCCGTGCGCGCGGTGCCGTTCGACGTGCTGTACGCGCGCGTCGATCTGGTCCGCGACGGACAAGGCCGCCTCGCCGTCATGGAGCTGGAAATGATAGAGCCCGAGCTGTTCTTCCGCTTCCGCCCCGAAGCGGCCGGCCTGTTGGCCGCCGGCCTCAGGCGCAGGCTGGCGGACAGCGCGGCCTGAAACGAATCTGTACTAGCAACCCGCCGCAGTTTGGCAAACCACGTTTGGAAATACTCAGCATGAATCTGACTACGTTGACCGCCCTCTCCCCGCTGGATGGCCGCTACGCCGCCCAAGTGGAAGGCCTGCGCAACCTGTTCTCCGAATTCGGCTTGATGAAGTGCCGCGTCAAGGTGGAACTGGAATGGCTGAAGATGCTGGCCGCCGAGCCGGGCATCGAAGAGGTCAAACCGTTCTCCGACGCCACCATCCGCGAGATCGACGACGTGATCGCCAATTTCAGCGTCGAGCACGGCGAAGAGGTGAAGGCGATCGAGGTCCGCACCAACCACGACGTCAAGGCGATCGAGTACTGGCTGAAAGAGCGCCTGTCCGGCAATCCGGAAGTGATGGCCGCCAGCGAATTCATCCACTTCGCCTGCACCTCCGAGGACATCAACAACCTCAGCCACGCGCTGATGCTGAAGACCGCGCGCAACACCGTGCTGCTGCCGATGCTGGACGAGGTGATCCACAAGCTGCAAAAGCTGTCGCATGAGCTGGCCGACACGCCGATGATGTGCCGCACCCACGGCCAGCCGGCCACGCCGTCGACGATGGGCAAGGAACTGGCCAACGCCGTCTACCGCCTGAAGCGCCAGCGCGAGCAGCTGGTGCACCAGGAAATCCTGGGCAAGATCAACGGCGCGGTCGGCAACTACAACGCCCACCTGGCCGCCTATCCGGACATCGACTGGGAAAGCCTGTGCGGCCGCTTCGTCACCGGCCTCGGCATCACCTTCAATCCGTACACCATCCAGATCGAGCCGCACGACTACATGGCCGAGCTGTACCAGGTGGCGATGCGCGTCAACACCATCCTGATCGACCTGAACCGCGACATCTGGGGCTACATCTCGCTGGGCTACTTCAAGCAGAAAGTGAAGAAGGACGAAGTGGGCAGCTCCACCATGCCGCACAAGGTCAACCCGATCGACTTCGAAAACTCCGAAGGCAATCTGGGCATGGCCAACGCCATCATGGGCCATCTGGCGGAGAAGCTGCCGATCTCCCGCTGGCAGCGCGACCTGACCGACTCCACCGTGCTGCGCAATATGGGCGTCGGCTTCGGCTACACCATCCTGGGTCTGAAGTCCTGCCTGAAGGGCCTGAACAAGCTGGAGATCAATCCGGCCCTGATAGCCGCCGAACTGGACGGCGCCTGGGAGCTGCTGGCCGAGCCGGTGCAGACCGTGATGCGCCGCTACGGCATCGCCAACCCGTACGAGCAGCTGAAAGAGCTGACCCGCGGCAAGGGCGGCATCACCCGCGAAACGCTGCACGCCTTCATCCGCAGCCTGGAGCTGCCGGACCCGGTCAAGGCCAGCCTGCTGGAAATGACCCCGTCCAACTACCTGGGCAAGGCCGAGGAACTGGCGCGCCGCATCTGAGCGCCCTCCCCGCCGCATCCCTCAGCGCCGCCCTTCCGGGCGGCGTTTTTCTTTCCGCCCCCCGTCAACGCCCCGCCATTGCGGCAAGTTAGCCGCACCTTGCCTTTCCCCCGCCATCCATTACACAGAATTTAGTGGTCAAAATGCCAATTGGACCTGACAATGGAATGTGAATAACACCAAAACACCATAAGCACGCTGCTGACAGGAACGGCCGGCCGCTTCGGCCCGGCCGCCCGAACCAAGGGTAACCTTGAAGAGAGAATGGATGATCATGCAATCTATGTACGACCAGTCCTCGAATCCCCCGACAACCCCCGACGAGCCGGCTCCCGCCACCCCGCAGGCAGCCACCACGCGCCAATTGCTGAATCTGAATGAGCGTGGCCAGAACGGGTTGTATCAATACTTCATCGAGCACGACACCAACCGCATCCTGCAACATCTGGACACGCTGCGCGGCATGGCCTTCACCCGCGATGCCGAAGACGGCCAGATCGGCCCGCCGGAAAAGCCCTTCCCCTCGGTCTGCCTGATCGGCCTGGGCCGTTGCGGCTCCAATATCGCGCTGGATGTGGCCACCCTGGTGTACAACGCGCGCAAGTTCTACCTGAACGAGTTCAACCAGGACGACAAGAGCGCGCCCGAGCAGGAGCAGCGGCCGCGGCGCTGGATACGCCGCAACCTGCTGTCGCAGCACAAGGAGGCCAAGCCGGCCTTCCTGATCGAGCCGATGGTGATGCTGGGCGACCTGGACAAGGACATCAAGGGCCGCATTCGCTTCTCCCGCCGCGGCGAGCAGGGCGACTTCATCAACAACTACAACAAGCTGAAGATCATGGACCTGGCCGAGGTCCACGCCGGCGGCGCCGGCAACGCGCCCATCCTGGGCCAGTACCTGGCCAAGATCATCCTCAACAAGGACACGCTGAGCTTCTCCGACCCGGACTGGACGCTGATCCACTCCTATCTGGTGGACTCCTGCGGCATCAAGGCCAACCAGTCGCGGCTGTATTTCTACATCTTCAGCGCGGGCGGCGGCACCGGCTCCGGCATGGCGTCCGAATTCGGCCTGGCCCAGCAGTACGCCTACATGAGCAAGACCTTCGAGACCCGCAACGAGGGCAAGGGGGATCAGGGCGACGACTACGGCTTCGTGTTCGAGCCCATCTTCACCAGCGGCATCTGCATCCTGCCCAACATCTCCGGCCAGCACGCCGAGGGCTCGGAGGCGCTGCACATCAACGCCGGCCGGCTGCTGTGCAAATACCTGTCCGAGGAGTGGGACTTCTCCTACAACTTCGACAACGAAGAGGCCGGCGCCGAGAGCGTGATGCGCCGCATCCGGCCGTGGAACGCGATGATGCTGATCTCCAACGACATCATGCGCTACGCCGAGGAGAGCGAAGGCGGCAACATCGAGCATCTCGACGTCAACGCGATGGAGCGCCACGCCAACCAGTACATCTCGCAGCAGATCTTCAACATCCTGACCGCGCAGGCCGTCACCAGCGACTACGACGAAAACTACTTCCTGCGCGCCGGCATCGACATGGGCGAAACCATACGGCTGGACGCCAACGACCTGTTCATGAGCCTGGCCGGCCCGGTCGCGGTGGCCTACGCCGAATCGGTGGTGTCCGATCCGCTGGGCTCGGACGGCTTCGTCAACAAGCTGGACATCGACGATCTGTTCTACCGTTCGATCGACCTGCCGCACTTCAACCAGCAGACCCAAGCGATAGAAGGCATCAGCCTGTTGCCGATCGAGTCGGCCAACTACCGCGCGGCGCTGGCCGACTACAAGCAGTCCGGCTACTCGGCCGACAAGCTGAACCAGCTGTTCTTCTTCCAGAACTGCTCGTCGGTGGTGGCCATCCTGTCGCTGCCCAAGGGCTACAAGCTGTCCTACCTGGACCTGAACCGGCTGAAGCGCCACCTGAACGACCTGTTCCCCAGCACCACGCTGAAGCGCTACGCGCTGGTGATCGGCGCGTCCACCAATCTGTCGCTGACCACGCTGGTGGCCAAGAGCCCCTGTCTGAGCGACGACTTCCTGACGCTGATCGTCGCCTACATCAAGCGCTGCTTCGCCCACGGCAATCATCGCTTCGACGACAGCCTGGACAACGTGATTCTGGACCTGATCACCGCCGACACCTTCGACGAAACGGTGCTGGAGCGGCTGCTGAACGAGTACGAGAACCCGGCCAAGATCCTCGACACCAACTGGTTCGCGATCAAGCCGATGTACGAGAAGAAGTACCGCGAGCTGATCCGCGACAGCAAGAAGTTCGTGTCCATCAACGACATCCGGCTGACCCGCGAGCACGTGCAGAAAGCAGTGTGCTACCTGCGCGAGATCTACCGCCACCGCATCGGCAAGACCCGGGTGGTCTCGCTCAACAGCTACGCGCGCAAGCATCACGCCTGAGCGCGCTTTCCGCCCGTCTCCAACCCCGCCCCGCCCTGCGCGCGGCGGGGTTTCTACTGGCTAAAATAGTAAAGTAGATTATTTTTTTACTACCCAGCCGAAAAGTGTCAACGCCATAGCCGCCTGGCCAGTTAATCCTGCTTGAACGCGGCGAATATGCCAGCGCGCTGCGCGCGGCGGCCTCGCATCACTCATTAACAAAACCCGATCGCAACCCAGCACGATCCGCCCACAACACGCCTTCAAGCTGGCATAAGCTGCAACAAGGCATGGCGCGGATCGCAACAACCGCGCCGCCGAGCCGCCCGGACCGGGACCTCCGCGCCGGAAATCCGCCGCCCGGGCGCGGCAATCTGAAGAGAGGACGCACCGTCCAATATGTGGATCGTCGAAACGGCCCTGAAACGGCCCTATACCTTCATCGTGATGGCCATCGTCATCCTGCTGGCCACGCCGCTGGCGATCATGCGCACGCCGGTGGACGTGCTGCCGGAGATCGACATCCCGGTGATCAGCGTGATCTGGGGCTACGGCGGCCTGGCGCCGCAGCAGATGGCCGACCGCATCACCCAGACCCACGAGCGGGTGCTGACCACCACCGTCAACGACATCGAGCACATCGAGTCGCAATCGCTGGCCGGCATCGCCATCATCAAGATCTTCTTCCAGCCCAACGTCAACATCCAGACCGCCATCGCCCAGGTGGTGTCGGTATCGCAGGCGGTGGTCAAGCAGATGCCGCCCGGCGCCACGCCGCCGCTGGTGATCAAGTACACCGCGTCCAGCGTGCCGGTGATCCAGATCGGCCTGGCCAGCAAATCGATGTCGGAACAGGACGTGTTCGACGCCGCCATCAATACGCTCAGGCCGCAGTTGGTGACGATACCGGGCATCGCCATTCCCTACCCCTACGGCGGCAAGGTGAGGCTGCTGTCGGTGGACCTGGACACCCGCGCCATCGCCGCCAAGGGCCTGACGCCGGCCGACGTGATCAACGCGGTCAACAGCCAGAACCTAGCTCTGCCGTCCGGCACCGCCAAGATCGGCGGCACCGAGTACAACGTCGAGCTGAACGGCTCGCCGGACACCATCGCCGGGCTGAACGACATCCCGGTGCGGTCGGCCAACGGCGCCACGGTCTTCCTGCGCGAAGTAGCGCACGTGCGCGACGGTTTCTCGCCGCAGACCAATATCGTCAAGCAGAACGGCCAGCGCGGCCTGATGATGTCCATCTACAAGAACGGCGGCGCGTCGACGCTGGACGTGGTGGGCCATCTGAAGGACAAGCTGCCCGGCCTGCTGCCTCTGCTGCCCAAGGACCTGCGCGTCAGCCTGCTGGCCGACCAGTCCATCTTCGTGACAACGGCGGTGGAAGGCGTGATCCACGAAGCGCTGGTGGCCGCCGCGCTGACCGCGGTGATGCTGCTGCTGTTCCTCGGCAACTGGCGCACCACCTCCATCATCGCCGTTTCCATCCCGCTGTCGATCTTCTCGTCCATCGTCGCGCTGCACATGATAGGCGAAACCATCAATGTGATGACGCTGGGCGGCCTGGCGCTGGCGGTGGGCATCCTGGTGGACGATGCCACGGTGACCATTGAGAACATCGAGCGTCATCTGCACATGGGCTCGCCGCTGTACACCGCCATTCTGGACGGCGCCGGCGAGATCGCCGTTCCAGCCTTCGTCTCCACGCTGTGCATCTGCATCGTCTTCGTGCCGATGTTCTTCCTGGAAGGCGTGGCGCGTTACTTGTTCGTGCCGATGGCCGAAGCGGTGGTGTTCGCGATGCTGGCCTCCTACGTGCTGTCGCGGACGCTGGTGCCGACGCTGGCGTTGCTGCTGATGGGCCATCGCCACCACGACGGCCGCGTGTCGGCGTGGATACACCGCGTGCACCAGGGTTTCAACGCCCGCTTCGAACGGCTGCGCGAGTGGTACGTGCACCTGCTCAGCCACCTGCTGACGCACCGCAAAGGCTTCATCTCGGCCTTTCTCGGCTTCTGCCTGGCCTCCTGCGGCCTGTATCTGCTGCTGGGCCGCGACCTGTTTCCCGAGATGGACACCGGCCAGATCAAGCTGCACGTGCGCGCGCCCACCGGCACCCGGATCGAGGACACCGCCGTCCTGGCCGATCAGGTGGACGCCGAGATCCGCAAGGCAATCCCGCCGGGCGAGCTGGACTCCATCATCGACAACATCGGCCTGCCCTATAGCGGCATCAACCTGTCGTACAGCAACTCCGGCACCATCGGCACGCTGGACACCGACGTGCTGATCTCGCTGAAGCCCGGCCACCAGCCGAGCGCCGACTACATCGCCGCGCTGCCGGCCAGGCTGGAGCGCCGCTTCCCCGGCGTGGAATTCTTCTTCCAGCCGGCGGACATCATCACCCAGATCCTGAATTTCGGCTCGCCGGCCGCCATCGACGTGCAGATCTTCGGCAAGAACTACGCCGCCAACGCCGCTTTCGCCGGCCGCCTGCTGTCTCGGATCAAGGCGATTCCCGGCGCCGCCGACGTCCATGTGCACCAGCGGCTGGACGCGCCGGCGATCAAGCTGAACATGGACCGCGCCCGTTTGCAGGGCATGGGCATCGCGCCGTTCGACGTCGCGCAGAACCTGCTGCTGCCGCTGTCCGGCAGCCAGCAAACCCAGCCGGCGTTCTGGCTCAATCCATCCAACAGCATCGTCTACAACCTGCAGGCGCAAGCGCCGCAGTACCGGATCGGCAGCATGGACCAGCTGCTGCAGCTGCCGGTCAACGCGCCGGGCAGCCGCGGCGCCGGCGAGCAGACGCTGGGCAATCTGGTCAGCGCCGCGCCCGGCCGCGAAGCCGCCATCGTCACCCGCTACAACATCCTGCCGTCTATCGACATTTACGCCAGCGCGCGCGGCCGCGACTTGGGCTCGGTGGCCTCGGCCATCCAGAAGGTGATCAACGAGGAAGAAGCCGGCCTGCCCAAGGGCAGTCATGTCGCGCTGCGCGGCCAGGTGGAGACGATGCGCTCGTCCTACATCGGCCTCGGCGTCGGCATTCTCGGCGCCATCGCGCTGGTCTACCTGCTGATCGTGGTGAATTTCCAGTCCTGGCTGGACCCCTTCATCATCATCAGCGCGCTGCCGGCGGCGCTGGCCGGCATCGCCTGGATGCTGATCGTCACCGGCACCGACCTGTCGGTGCCGGCGCTGACCGGTGCCATCATGACCATGGGCGTGGCCACCGCCAACAGCATCCTGGTGGTGTCGTTCGCGCGGCATCGGCTGCAGGACGGCCTGCCGCCGCTGTCGGCGGCGCTGGAGGCCGGCGCCACCCGGCTGCGGCCGGTGCTGATGACGGCGCTGGCGATGATCATCGGCATGATCCCGATGGCCATCGGTATCGGCGAAGGCTCGGAGCAGAACGCTCCGCTCGGCCGCGCCGTGATCGGCGGCCTTCTGTTCGCCACCGTATCCACCCTGCTGTTCGTACCGGTGGTGTTCGCCAGCTTCCACCGCTACCTGGCTCAACGCAAACAACACGCAGCCGATGCCCCCGCGGCTCCCGCACAGGACGCTTGAAATGACCGACCCACGCCATGACCGCCAGGGCCTGCCCGAACTCCACCTGCACCACACCCGTCGCGGCGCGGTGGTGCGCAAGGCGCGCGTCGCCGCCATCGTCGCCGTCGCGCTGCTGCTGATCGGCCTTGGCCGCACGCTGCTGGTCCGCCACGCCGACGCCGAGACGCTGGCCCGCGAAGCCGCCCGCCACGAGGCGCTCACCGTCAGCGTGGTCACGCCGCGCCAGGGCCACGGCGAAGCCATGCTGACGCTGCCAGCCACGCTGCAAGGCATGGCCGAGGCGCAGATTTACGCCCGCACCAACGGCTACATCAAACGCTGGTACAAGGACATCGGCCAGCCGGTGAAGAAAGGCGAGCTGCTGGCCGAGCTGGACATCCCCGACATCGACAAACAGGTGCAGGAAGCCCAAGCCAATTTCGGCCTGGCCAAAACCGCCTACCTGCGCTGGAAGGCGCTGCGCGCGCAGGACGCGGTGTCGCAGCAGGAATTCGACGAGAAGCAGGCCGCCTACCAGCAAACCGAGGCCGAGTTGAAGCGGCTGCGCGACCAGCAGGACTTCGCCCGAGTCGTCGCGCCGTTCGACGGCATCGTCACCCGCCGCAACATCGACACCGGCAGCCTGGTCAACGCCGGCAACGGCGGCAGCGCGCAAGCGCTGTTCGCCACCGCGCAGATCGACAAGCTGCATCTGTACGCCTACGTGCCGCAATCGCGCGCGGCCGACATCCGCGTCGGCCAAACCGTGCGCATCTCGCGCCAAGAGGCCCCCAGTCATCCGGTCTCCGGCAAGGTGGCGCGCACCGCCGGCGCCATCGATCCGTCCACCCGCACGCTGCAGGTGGAGGTGACGGTAGCCAACGCCGACCACGGCCTGATGCCCGGCCAGTATGTCGACGCCTCGTTCAAGCTGCCCGCCGGCGACAGCCTGACCTTGCCCACCAACACCCTGCAGTTCGGCGCCAAGGGCCCCCGCGTCGCGCTGGCCGGCGCCGACGGCAAGGTCCATCTGCAAGCGGTGGCTGTCGGCACCGACTACGGCCATGAAGTGGAAATCCGCGCCGGCCTGAAGCCGAGCGACCGGGTGATCATCAACCCGCCGGACTCGATCAATGACGGCCAACTGGTCAGCGTCGTGGCCCCGGCCGAGGGAGAGTAAGCCGATGCGCGCGCTCTCTCTGCTGATCGCCGCCGCCTTGAGCGGCTGCGCCGTCGGCCCCGACTACCAGCGCCCCGCCAGCGAATTGCCGGCGCAATGGAAAAGCGACGCCGGCTGGCTGCCGGCCGCGCCCGCCGATGCGCTGCCCAAGCGCGACTGGTGGCGGATATTCGGCGACGAGGACTTGAACCGGCTGGAGGCCGACGCCCTAAACCGCAGCCCGACGCTGCAGCTGGCGCTGGCCAGGCTGGACCAGGCCCAGGCGCAAAGCCGCGTCCACGGCGCCGCCGCGCTGCCCGCCGCCAGCCTGGGCGCGGCGGCATCGCGCAGCCGCGTCTCCGCCGACCGGCCCCAGTCCGCCTACGGCGCCGGCAACAGCGGCACGGTGCAGAGCGATCTGAAACCCATGCTCAGCGTCAGCTACGAGATCGACTGGCTGGGCCGGGTGCGGCGCGACATCGAAAGCGCGCGCGCCAGCGCCGAGCAGGCCGCCGCCGACCGCGCCAACGTCGAGCTGCTGCTGACCGCCCAATTGGCCAGCGCCTACCTGCAGCTGCGCCAAGAAGACGAGGAAATCCGGCTGCTGGACGGCATCCTGGACGCGCAGCAGCGCGTGCTGGATCTGACCCGCGTCCGCCACCGGGCCGGCCTGGCCTCCGCCGGCGACGAGGCGCAGCAGACCGCTTCCGTGGCCGCCAGCCGCGCCCAGCGCGAATTGCTGCTCAACCAGCGCCGCGCGGGCGAAGACCTGCTGGCCACGCTCAGCGGCGCGCCGGCCGCCTCCTTCCGGCTTGCTCCAGGACAACTGCCCGCCGCCTTGCCGGCGTTGCCGAGCGGCGCGCCCAGCGATCTCTTGCAGCGCCGGCCCGACATCGCCTCCGCCGAGCGGGCGATGGCCGCCGCCAATGCCCAGATCGGCGTCGCCAAGGCCGCCTACTTCCCGCAACTGACGCTGGCTCCGGCCTACATCGGCAGCGAATCGACCGGCCTCGCCAATCTGTTCTCCACGCCGGCGCTGATCTGGGGCATCGGTCTGCAGGCGACGCAAACCTTGTTCGACAACGGCAAGACCCGCGCCGGCGTCGACTACGCCGAAGCCGGCTACCGCGCCGCGCTGGCCAGCTACCGCCAAACCGTGCTGCAGGCGGTGCAGGAAACCCAGGACGCGCTGGGCTCGCTGCACGGGCTGGATCAGGCGCGCCGCCAACAGGACGAGGCGGTGCGCAATCAGGACAAAGCCTACGCCGTCAGCCAGCTGCGCTACCGCGAAGGCCTGGACAGCGCGCTGGCTTTGGCGAGCGCCCGTCAAAGCCAGTTGGCGGCGCAACGGACACTGGCGCAGCTGCGCGGCGGCCAACTGGCAGCCAGCGTCGGTCTGCTCAAGGCGCTAGGCGGAGGCTGGCACAATGATTCGCCAAACTGATAGTTTTAATCAATAAACTGAAAATAGTAATAAAACTGCTACAAATAACAGGACGGGCCGGCGGGACACCTCCCCGCCGCCAGCCGGTTTACCGCAGCGGTCTGGTTCCATTCGCGCCATTCATCGCGCAGCCTCCCCGCCCCAGGTTCCGGCTTGCCCCGCAAAAGCCATGTCAACAAGGTGGTCATTAGCCCTTCATCGGAGTAGCATAAAAGAATAAAGATTCAGAAATAAAATCCACTTGGTTTATCCGTTCGCCTCCGGTAGCGCGGGTACTCTGGAGGAAAGACGATGCAAGTCACCCGACGCCAGCTGTTCAAGCTGACCGCCGCTCAGCTGGGCGCATCCAGCCTGGTCGCCATGGGCTTCGCGCCGCAGCTGGCCTTGGCCGAAGTCAGGCAGTTCAAGCTGATGGGCGCGCGCGAAACCCGCAACACCTGTACCTACTGCTCCGTCGGCTGCGGCCTGATCCTGTACGGGCTGGGCGACGGCGCCAAGAACACGCACGGCGAGATCTACCATATCGAGGGCGACCCGGACCATCCGGTCAGCCGCGGCTCGCTCTGTCCCAAGGGCGCCGGCCTGCTCGACTTCATCCACAGCCCCAAGCGGCTGAAATACCCGGAAGTGCGCGAGGCCGGCAGCAGCGAGTGGAAACGCGTCAGCTGGGACGAGGCGATTGCCCGCATCGCCCGGCTGATGAAAGATGACCGCGACGCGCATATCGTCGAAAAAAATGCCGCCGGCGTGCCGATCAACCGCTGGCTGTCCACCGCGATGCTGACCGCGTCGGCCGGCTCCAACGAAACCGGCATCATCTCGCAGAAATTCATCCGCAGCCTGGGCATCGTCGCCACCGACGCCCAGGCCCGCGTCTGCCATGGCCCGACCGTGTCCGCGCTGGCGTCCACCTTCGGCCGCGGCGCGATGACCAACAGCTGGGTGGACATCAAGAACGCCGACTTCATCTTGGTGATGGGCGGCAACGCCGCCGAGGCGCACCCGGTGGGCTTCAAGTGGGCGATAGAGGCGAAGAAGACGCGCGGCACGCGGTTGATCGTGGTCGATCCGCGCTACAACCGCACCGCCTCGGTGTCCGACCTCTACCTGCCGATCCGCGTCGGCTCCGACATCGCCTTTCTGGGCGGCGTGATCAACTGGCTGATCAAGAACGACAAGATCCACTGGGACTACGTCAAGGCCTACACCAACGCCGCGCTGATCGTCCGCGACGACTATCGCTTCGACGAAGGCCTGTTCTCCGGCTACGACGCCGCCAAGGGCAAGTACGACAAGAGCAGCTGGAACTACGAGCTGGGCGACGACGGCTACGCCAAGACCGACCCCACGCTACAACATCCGCGCTGCGTGTGGCAGCTGCTGAAGCAGCACTACTCGCGCTACACGCCGGAAGTGGTCAACAACATCTGCGGCACGCCGGTGGACGGCTTTCTGCAGGTGTGCAAGGAACTGGGCGAGACCGCCCGCCCGGACAAGGCCGGCACCATCCTGTACGCGCTGGGCTGGACCCAGCACACCACCGGCTCGCAGAACATCCGCACCATGGCGATGATCCAATTGCTGCTGGGCAACATCGGCATGCCCGGCGGCGGCGTCAACGCGCTGCGCGGCCACTCCAACATCCAGGGCCTGTCCGATCTGGGCCTGCTGTCCACCAGCCTGCCCGGCTACCTGACGCTGCCAAGCGAAGCCGACCACCCCGACCTGGCCGCTTACCTCGCCAAGACCACGCCCAAGACCCTGCAGGCGAACCAGTTCAACTACTGGAGCAACACGCCCAAGTTCTTCGTCAGCCTGATGAAATGGATGTGGGGCGACAACGCGAGCAAGGAAAACGACTGGGGCTACGACTGGCTACCCAAGTGGGACAAGATGTACGACGTGCTGCACATGGCCGAGCTGATGTACCAGGGCAAGATGAACGGCTTCATCGTGCAGGGCTTCAATCCACTAGCCAGCTTCCCGGACGCCGCCAAGGTGACCGAGGCCTTCTCCAAGCTCAAGTACATGGTGATCATCGACCCGATCGCCACCGAGACCTCCACCTTCTGGCAGAACCACGGCGAAGCGCACGACGTCGACCCGGCCAAGATCCAAACCACGGTATTCCGGCTGCCGTCCACCTGTTTCGCCGAGGAGGACGGCTCCATCGTCAACTCCGCGCGCTGGCTGCAATGGCATTGGAAAGGCGCTGAGCCGCCGGGCCTGGCCAGGGGCGACAACGAGATCATCGGCGAGTTGTTCGTCGCCATCCGCGATCTTTACCGCAAGGAAGGCGGCAAGCTGGCCGACCCCATCCTGAAAGTGAACTGGAACTACCGCAACCCCAAGGCCCCGACGCCGAGCGAGCTGGCGATGGAAATGAACGGCAAGGCGCTGGCCGATCTGCCGGACCCGGCCGACCCGAGCAAGACCTTGGTGAAGAAGGGCGAGCAGATTCCCGGCTTCGCCGTGCTGCAGGACGACGGCCGCACCGCCTGCGCCTGTTGGATCTTCTCCGGCTGCTGGCCGCAGGCCGGCAACCAGATGGCGCGCCGAGACAACACCGACACCGGCCTTGGCAACACGCCGGGCTGGTCGTGGTCGTGGCCGGCCAACCGCCGCATCCTTTACAACCGCGCCTCCTGTGATCCGTCCGGCAAGCCGTGGGACCCGAAGCGCAAGCTGATCAGCTGGAACGGCGACAAATGGGTGGGCGGCGACGTGCCGGACTTCAAGGCCGACGCCGCCCCAGACTCCGGCATGATGCCCTTCATCATGAACCCGGAAGGCGTGGGCCGGCTGTTCTGCGCCGACAAGCTGGTGGACGGCCCCTTCCCCGAACACTACGAGCCGATGGAGAGCCCGATCGGCACCAACCCGCTGCATCCCAAAGTCGTCTCCAGCCCGGCGGTGCGGCTGTTCGACAGCGACAAGAAGCGGCTGGGCACGCATAAAGACTTCCCCTACGTCGGGACGACTTACCGCCTGACCGAGCATTTCCAGTTCTGGACCAAGTCGGTGCTCTTGAGCGCCATCGCCCAGCCCGAGCAATTCGTCGAGATCGGCGAAGCCTTGGCCCGCGAAAAAGGCATCGTCCAGGGCGACATGGTCAAGGTCAGCTCCAACCGCGGCTTCGTCAAGGCCAAGGCGGTGGTGACCAAGCGCTTGATGGCGCTGAAGGTCAACGGCCAGACCGTGCACCAGATCGGCATCCCGCTGCACTGGGGATGGGAAGGCGTGGCGCGGCCAGGCTATCTGACCAACTCGCTGCCGCCGGCCGTGGGCGACTGCAACACCCAGACGCCCGAGTACAAGGCCTTCCTGGTCAAGCTGGAAAAACTGTAAGGAGCCCGGCTCATGCCATTGCAATCCCTGGATATCCACCGCCGCTCCGCCAGCCCGACCGAAAGCCCCAAGGTCCGCCAGACGCTGGAAGTGGCCAAGCTGATCGACACCTCCACCTGCATCGGCTGCAAGGCCTGCCAGGTAGCCTGTTCCGAATGGAACGACATCCGCGAGGAGGTCGGCCATAACATCGGCGTCTACGACAACCCCACCGACCTGTCCGCCAAAGCCTGGACGGTGATGCGCTTCGCCGAGGAGGAAAGCAACGGCAAGCTGGAGTGGCTGATCCGCAAGGACGGCTGCATGCACTGCGCCGACCCCGGCTGTCTGAAAGCCTGTCCGTCGCCGGGCGCCATCGTCCAGTACAGCAACGGCATCGTCGACTTCCACCAGGAAAACTGCATAGGCTGCGGCTACTGCATCGCCGGCTGTCCGTTCGACATTCCGCGCATCAGCAAGGAAGACAACAAGGCCTACAAATGCACGCTGTGCTCGGACCGCGTCGCCGTCGGCCTTGAGCCCGCCTGCGTCAAGACCTGTCCCACCGGAGCCATCCAGTTCGGCTCCAAGGAAGACATGAAGGAAGTGGCGGCGGAACGGGTGGCCGACTTGCAGCGGCGCGGTTATCAACACGCCGGCCTGTACGACCCGCAAGGCGTGGGCGGCACCCACGTGATGTACGTGCTGCACCACGCCGACAAGCCGGAGCAGTATTCCGGCTTGCCCAATAACCCGGAAATCAGCCCCACCGTGCAGCTGTGGAAAGGCCTGCTCAAGCCGCTGGCGACGATAGGCATCGCCGCCGCCGGCCTGTTCGGCTTCCTGCACTACATCACCGTCGGCCCCAACCGCGCCGATGACGAGGAAAGCGAAACCCGCGAGGAGGACAAGCGATGAAGGAAAAGCTGCTGCAGCGCTACAGCGCCGCCGAACGGATCAACCACTGGATCGTCGCCATCTGCTTCGTGCTGCTGGCGCTGTCCGGCTTGGCGCTGTTCTACCCGGCCTTCTTCTGGCTGACCGGCGTGTTCGGCACCCCGCAGCTGGCGCGCATGGTGCACCCCTTCGTCGGCGTGCTGATGTTCGTCGGCTTTTTCGTCCAGTTTTTCCGCTACTGGCGGCGCAATCTGGTCAACGGCCAGGACATCAAATGGATGATGGCGGTGAAGGACGTGCTGCGCGGCCATGAGACGGTGGAGGTGGGCAAGTACAACGGCGGCCAGAAGGCGATGTTCTGGATCATGACCCTGTGCGTGGCCACCATGCTGGTCACCGGCCTGATCGCCTGGCGACAGTACTTTTCCGGCTATTTCCCCATCCCGGTGATCCGCCTCGCCCTGTTGCTGCACGCCTGGGCCGCCACCGCGCTGATCGCCAGCATCATCGTTCACGTCTACGCCGCGCTGTGGGTGAAGGGCACGATACGGGCGATGGTGGAGGGGGTGGTCACCCATGCCTGGGCCAAGAAGCATCATCCAGGCTGGTATAAGGAAATGACGGGGAAGAAATAGGATCATGATCCGGCAATGGCAGGCGGGCCTTAGCGCTTGGCCGCATGAGCGCCTGGACAACGGCGCGACCATCATCCCCTTCAGCACGCGCCGCCCAGAAAGCGGCTGGCAAGGTTTTAAGCCGCCGATTTGTTCGACGCCGCGCGACGCTAGCGCGCGGCTAGTTTCGGCGGCGCCTTGCCAACCGCTTTTTGAGCGGGGTTTCGCGGGCTGCAGGGGCGGCCGGGGATCGCCTCTGCGTGCGAATCTTCGATTCGCTCAGCGACAGGGCTGGCCGCACAGCCCCTGGCCCGTCCGGCGAGCGGAACCGCCACCTAAATATCGTCCGCGCAGCGGACACAACCCAGATACTGTCTCAATACGCTAGGCTACTCTCAAAATAAATCGCCGCGACCAACCATGACCCCCACCCAACCCATCCTGCCAGCCGAACAGATCCGCGCCGGCGACGCCCCGCTGATGAGCCCGGCCGTGCTGCGGCCGTCGACCGACATCTTCGCCCGCCGCGCCGCGCGGCTGCTGCAATTGGCCGACGGCCACGCGATGGCCGATTTTCTGCGGCTGTGCGCCGCCATCTGCCAACAGCAGCAAGCCTTGCACGACGCGTCCCGGCTCGATCCGCGCGCCGCGCTGGAAAAACTGGCCCAGGCGCTGGCGCCGCAGCTGCCCGCCCCCGTCCAGGCCAGTCTTGATGCCCTGCTGGCGCTGGACGCCGCCGCACTCAGCCGGCTGGCCGAGCATCTGATCAACGGCGACTATCCAGCCGACGGCCCCTTGTTCGCCGCGCTGCCGCTGCTGGGCGCAGCCTTGCAGGCTCAGGCCACCCGCAGCATCCGCCAGCGCCCGCTGCCCGAGCCGCAAAGCCAGGAAGCGCGCTGCCCATGCTGCGGCGGCCTGCCGCTGGCCTCGCAGCTGCTGCGCGGCGACAGCGGCCATGCCCAGCGCTACGTGGTGTGCTCGATGTGCAGCCATGCCTGGCCGGTAGGCCGGGTGCGCTGCCTGTCCTGCGGCAACAGCCGCGATCTCAGCTATTACTCGCTGGCGGCGCAGGACCACGTTCCCGCCGCGCCCGACCACCAGCAGCCGCACCAGGAGCGAAGCGCGCGAGAAGTGGAGGCTTGCGGCGAATGCCATGGCGCGCTCAAGCAGATTTCCCTGCTGCTGGACGCCGGCGCGGAGGCCGGCGCCGACGACCTGGCCAGCCTGGCGCTGGACCTGCTGGCCGGCGAGGCCGGTTTCGCGCGCATCGGCTTCAATCCGCTGTTCCTGCCCGGCCGGGAGCCCGCCTGAGCGGTTGTCCGCACTTGAGCCGCGGCCCCCGGCGCGAGATACTTGCCGGCAAACCGCCAATCAACCGCATGGATACCCGCATGACCCATCGCATCGTATTCGTCGAAGACGACGCCGACCTCGCCGAACTGATCAGCGATTTCCTGTCCCGCCACGAAATGGAAGTGGTGATCGAGCCGCGCGGCGACGCCGCGCTGGACACCATCGCCCGCGAAGCGCCGGACATGGTGCTGCTGGACATCATGCTGCCGGGCAAGGACGGCCTGTCGATCTGCCGCGAGCTGCGGCCCAAATTCGACGGCCCCATCATCATGCTGACCTCGCTGGACAGCGACATGAACCAGATCCTGGGCCTGGAGCTGGGCGCCAACGACTACATCCTGAAAACCACGCCGCCGTCTGTGCTGGTGGCCCGGCTGCGCGCGCAGCTGCGCAATCTGCGACCGGCCCAGCCCGCCGAGGCGCTGCCGGCCAAGGGTTCGCGCAAGGCGGTGTTCGGCCAGCTGTCGATCGACCCGGTCAGCCGCGACGTGGTGCTGGCCGGCGAGAAGATCCCGCTGTCCACCTCCGACTTCGACCTGCTGTGGCTCTTGGCCAGCCACGCCGGCGAAACCCTGAACCGCGACCTGCTGCTGAAGGAAATGCGCGGCGTCGATTACGACGGCCTGGACCGCAGCATCGACGTGGCCATCTCGCGCCTGCGCAAGAAGCTGGGCGACAACCCCAGCGAGCCGTTCCGCATCAAGACCGTGCGCAACCGCGGTTACCTGTTCTCGCTGTCCGGCTGGGAGTAAGCGCGGATGCGCCGCCTTTTCGTCCAGTTCTACCTGCTGCTGATGGCCTGCTTCCTGGTCGCGGTGGTGATGGTCGGCGTGGTGTACAAGCAGGCTGTCGACGACGTCGGCGAACGCTATCTGGCCGATCTGCTGCGCACCACGCTGTCGCTGATCGAGGCCGACCTGCGCGGCGTGCCGGAAGATCGCTGGAGCGAGACCCTGGCCAACGCCGACTACGGCTTCACCTTCCGCGTGAAGGTGGAGAAGATGAGCAACTACATCCTCGACGAAGAATCGAGAGAGGCGCTCGACCGCGGCGAAATCGTGATGCTGGAGGACAAATACCTGTTCCTGCAGAAGCTGCAGGACAGCAACTATCTATTAGTGGCCGGCCCGCTGCGCTACCTGTTCTTCCTGCACCGGCTCAAGTGGTTCGACTACGCGTTGCTGGGCCTCTTGGGCCTGTCGCTGGCGATTCCGGTGTTCCTGTGGATGCGCCCCCACTGGCGCGACCTGGTGGCGCTGGAACGCACCGCCGGCCTGCTGGCCAACGGCGACCTGTCCGCCCGCGTCGACCTGCCGCCGCATTCGGGCGTCCACCATCTCGGCGTCGCCTTCAATCACATGGCCGACAATATCGGCGCGCTGATCAACAGCAAGAAGACGCTGACCAACGCCGTCGCCCACGAGCTGCGCACGCCGCTGGCGCGGCTGCGCTACCGGCTGGCGCTGCTGGAGGGAGATGAAGAAGCGCCGGAGCGGCAAGCCATAGAGCGCGACCTCACCGCCATCGACAAGCTGGTGGAGGAGCTGTTGTTCCACGCCCGGCTGGACCGGCCGGAAGCGCCGCTGACCCTGAGCAGCTTCAACGCGCTGCCCTGGGCGCGCGACCGCATCGCCGGCCAGGCGGCGCTGGCGCAGGAAATCCACTGGATCGAACCGGCCGGCGAAGAGCTCACCATCACCGCCGACGAACACCTGATCACCCGCGCGCTGGACAACCTGCTGTCCAACGCCCGCCGCCACGCCAACGCGGTCGTCGCCACCCACATCCTGGTCGACAAGCAGCAATGCTGCATCATCGTCGACGATGACGGCCCCGGCATCCCGGAGGAAGACCGCGAGCGGGTGTTCGACCCCTTCATCCGGCTGGATGAAAGCCGCGGCCGCAAGACCGGCGGCCACGGGCTGGGGCTGGCCATCGTCGCCGGCATCGCCCGCGCCCACCGGGGCAGCATCAAGGTGGAAAGTTCGCCGATGGGCGGCGCGCGCTTTCTGCTTCGCTGGCCGACAGCTTAATGTACATTTTGTAACATTGAGATACATGCCTGCCCTAGACGCTACATCTTGCCACCGATAGCATTCGCCCTGAATTAGGACTTCTTCGGGTCCGTTTCAACCCAATCGAAAGAAACTTAGGAGTTTCGTAAATGAAAAAGCTGGCTCTGCTCGCCCTGACCGCTGCTTTCAGCCTGGTGTCCGCTAACGGCTTCGCCGCTGAAAAGGCCGCCGCTTCCGCTCCGGCAATCCACAAGGCCAAGAAGGCCGAAAAGAAAAAAGTAGCTTCCGCTCAAAAAGCTCAAGCCGCCAAGGCTGACGCTTCCGCTCCGAAGGCCAAGAAGGCCAAGAAGCACGTAGCCAAGAAGGACGCTTCCGCTCAGAAGGCTCAAGCCGCCAAGGCCGACGCTTCCGCTCCGAAGGCCAAGAAGGCTCACAAGCACGCTGCTAAGAAGCACGCTGCCAAGAAAGAAGCTTCCGCTGCTCAAAAAGCCCAAGCCGCCAAGGCCGACGCTTCCGCTCCGAAGGCCAAGAAGGCCAAGAAGCACGTAGCCAAGAAAGAAGCCTCCGCTCAGAAAGCCCAAGCCGCTAAGGCCGACGCATCCGCTCCGAAGGCCAAGAAGGCTCACAAGCACCACGCTAAGAAGCACGCTGCCAAGAAAGAAGCTTCCGCTGCTCAAAAAGCCCAAGCCGCCAAGGCCGACGCTTCCGCTCCGAAGGCCAAGAAGGCCAAGAAGCACGTAGCCAAGAAAGAAGCCTCCGCTCAGAAAGCCCAAGCCGCCAAGGCCGACGCTTCCGCTCCGAAGGCCAAGAAGGCTCACAAGCACCACGCTAAGAAGCACGCTGCCAAGAAAGAAGCTTCCGCTGCTCAGAAAGCCCAAGCCGCCAAGGCCGACGCTTCCGCTCCGGCTAAGAAGGTTGCCCACAAGCACGCCAAAAAGCACGTAGCCAAGAAAGAAGCTTCCGCTGCTCAAAAGGCTCAAGCTGCCAAGAAAGAAGCTTCCGCTCCGGCCAAGAAAGCCGGTAAGAAGAAGGCCGCTTCCGCTGCCAAGTAATTCCAGTGCCGACGCCGTCTGATCACTCAGCGGCATAGCATTGCACGGGGCGCTTCGGCGCCCCGTTTCCATTTCCAGGTGCCACCACGATGAAGCTGCCGCGCATTGCCCTCTGCCTCGCCCTGATCCCTGCCCTCGCCCATTCCGCGCCGCTCAGCAAAGAGCACAAGATCCTGTTCTTCGGCAAGGATGACCGCGTGCTGGAAAAGCCCGAACGCGCGCCCTGGCGCAGCGTGGGCCAGCTGGAAACCCGTTCCCGCACCATCTGTACCGGCACCCTGGTCGCCCCGGACGTGGTGTTGACCGCCGGCCACTGCTTCGTCGACGAGAAGGGCCGTTTCGACCCCGCCACCAGCTTCACCGTCGGCCTGTGGGGCGACGAATACACGGCGCTCAGCCGCATCAAGGAAGTGCAGGTGGACAAAGCCTTCCTCAAAGGCCTGATCCGCAAACGCGACGGCTTGTACATCCCGCCGCGCATCGCGCCGCGCGACTTCGCCTTCGTGCGGCTGGCCACGCCGCTGGGCAACAGCCAGGGCACGGTGCCGGTATTCTCCGGCGACGCCCAGGCATTGAAAACGCTGCTGTCCAGACAGAACTGGACCATCACCCAGGGCGGCTACCCGGTAGACGATCAGCGCCATCTGCGCGCCCATCATGGCTGCAAGGCTACCGCGCTGCGCGGCGACGGCCGCCTCACCCATCGCTGCGACACGCTGGAGGGCAATAGCGGCTCGCCGATCTTCATCATCGACGCCAAGGGCCAGGCCACCATCGTCGCAGTTCAAAGCTCGGCTCCACCCGCCGCCCGCCGCAAACTGGAAGACAATATGAGCGTGTCCGCACCGGTATTCCAGAAGGCGCTGCAGGCCTTCATCGCCAAATCGGCCAAGAAATGAAAAAGCCGCCCAAGGGCGGCTTTTCTCTATCCAGCGAACGTCAGTCAGCGGGTTTCAGGCTTTCAATGCCCGCCGCTGGTGCTCCAGCAATTCGGTGATGCCGTTGCGCGCCAGCGCCAGCATCGCCGCCATCTCCTCCTCGCTGAACGGCTCGCCCTCTGCAGTGCCCTGCACTTCGACGAAGCGGCCGCTGCCAGTCATCACCACGTTCATGTCGGTTTCACAGTCCGAATCTTCCAGATAGTCCAGATCCAGCACCGGCAGTCCCCGGTATACGCCGACCGACACCGCCGCCACTTGGTCGCGCAAGGGGGTGACGCTCAGCTTGCCGGCGTCGATCAGCCCCTGAATCGCGTCGGCCAGCGCGACATAGGCGCCGGTGATGCTGGCGGTGCGGGTGCCGCCGTCCGCCTGGATCACATCGCAGTCGATGACGATCTGGCGCTCGCCCAGCTTGGCCAGGTCCGTCACCGCGCGCAGGGAGCGGCCGATCAGGCGCTGGATCTCCTGGGTGCGGCCCGATTGCTTGCCGGCGGCGGACTCGCGGCGCATCCGGCTGCCGGTGGAGCGCGGCAGCATGCCGTACTCGGCGGTCACCCAGCCCTGCCCCTTGCCCTTGAGAAAAGACGGCACCGTTTCCTCGACGCTGGCGGTGCAGATCACCTTGGTGTCGCCGAACTCCACCAGCACCGAACCCTCGGCGTGCTTGGTGTAAGAGCGGGTCAGACGCACAACGCGCATCGCGTCGGCACTACGTTCGGAAGGTCGCATGATGGCCCTTGGAGGAAGAAATATCGATGGCGATTATAGCAGCCGCGCGCGCTCAGCTGTCCTTGCCCACCTGGCTGGCCAATATTTCCTGGTGCATGGTCGCCAGATTGGACTCCAGGATCAGCCTGCCGGCCTTCTGCGGCGGCGTCTTTTCCGTATCCAAGACGTCGTCGCGCTCGCCCAGCGCCAAACCGTCCTCCAGCAGCGTCACCGCCACCGCCGACAGATTGTCGCCGCCGTTGCCCGCGCGGCGCTCGGCGACATTGATCAGCGCCGGCATCACCTGGTTGACGCTGCGGCCGGAGAAAACTTTTTCCAGCTCGGCGTCCTGCACCTGCGACCAAAGACCGTCGGTGCAGAGCATGATGGAACAGCCCGGACCGATTTCCTGCCGCTCGCCGATGTCGATGTCCGGCTCGCCCGATGCCCCCAGGCAGTTGTAGATCTTGTTGCGCTCGGGATGGGTCTTGGCAGCCTCCTCGGTCAGCAGGCCCTGGTCGATCAACCGCTGAACCTGGGAATGGTCTCGCGAGCGCAGGCGCAGCCCTCCGCCGTCCAGCAAGTACAGCCGGGAGTCGCCCACGTGGCACCAATACAGATAGCCATGCTGCAAAATAGCCACCACCACCGTG
Source organism: Chromobacterium indicum (assembly GCF_039708975.1). Lineage (NCBI taxonomy): Bacteria > Pseudomonadati > Pseudomonadota > Betaproteobacteria > Neisseriales > Chromobacteriaceae > Chromobacterium > Chromobacterium indicum. The sequence goes on from NZ_JAYFSJ010000002.1 coordinate 378,764, forward strand.
GTGCTGGGCACGTCGGGCAGCCGATGGTCGGTTGCGTACTCCAGGATCACCTGGTGCACCGAGCTGATGGCATTCACCAGGAAGCGGTTGGGATGGCTGAGCGTCGGCGCCGCCTGCTGGTAGAACAGCTCGCACAGCAGATCCACCGTGATCTGCGCGGCGACCTCGCCGCGCATGTGTCCACCCATGCCATCGGCCATCACCAGCATCACCGTTTCCTGAGAATGCGCGATGGCCAACCGGTCCTGATTGTAGCTGCGCCCCCCCACCCGGCTTTCCTGAAAGATAGAAAGCTTCATCCCTGCCCCTCTCTATGCCGGCCGCCGGCCAAGCCTTTTATCCAGCCCACCAGGCGATTGCCCTCTCCCGCTGACGGGCGCTCCGGTTGGCTGTACTCCGTCTGCTGCAGTATCTTCTGAATCTCCAGCACCGATGCCGGCCGCTGGTTCGGCTCCAGGGTCAGGCAACGGTCGCACAGGGTGGTCAGTTCGCGTGAATACTGGTAACGGAAAGCCTGGCTGGCCGGCACCAGCAAATCCTGTTCTCGCCGCTCTCTGGCGGCCTGCGGCGTCTCGCCTCCCATGCAGACGTACAGACAGGCGCCTATCCCGTAAATATCAGTCCATGGCCCCAGAGGCTGGTCTTTCTCGTACTGCTCCGGCGCGGCGAAGCCCGGCGTGTACATCGCGGCGAAGTGCTTGTCCTTGCGCGACAGCGTCTGCCGCGAGGCGCCGAAATCCAGCAGCAAGGGCACGCCGCTGCGCCGCAGATAGATATTGGCCGGCTTGATGTCCAGATGCAGCAGTCGCTGGCTATGCACCTCCCGCAATCCTGACAACAATGCGGCGAACCACTTGCGGATCAGCCTCTCCTCCATCCTCCCGCCAACCAGCTCCAGCTCCCGCCCGAGCGAGCGGCCGTCGGCATACTCCATCACCATGTAAACCGTCTGGTTCGCCCGAAAGAAGTTGCTCACCCTCACCACCGCCGGGTGGGATATGCCCGACAGCACCCGGCCCTCCTCAAAAAAGCATTTCAGCCCCAAATTGAAGGCGTCGCGATCCAGCTCGTGCGGCACCGTTATCGCGCGATCCTGCTTGCGCTCCGCCAGATTGCGGGGCAGATATTCCTTGATGGCAAACTTGCGATCGTCATCATCCAAGGCCAGGTAAACAACGCTGAAGCCACCCACCGACAGTTGGCGCACAATCGTATACTCGGCGAGCCGATAGCCTGCCGGAAGCGGAGTCTGCTTGCTGGATTGAGTCATCGAATGGCAGTTGTTATAGTGTCCACTGGCCCTGAATTGAGCTTAGCAAAGCAATTCGGGCCCAGCATTCGAAAATACCGATACAGGAGCTCCGCATGATATTGAGCATGACTGGCTTTGCCGCCGCCACCCGGGAATTCCCTGGCGGAATGTTGAGCTTGGAAATCCGCGCCGTCAATCATCGCTACCTGGACATCCAGATGCGCCTGCCGGAGGAACTGCGGATCATCGAACCGCAGCTGCGCGAGCAGATCGCCGCCCGCGTCACCCGCGGCAAGCTGGAGTGCCGCGTCGGCCTCAATCAGGTGGACAGCGCCGCGCCGACGCTGGAATTGAACCAGGCCTTCCTGAACCGCCTGCTGGAAGTCTCGCGTGAGGTGCAAAAGCAGAACGGTGAAAGCAAAGGCCTGACGGTCGGCGAACTGATGCGCTGGCCTGGCGTGCTGAAAAGCAACGAACTGGCGCCGGAAGTGCTGCACCAGCTGTGCCTGGATGCGCTGCAGACCGCGCTGGCAGACTTCAACGCCTCGCGCGGCCGCGAGGGCGAGAAGCTGAAGGCGGTGCTGATCGAGCGCATCGAGGCGATGGACGCCATCGTCGCCGCCATCAAGCCCAAGCTGCCGCAAATCCTGGAGAACTACATGGCCAAGCTGTCCGGCCGCCTGCAGGAAGCGCTGGGCAGTGTGGATGAGGACAGGCTGAAACAGGAATTCGCGCTGTTCGCGCAAAAGATAGACGTGGACGAGGAGCTATCGCGCCTGACCACCCATCTTTCCGAAGTCCGCCGTATCCTCAAGTCTGGCGGCCAGTCCGGCAAGCGGTTGGATTTCCTGATGCAGGAACTGAACCGCGAGGCCAACACGCTGGGCTCCAAGTCGGTCTCCACCGACACTACCCAGGCCTCGGTAGAGCTGAAGGTGCTGATCGAGCAGATGCGCGAGCAGATCCAAAACATCGAGTAAGCTTTCACGACGCGTCACTGCGTGTCATTGAAACCACAAAAGCCCCGTCAACCGGGGCTTTATTCATTTCAAGTCGTGCCATTGAGTGTCAACAAAGCGCACGCTTGCCGTGTACCCAAGGGGTGCCCAGAGTGCTATTCACAGGCTCGTTTGGATACACCCGATCTATTCGCTGTTCAAATTTTTGACGTTCCAGCAGCAATGAGGGCTTGAAGCAGCCACTCAGTATGAGGTGGAACATGAGTAAGCAAATCAAGGCCTGGATCAAAGCCAGGGAGCGATTTGAGCGCCATTTCCATGGCGCTGGTCTTTGGCTGCGCTTTCACAACGCCGCCTCCCCCTGCAGTCGCCATGAGCGCATGACTCACATCAGGGACCAAATGCCAAGAGCCGCCCTCTCTCCTGAAAGGACGGCTCATGGCTCCCGCCTATATATCCCGCGCTACCCTGTTTTCAACTCGGCCTCAGTCCAATCCCGGAACGCCAAGGCATGATCCTGAAAATATTTACTCCAGAAGGGCGTCGCTTGCACCATGTCCTCCAACCGGGTCCACAGTTCCTCATTAACCGGCCCACCGCCCATCAATCTCTTGCACTCAATGATTTTATACATCGCCAGAGCATGGTCATTACGCAGCAACAAGACATTTTCGAATGTCTCCAATGCACGCTCATAGTTTCCGTATTTAATATCAGAGTTGCGCAGAAAATTCATTTCCAGATTGATGTCATAAGCAATGGACTCAATTTGCGCAGGCGTAAAGTCCTTGGTTTCGACTACGCATCGCTTATAGCCCGCCATGCGTATATCGCCTTTTATCTGGCCGTTCTTGACCGCATTGATGTACATCTCGCTGCCCGCCAATGGCGTCGCAACATTGATCCGATACCAGTTCGCATCCAGAGAGCGCAGGAATTCCCGGGTATCGTTGATGTCATTCAATGTTTCGCCAGGCATGCCGATGATGATGTTGCAGTCGGTGTAGATTCCCAAATCTCGGCAATCCGCAACAACCCGGTTGGTAATGGAAAGCTTCAGCGGCTTCTTCATCACCTCCTTCAACACTCTTGCGCTGCCTGATTCGACTGCGAGCGTCAACTGCCTGACGCCGGTACGGTGCAACTCCTCCAACATGGGCCTATCCAGCGCATACAATGCAAGCGCATTCGGGAAGAAACAGGTCAAATTCAGCTTTTGCGCGATTTTCAAAACGCTGGCGGCCCATTCTTTATCCCAAAGAAACATATCATCTTCGATAACCAGCGTATTGGGAGCATACTTTTCACATAGATCGAATAACTCGCGCTCTATCCTCTCTATCGTGAAGCTCCGCATTTTCCGTCCGTGCACCGTATGCGCGGCGCAGAATGTGCAATGAAATGGACAGCCTCGGCTCCCCATATACGTAATATAATTTGTTCTATCACCAATGGAAGTGTATGCCTTGATGGTTGGATTAAGGTGGTAATCCTTCAGATCAATGCAGTCATAATCCAAATCGGGGATCTCATCCAGATTAGAAATAAAGTTATGCTGATACATCGCACCCTGCTTCAGATTCTCTTTAGTGATCCATTGAGCAGAGCCATTGCAATAATCAGCCTTGTTTTCCGCCGCCATCAGTTCTGTGATAGGCAACTCGCCTTCGCCAAAGCAGAGCGCATCAAACGCATCCGGGCTATCGGAGAAAAGCTCTCGATACATGGTTGTCGGCAAGTTACCGCCGCATATTCTGAACGCGCCCGGGAAAATCTTTTTAGCGACTGCAGCCAATGCCAACAGGTTGTCATAGCCGGTAATGAAAAGAGATGAAAATCCTATCAAATCCGGCTCGAATCCAGACTGTTTTATAGACAGGAAAACCTCTTCAAACCAGTCATGGAATGAGGTTGCCTCCGGGCTATCCCATGTTTTATGTATTTCCGTATTGAAATCCACGACCTGGACCTCGGCATTGCATCTATCTTTCAGCCAGGCGCTGATGGTCAAGACACCGAGAGGAACATCAGTGATCAGAACGCCATATTTCCGTCCATTCTTGTGCATCCAGTATTTGCTGTTTGCGGACGGATTGACAAACGCCTCGAAGGTGATGTTAGGCGGAATAATCAATAAACACTTGGAAGACATTACCGACCTCGCTAACTTGCAATGAGAGGATTACATCAAGATCAAGCATTGGCATGCTCTCCAACGCCTTCTATACGTCACATCTATTGCCTTATTGCAACACCACCGTGGCTTGGCAGATATTACGCCCAATCCCCGCAAAAGTATGATTCCGGATCACCGCCAGCCGACCGGTCCGCAGAACAGTATCCGCATGTGCGATGGTGACAGGCACATGCTCTCGCACACTCTTTTCAAAGCTCCCTACAGAATATCGGCGGCAAGCCGGCAATCTCAAGCCTCTCTCTACACGACGACGACACACCGCTCTTCGACGGTCACACGCGGCTGTCACAGCCAGACAGGCCCTGCATGCACGGTACGAGCGCACAAAGGACCAGCGCGCCGCAGCGAGCGCTTCAGCATGCCGTTTTCACGGCAAGCACCTCGAGGCGAATCTCTATTGTTCTAGACCAAATGCCAGCCGCCTCCTGGCTCTGCTTTGGGATGGGAAGCAGGCAAACCCGCTCCAAGCACGCCTCAAAACCTGTTCGCTCTCTCCCTCGAAACTGCGAACAGGTTCTCAGCCCCGATGCAGCCGCACCCGCCCTTGCCGAAAACCTGTTGGTCCCGCATCAAGCACCTAATATAAAGATGGCCATTCATTTAGCCCGCAGATAGAACAACAGTGGAGAAGTACAATGCTTTATCAACTGACAGTCAGGCAAAAGCTCTTCGTCGGATTCGGCTCGCTACTGGCGATGTTGTTGATCGTCGTGGGCATGGCGATATTCAAAATGGATGGCCTGCAACAAAAAACCAGGGACATCACTGGCAATCGCTACCCCAAAGTGGTGCTGATCAACCGCATCACGACCACCACGCTGGACATCGGCCGAGGCGTGCGCAACGCTATCATCGCACCTGATCCTGAGATGATCGAATCGGAGATCGCGAAAGTGGAAAGCATGCGCGCGTCCAACACCGAGGACATGGCAGCCTTGGACACGCTCATAGTGACGCCGCAGGGCCGCGAGCTGATGGACAAAGTAAAGCAGACGCGCGCCGTGCTGGCTCAGCAATACGCGCCGATGTACCAGTTGGCCCGAACCAACAAGGGCACGCCCGCCTATCTGTTTCTGAAGCAGCACTTCGCGTCATCCAACAATGCCTTCATGGCGGCATTGAAGGAACTGGCCAAATATCAGAGCGATAAAATGCAACAGGCGGTGCAAGACGGCCAGGACAGCTACACCCAGGCCCGGCACCTGATGATCATGGTGACCTTGCTCGCGCTGGCGCTGGGCGCGATGGCCGCATGGTTCATCTCCCGCCTGATCACCGCGCCGCTGCACCGATCGGCGCAACTGGTACAGCAGATCAAACAGGGAGACCTATCCGGATCCGACGAGCCGCTGCCGACCGCGCGCGACGAGGCGATCACCATCGCCCGCGACATTCAGGAAATGCGCAAGGGACTGCGCGAAGTCGTGTCCAACATCCAGCAAAACGCGCACAACGTGTCCAACGCCGCCCGCGAATTGGCCAGCATGTCGGAAGAAGTGGCCGGCGGCGCGCAGCGACAGTCCGAAGCCACCACGTCGGCGGCCGCGACCATCGAGCAATTGACGGTCAGCATCAACCATGTCGCCGACAATGCCGATCAGGCATCCGGCCAGGCGCGCGCCGCCGGAGAGCTGGCTAGCCGCGGCGGCCACAATGTGCAAGCTTCCGTCGGCCAGATCGGCACCGTGACGCAGTCTGTCTCCAGCACCTCGGAGCAGATGCGGTCGCTGACCGATGAAGTGCAGCGCATCGGCAATATCGTCACCGTGATCCGCGACGTGGCCGACCAGACCAATCTATTGGCCCTGAACGCGGCGATCGAGGCCGCCCGCGCCGGAGAAATGGGCCGCGGCTTCGCCGTGGTGGCGGACGAGGTTCGGAAGCTTGCGGAGCGCACCACCAGTTCGGCTCAGGAGATCACCCAGATGATAGGAGCGATCCAGCAGAACGCCCACCGGGTAGTGGACAGCATGGCGGGCAGCCTGACCAGCGTGGAGGCAGTCTCGGGCAGCGCCAACGAGGCGAGCAGCTCGATGCAGGAAATCGAGAGCAGCACCCAATCCATCGTCGGCACCATCGCCAGCATCACCTCCAGCCTGGCGGAGCAACGGGCGGCCAGTTTGACGCTGGCGCAGAACATGGAGCAGGTGTCGCAGATGGCGGAACAGAACAGCGCGACGGTGGAGGAGCTGGCCACCACTTCGAGCGAGCTCAATTCCCTGTCGCAGAATCTGCAGCATGTCACCGCCCGCTTCAAATTGTGAGCGCAAGTCCGGCAGGCGATAAAACGGCGGCGGGGCTCTTGCCCCGCCTAGCGAATTGACCGCTCGGTCAGCGCGCCGCTAGTTGCGCCCGCGCCTGGCTTCGCGCCTGACGAGCGGCTGCGTCGGCATCCACTCCCGGCCTCAGCGCATGAATGGCCTGGCCCAATGAATCACCGGACATCATCTTGTCTTTGAGTTCGCCGAAGGGAATGCCGAGATTGCTGCTGACGTGGACCGCAGCCACGAAGCTGCCCAGATTGCGGAAGCCGGCGGCGGCTTGCTGCACATCGGCGCCCGGCGGCAACTTCGCGGCCAAGCTGGCGGACAGCCGGGAATCACTGGCCAGCTTGTCCGAGACGCGCTTGCCTGAGGCCGCATCCGCCGCCCCCATTCCCGCGTGGGCCGCGCCATTGCCCTCGCTCTGTCCGTGGCCACCGCCATGCCCGCCAGGCGCAGACCACGCAGCCGGTCCCGCCAGCGCGAGCGCCGCGCACAATAAACAACTGATCGACCTCATCGCTCGCTCCTCCATCCCGTGCCTGGATCGGTGAATTACTTTGACATGAAATATCCGATAAAATTCCTTACCAGACAAAGGCTTGCACAACCGACATTTCAATACCACACTCTGCCATCAGCGATACCATTCCGCCACGCCTCGATGGCCGGAACAGGTGCCTCGATGGTAGGTGCTGAAGCTGTAGCTGCCATCTCGGCAGCGGGCGGTGGCGTTGGCCGGCTTGCTTTTGGCGTGGATGGGTTTATGCACCCGCACGCCATCATGATTGACGTAGCTGTCTTCGGTCACCAGATTGCTGGACCCCGCCACTCGCTTGGCCATGGCAGGCTGCCAGGATAAGGCCAATACTGTCGCCAACACGGCGATTCTCGCTGCTGCCAACATTCACGCTCCTTGAGATTCCATGCCGCAAACACGGCATTCAAAACTTAACCAAACTATCTCGAGCATGATAATCCATGGAAAATCAGATAGAAACGTTCTGTTTCTTGCGGCGGCCATGCCACGGTCAAGGATATGGGATGGGCATTTACAAGCCGGCCCATCTTTTTTACCTTTCTTCGCAGCGTAAAATCGCAGAAAATGAGGTTTTACTCCTCTTGAAAGACTCATTGCCATGACCAAAGCCGAACTGATTGCCCTTCTCTCCGACAAGTCCGGCCTGACCAAAGCCGATGTGCTGCGCGTTCTGGGCGCTTTCGACGAAGTGCTGCTGGACACCCTGGCCAGCAACGGCGAGATCAGCATCGTGGCCGGCAAGTTCAAGGTAAAGGAAACCTCCGCCCGCACCGGCCGCAACCCGAAGACCGGCGAAACCATCCAGATCGCCGCCAAGCGCAAGGTTTCCTTCGTCGCCAGCAAACAGCTGAAAGACCGCATCGCCTGATGCGAGCATGACACGGATATGAAAAGGGCCGCGATATCGCGGCCCTTTTTGCGTGCAAGCGTGAAAGTCAGTTCTGCTGCCAGATCAATCTGGCAATGGCCGAGGAGTCCAGCTCGCCGTCGCCCTGCTCCACCAGCTGGTCTATCAGCTGCATCGTGCGCTCCGCCGCCGGCAGGCTGATGCCCTGCTCGCGGGCGGTGTCCATCACGATGTGCATGTCCTTGGCGTGCAGCTTGGCCTTGAAGCCCGGCGCGTAGTTGTCGTCTATCATCCGCTGGCCATGGACATCCAGCACCCTGCTCTGAGCGAAACCACCCATCAACGCGGCCCGCACCGGGCCGGGATCCACGTCGCAGGCCTTCGCCAGCTTGACGATCTCGGCGACCGCGGCCACGCCGACCGCCACCGCGATTTGATTGCAAGCCTTCGCCACCTGGCCGGCGCCGCTGGCGCCGATGTGGGTGATGGTCTGGCCCATCGCCTGCAGCGCCGGACGCGCTTTCTCAAGCGCCTCGGCCTTGCCTCCAACCATGATGGTCAGCGTGCCGTTGACCGCGCCGACCTCGCCGCCGGACACCGGGCAATCCAAGAAATCGATACCCTTTTTCTCAAGCGCGGCGGCGATGCGGCGCGCGCCATTGGGCGCGATGGTGCTCATGTCGACGCATACCAGGCCGGGCCGGGCGCCATGAGCCGCGCCCTGCTCTCCCAACAACACCGCCTCGACATCGGCGGTGTCCGAGACATTGGTCACCAGCACGTCCACCTGGCCAGCCAATTCGGCCGGACTCGCCGCCCAGGCTGCGCCGGCCGCCAACACGTCGTCCGCGCTCTGCCGCTTGCGCGCCCACACGCTCACGTCAAAACCCGCCTTCAACAGATTGAGGACGCAGGGACGCCCCATGATGCCCAGACCGATATAACCAATGCGCATTCCGCTCTCCGATAGAAAAACAGCGATCGGACGAGGATAGGGGATTGTCGATGACGGCGCCAGAGGCGCTCAGGGATTGCCGGCGGGTTCGCGGCGCCCGGCCGACCAGTCTTCGAACGCCGTGTCCTTGCCGCCTGCCTGGCGTTCCAGGTAATAGATGAAAGCCAGGATTTCGGCGACGGCGCGGTACAGTTCGGGAGGAATATGCTTGTCCAGGTCGACTTGCATCAACAGCGACACCAGTTCAGGCGAATCGTGGACGAACACGCCGGCGTCCTGCGCGCAATCGATGATGCGCTGGGCCATCTGGCCGTAGCCCTTGGCCACCACCTGCGGCGAGTGCTGGCCCTCTCGATAGGACAGGGCTACCGCGGAGCGGCGCTTGTCGTCATTCTGCTGATTCATGCTGCTTCACTACCAGGCTGGCCAGATTCAGACCCGCGGCGGCCATGCCGCTCTGCAAACGGGCCGCGTTGCGCTGTATCATCTGTCCGGTTTCCCCTTCATCGGCGCTGAACATCACCTGCACCGACTGTCCCACCATCCTCAACCGCACACCCATGCCGCCCAAAGATGGCAATTCCAGCGACAGGCTGGTGTTCCACACTGGAATCTCCTCCTCCCCGCTGCCTTGCCTCTCGTTCTCGGCCTTTTCCTGCTCGATCTGCAGTTGCATCGGCTGCCCCGGCCAAGCCAGGCCCTGAAACTGCATCGCCCTGTTCTCCAGGCCGTCCAGCTGGCGTTGCACCAAGCTTCCCAGCTCCTGCATCTGCGGCTTGAGCTGGTTGCTTTTCTGGTCATCCTCCAAAATATGCAAAGGCACGCTCAGCTTGGCCTGCGGCTCAAGCTTCAGATGCTCCAACGGGTGCTGGCCGTTGCTGAAGTCCTTCAGATGAGATTCGTAAAACAGGCCGCTCTGCCTGACGTCCTGCTGCAGCTGCTTGGCCACCTGCGCCGGCGGCTGCTGGGCGACATCCAGTTGCAAGGGTTTGCCGGCAGCCCGCGCGGAAGAGCCTGCCGCATCCGGCGTCGCCGACTCGGAAGACGTAAGCAGCGCGGTCAGGTAACGGGACGCCTGGCTGAGCTTGACTGCGACCGAGCCATCCTGCGGCGCGGCGGCGGCGCCATCCTTGCCGCTGTCCAGCAAAGCGAATGTCAGCGACGGCTGCAGCGACACCACCTTCAGATTGAGAGTGTCACCGGAAGGATTGGCCCCTTGCGGGAGGCTGAGCGTGAACAGCGCGTTCTTGATCAGCACAGCCAACTGATTATTGCCCAGCTGATCCGCTACCTTGGCGGTCAGCAGCTCACCCACCATCAGCGACGGCAGCTTGGACGGCTGGCTGAGAGCCTCCAGCAGCCGGGAGCCGTCTATCGAGGTTCTCAGCTGGTTGGCGGTTGGCGCCGAACCCTGCGTATTGACGGGAAGATTGGTGGGCAGCGATGGAATCATGAAGTCGGGCTATTACGGTAAAGGGATACGATCAACTCCGCCTCGCTGCGGGAAATGCCGCAACGCGACGCTACTTCGGAAGCGGTCAGCCCTTGCCGGATCATTTCGATCGCCTGATTGTACGGGCTCAATCCCGGATCGCTGTGATTGCGGTTCTCCGCTCTCGACTGCAGGCGGGAAACATCGCGCTGCAAAGCGCTGATCTGCTGCTGCAATTGATCCAGATACAGAGAAGTGACACTGTCGCGCTTGCTTTCCAGTCTCTGCAGCCGGCTGTACAAATAGGCGACCGCCGCCGCCAACGCGAGCCACAATAAGACCATCAGATAAGGAAAGAAGGCACCGGACATGGAGATTGCCCCTAGGGTGAGATCCGCACTGACTTAAGTGTATGGCGAAATGCGGCGCAACCCAAGCCAAAACCCGGCGCTTGAATGCGCCCGCGTCATCCCTTGTACTGGCGGCGAAGCTTGGAACTCTGGCTGAGCGTGCGCAGCTCGCTCTTGACCTGGCCAGCCCAGTTGGCTAGCTGGCGCTGGGTTTCTTCACGCACGATGAGAACCCTGCGCAAGGTCTCGCGCTGCTCTTCGCTCAGACTGCTACGCGCTTCCTCCGACTCCAGCTGCTTCAGCAATTGCTGCACGCCGGACTCGCTCCGGCCGTGCAGCTCCGTGAACCGCGGATGATCACGCTTGGACGCCGCCTCCAGCATCTGCCTGCTCAAAGGCTCCAGCTCGTCGATCAAAGCCGGCAGGCCGCGCTTTGCCCTGGGTCCCGCCATCGCCGTCATTCCCCGCTCTGGCCGGCCGCCTGCTGTTGCGCCGCGCCGCTCCGGTCCACTTGCTGCCAAGCCGGAAGAATGGTTTCCAGCAAGCCTTTCACCTCGGCCAGAATTTCCTTGTCATTCTTAAGGCTGGCCTTGGCCAACCTGAGTTTCATATACAGGTACAGATCGTTCAGATTGGATGCGGCATCGGAAGCCTGATCCAACTCCAACGCGACGCGCAGGCCTTCCAGAATATCAACCGTCTTACCGATCATCCGGGCCTTTTCCTCAAAACGACCGCCGTCAATCGCCACGGCCGCCGAAGCCAGGGCCTTGATCGCACCCTCGTACAGCATCACAACGATTCCGACCGGACTCGCCCCATACACGGCAGTCTTCAAGGCGTCGTTGGCGTACGCCTGATTGAACTGCTTAAGCATCCGAGAATTCAGCATGGGTCACCTTCAAATATTGCGGGCGGACGATCCGCAAAGACGTCCGCCCATTTTCAACTTATCTGCTGGAAATCATATTGAACAGGCTGTTGGAGCCCGACTGCATTTGCGCCAAAGTCTTGTTCAAATTCGTGTACTGCTGCAGCAACTGCGATTGCTTGGTATCCAGGCGCGCCTGCAATGAACTCTGCAACTGGGTTTCCGTGCTGACCTTCGACCTGATGGTCGATTTACTGGTTTCAATCACGCCGCTCGGTCCGAGCATGCTGTTGATTTCGTTATTGAAACGTTGGGCAAAACCGGTATTCGCGCTGTTGCCGAACAGATTGGTCACCGCCTGCTTGTCTTTCTGCAGCGCATCGTTGAACGCCGTCTGATCCAATTTCAGCGTGCCATCCTTCTGCAAGGAAATGCCGACCTGAGCCAAGAAAGCGTAGGATTTGACCGGGTCCACGCCCGCCACCGGCGTACTCAATACCTGCTGCAGCCGGCTCTGTATATCCAGCACCGACGCGCTGCCTTTCAACGCGCCGCCGCGGGCGGCCTTCACGTCGCCAACCACCTGATTGTAAGCGTCGACGAAAGACTGCAGGTTCTTGCCCACCCCGGCGCTATCCGGCGACATCGAAACCGTGAATTCGCCGGCCTTGTACAAATCGATGTCGACCCCAGGCACTGCGCTGGACACCTTGTTGCTGCCCGCCGTGATCGCGACGCCATTCACCGTCAGCTTGGCATTGCCCGCATCGCGGGATTCAGTCCCTGCGGCAGGGCTCTGCGACAACCCCGCCAGCGTCGAGCCCGTCGTGGAGTTTGAGTCGCTGCTGCCGGTGCCGGAGACGATCTTGAACTGGTTATCGGTGCCGGATGACGCGGAATTCAGCACCAGCTTGTATGTGCTACCGTTCTGGACGACAGTGGCGTTGACGCCGATGCCGGCCGCATTGATCTTGTCGTTGATCGTCTGCAGGGAAACCACGTCGCCCGGATTGTCGCGCAATTTGACGGTCTGCGTCTTGCCGTTGATCTGGAACGAAATCGTGTCCGGCGCGCCGCTGACAGCCGCTTTGGGATCGCTGATCGTGGCGCCGCCCGACTGGTCGAACACCAGTTGCCGGCTGGTGGCCAGATTGTCGACCTTGATCTGGTAGGTGCCGGGGCTGCCGCCGCTGGTCGCGGTCACGGCGCCCATCGAGGCATCGCTGACCGACGCCTTGAATACCTGCAGGAAACGGCCGGAAGACAGGCTGGACAACGCCGTCTGCAATGCAGACAGGGAGGAGCTTAGCTTGCCTACCGTACTGAGCTGGGTGTTGTATTGGTCGGCCCGCTTCTGACTCGCGTTCAGAGGCTGCCGCTCGATCATCATCAACTGGCTGACGATGCCCTGTACATCCAATGCGCCCACGGAACTGGTAATGGCTGTCATGTTATCCCCATGTTATCGCCGCATCGGGACAAATAGATCAGGCTTTGTCCTTCAGCAATAGGCCCTTGAAGTCGCCGATCGCCTTGGCGATGCGCAACGCCTCTTCGGACGGAATCTGACGAATGACCTTGTTGTTCTCCTTGTCGACCACCTTCACCACCGTAGACCCGGTGTCTTTGTCGACGGAAAACTGCAAGGAACTGCTGTAAAGCGCCGCCGTGTTGTTGAGCTGGCTGACGGAATCCTGCAGCTGCTTGCTCAACGACTGCTGCTTCTGCTGCGAATCGGCGGTGGACTGCTGCTGCTGGCTCTGCCCAGCCGCGGCAACAGCTTGCGTCGTATCGGCCAGAACAGGCTGGCTCTGGTCATTGGACGATGCCTGGTTCAACTCTACCAACTGCTGACGGGGTACCGGAGCGGCCGTCGTCGGCGCGGCTGGCGATAATATGGAAGGGATTTGCATGATTACGCTCCTCATGGCCACAGCTCCGGTTGCCCAACCGGAGCTGTGACTGGCTTTACCATCAGTGTACTACTGTTATTGCAGCAGCGTCAGAGCCGACTGGGGCAGAGTATTCGCTTGCTTCAGGATAGACGCGCCAGCCTGTTGCAGAATCTGGTTCTTAGTCAGGTTAGCCGTTTCCGAAGCAAAGTCCACATCCACGATCCGGCTATTGGCCGCAGTCAGGTTTTGCACGTAGTTCTGCAGGTTGGCCACTACCGCGTCAAACCGGTTTTGCACCGAACCCCAGGTGGAACGCACCGTCGAAATTTCCGCGATGTCCGAATCCAGCGACGACAGAATGGCCGAGGCGCCCGACTGCGTGGTGATGTTGATCGTGCCGGTGGCCGTCAGCGCCGAGCTGTAGCTACACAGCACGCCCGCGGAGGTCATATCCTGCGACGAAATCGAAACCTGGTTGCTGCTGGCGCCGGACGAACCCACTTGGAAAGTCAGCACCGCGCTACCCGACAACAGCTGAGTGCCGTTGAACTGGGTGGTCTGCACGATACGCGAGATTTCCTGAGTCAGCTGGTCCACTTCGTTTTGCAGCTGCGAACGGTTGGTGTTGCTCACCGAGGCGTTGGACGACTGCACCGCGATTTCACGGATACGCTGCAGGTTGTTGGCGATCTGACCCAGCGCGCCTTCAGCGGTCTGACCTACGGAAATACCGTCGTTGGCGTTGCTGATCGCTTGGTTGTTGCCGCGGATGGCCGAAGTCAGGGTCTGCGAAATCGCCAGACCGGCGGCGTCGTCCTTCGCGCTGTTGACGCGCAGGCCGGAAGACAGACGTTGCAGCGACTTGGTCAGCGACATCTGCGAGTTGTTCAAATTCAGCTGCGCCTGCAGCGACGATACGTTGGTGTTGACGGTAATAGCCATGGTGACTCTCCTGGTGCTTTGTGTGGGCAAAACTGCTTGCTTACACAACTTATCGACCGAGGAGTTCTGAACTTTATGGCCAAAGTGTGAATTTTCACACTTGACGCAATAGCAACTACCACATTACACCTATTTCATCCCTTTTCCCTTCATCCTCAACACCTAGCGTTCTGGCCGCCTGGCCGGAAACCCGGCCAGGCGGCCAGCAAGCATCAGCTTTATTGCAGCAGCGCCAGCGCGGCCTGCGGCAGCGAGTTGGCCTGCTTCAGGATGGAGCCGCCAGCCTGTTGCAGAATCTGGCCCTTGGTCAGGTTGGCGGTTTCCGAAGCGAAGTCCACATCCATGATGCGGCTGTTGGCCGCGGTCAGGTTCTGGGTGTAGTTGCCCAGGTTGGCCACCACAGCGTCGAAACGGTTCATCACCGAGCCGAAGGTGGAGCGCAGGTCGGAAATCTTGGCGATGTCCTGAGACAGCAGGTTCAGCGCCTTGGCCGCGCCGTCCTGCGAGGTCACATCAATAGTTTTCACCGCCGCCAGATTGGCATTAAAGGAGTGCAGGCCGCCGCTGGCACCAATAGTCGGATTGGCGTTGCTGAATGTGGTCTGGGCATCCTTGGCGGCATCCATTTTTGTCCTAGCAGCATCCAACGCCGTTTTTGCATCAGCTTTCGCAGTACCTACCGTAGGATCCGCAGCCTGCCAAGCCTTGTCGGCATCTTCCACCGCCTTGCTCTTGGCCGCGAGGTCAATATCCAGATAGGATTTCTCCGCATTCAACGACTTGCGCTTCATTTCATCGGCAGCAGCCTGTGTCACCCCGGGGTTAGGCGCGCCAGTAGTGGCATTGGCAACAGCTCCGTATGCCGTCTTTGCGGCATCCCACGCGGTCTTGGCATCTGTCGCAGCCTTTGTCAGGTCCGCCGTAGAGCCAGAAAGAGTGTTCGGGGTCGACTGGGTCAGATCCACGGTCTGGATGCTGATCTGGTTATCCGCCGAGCCCTCAGAGCCGACCTGAAAGGTCAGATTAGCGCCGCCGGACAAAAGCTTGGTGCCGTTGAACTGGGTGGTCTGGATGGTGCGGGAGATTTCCTGGGTCAGCTGGTCCACTTCGTTTTGCAGCTGCGAACGGTTAGTGTCGCTGACGCCGCCGTTGGACGCCTGCACCGCGATTTCACGGATGCGCTGCAGGTTGTTGGCGATCTGGCCCATCGCGCCTTCGGCAGTCTGCCCGACGGACACGCCGTCGTTGGCGTTGCGCATCGCCTGGTTGTTGCCGCGGATGGCGGAGGTCAGGGTCTGGGAGATGGCCAGACCGGCGGCGTCGTCCTTGCCGCTGTTGATGCGGAAGCCGGAGGACAGGCGCTGCAGCGACTGGTTCAGCGACATGCTGGAATTGTTCAGGTTCAGTTGCGCCTGCAACGAGGACAGGTTGGTATTGACGGTGATTGCCATTTGATTCCCCTTGTCGGCCCAACGGCCGGAATAAATTCGTGCCCGATGTCCCAGAGATCGGTCGAACAAGGGAAATGCTTATGAAAATGGTATTATTACCAAACAATTCCATTAAAGATGGAAATTGGAAAAGAAAATGGCCCCGAAGGGCCATTGAATAGACAGCGGCTTGACCTAACCATGCAGCACCCGGAACCATTCCTCGTAATGGTCCTCCAGCCAGTAGTCTTTATCAAACCAGGCCTTCAGCGCATCGCCTTCCTTCGCCAGCGCGTCCAGATCATGCACCCGCGCGCGGATGGCCTCGATCCAGACGTCCGCCCGATTGGGCACGCGGCATACCGGCGCGTCATTGGTCTGATACGGATAAATATCGGTGCACACCACCGGCCAGCCCAGCACGCCGTACTCCAAGAGCCGGAGATTGCTCTTCGCCTCGTTGAAAGGATTGAGCTCCAGCGGCGCCACCGCCAGATCCAGATTCAGGCTGGCCACTTTCGCGGCATAGTCGGCGAAGGGCACCGCATGGTGCATCTCGACCACATAGGGGCGGAACTGCGGCAGGCACATGCCCATGAACACCCAGTCCACTTCCTTGTAAGTGGCGAGGATCACTTCGTGGATCAGTTCCAGGTCGCCGCGGTGCTGGCCGGCGCCCACCCAGCCCACCCTGGGCTTCTTGCCGGCGCGGCGCTCGGATTTCAGCTCGCCCCACACGCTTCTGCGCAGCCGGTTCGGCGCGATCGCCACTTCGCCCACCATATTCTGGATGAAATCGGCCAGCGGCTGGGTGGACACCACCGCCGCGTCGCACAACTTCAATACCCGGCGAAGGCGCTGCTTCGCGTCGGGATAGTGGCGGGACCAATGGTCGTACAGGCTGCTCTTTTCCGGCACGCCGCCCACCAGGTCGTCCAGGCCGAACACGATGCGCAGATCCGGGATGTACTTGCGGTAGGCATCCATCGTCTCATAGAGATAATCGCTGATGCCGGTATGCAGCAATACCGTATTCGGCGCCTGGCGGGCCAGTTCCACTACGGTGGGAATACCTGCGGACGGCTGGTGGATCTCGCCATCCAGCTTGCCTTTTTCCTGCAGCACCGACAGCGGCTGGCTCAAACGGTATTCGCCGCTGCCGCCCGGCACCGGCACGCCCAGCACCCGCTTGCGGCCCGGCAGCTTCGCGTCCCAGGCGACGATGCGGTCAGATTCGATCAAGCCGCGTTTGTTGCGCAGCGACAGGTGGCGGTTGAAGCCGGGATCGTTCGCCAGCACCGGCAGCCAGCGCGCCAGCATCACCTCCATCTCCTCGCGCTCGCGCACCGCCGCCTTCAGGGCGGGGCGCGGATCGGTGGTGACGCGGCCTATGCTCTTGGCGTGGTGGTGGTACAGCACCACGAACGGGTTGTAGACGTTGCGAAGACCGGCCGCCTGGACCTTCAGGCAGAAATCGACATCGTTAAAGCAGACCTGCAGCTTCTCCTCGTCCATTCCGCCCACCAGCTCGTAGATCTGCTTCTCCACCAGCAGGCAGGCGGCGGTGACGGCGGAATAGTTCTGCATGGTCAGGCTGCGGTTCAGGTAGCCCGGGAACAGGTAATCCATGTCTTCGAAGATATGGTCGGCCACCGAATACATCCCGCCGGGCATGCCCAGCACGATGCCGGCATGCTGCACGCGGCCGATCTCCGGATACAACAGACGCGCGCCCACCGCGCCGACGCCCGGCTGCTGCGCGGTCGCCAGCAAGCGCTCCAACCAATGCGGAAACACCACTTCGGTGTCATTGTTCAGCAGCAGCAGGTATTCGCCGCGCGCCTCGCGCGCGCCGAGATTGCACTGGGCGGAGAAGTTGAACGGCGCATCGTAGGCCAGGATGCGGATACGGCCCGGATGGCTAGCCTGGATTCGGTCATAGAACTCGAAGGTTTCCTGGTCTTCCGAGCCGTTGTCGACGATCAGCACTTCGAAATTCTGGTACGCCGTGGTGCCGAACAAGCCGGCCAGGCAGGGCTCCAGGCATTCCAGCTTGTCCTTGCTCGGGATGATCACCGACACCAGCGGCGAGGCCAGCAACTGGTACTGGTAATAGAAGGTGCCCGGTACCAGCCCCTCATCCACCGACGCCGGCAAGCCGCAGCGATTGATATGGCTCTCAAGCGCCACCCGCCGGGAGGCGTTGCCCAGGCGGTCGCTCTTGGGGTCCACCCAGGGCAGGGATACCAGCACGTCGTCGACATGGCCGATCGCGCCGCGGTCCCAGCGCTCGTACACGCGCAGCAGCGCATCGTAGCAATGCGCGCGCGGATAGGCTTGCATGCCGCCGAGCTTGGCCAGGACTTCCCGGTTGAACGCCACCGCGTAGCTGGTGTAGTCCATGGAGCGCAGGTAATCGGGCGAGAAGTCCGGCAGGAAAGCCGGACGGAAGCGCCTGCCCATCGGCGAGACCACGTCATGGTCGCAGTAAATGGCGCCGTATTCCGGATGGACGTGAATTTCCTCGCCCAGGCGCGCGAGCGCGTTGGGCTGCAGGCGCGCGCCGGCCGGCAGCAGCATCACCCAGTCTGACGGCACGTCGGCGATCACGCTGTTGATGACATCCGCCACCTGCTGGTCATTCTCCAGGCTATCCAGCTGCAACCAGGCGAGCTGGGGGTTGCTGCTGAAGATCGGGTCGGGTTCCGGCGTATCGGAAATCACGATCAACCGCCAGTTGCGGTACAACACGTCCTCCATCGCGGAGAACGTTTCCGACAGCCGCGCCAGGCGGTTGCCAGGCGCCAGAACGATCAGGTTGAACATCGGCACCTGCTTCCAGGCCAGCATCATGCGCTCGGCAAGCTGCTCCGCGTGCACTTCCCGCAGTTGGCGGCGCTTCACCAAGCGCCGGTAGGCCTTCGAACCGTCGATGTCGTTTTCGCCCAGATCGTATTGGATGATATGGCCGAACTGGGCCGGCATCTGGACTTTGAGGCCATCCGGCAACAATTCGGCGTACTGGGCCAGCAGATCGCCGACCCGCTGTTCCAGCAAGCGCTTGTCCAGCACATGGCGGCGGGCGGCCTCCGCCTGGCGGACGCGCAACTCCGGGTCGTCGATCAGCTTGCTGACCCCGGTCACCCACCCGTCTTCGGTATTCTCCGCCACCACCGCCAGGCCGCTGTCCTTCAGATCCGCATACGGCGGGACCTCGGACACGACCGCCGCCGCGCCGACCACCGCGTACTCCAGCCACTTGATGTCGGATTTGAAGTCGTTGAACTCGCTGCGCACCAGCGGGGCGATGCCGATATCGATCTTGAGCTTGGCCAGCTCCGCCAGGTATTCGTTGTAAGTGACGAATTCCGCCACCTTGCGCACATCCTTGATGCCGACGAAGTCCGGGGGCACATCGCCCCAGAACACGAATTTCACCTGGCCGGCGTACTCGTGATAAATCCGCTTCAACGCAGCGGACACCATTTCCACGTCCTTGCCGTGGGTGCTGGTGCCGGCGAAGCCGATAGTGATCTGGCCGCTGTGCGGCATCGGCTCCACCAGGCGTTCCGACGCCAGGCAATTCTGGAAGACGAAAATCTTGTCGTTGTAGGGCTTCACCTTCTCGACCAGCGCCTCGGTCGACACGGTCACCAGCGAGCACTTGGGCAACAGCCATTCAATGCCGTCGAACGCCGGCTGGCACAAGCTGTACATCACGTGCTGCTCGGGCGTGTCCAGCAGCCAGTCGTCCGTTTCGTAGACCAAGGGCTTCCCGGACTCTACGATCATCTCCAGCACCGGCCGAAATTCCGGGTAGGGGAACAGCCGCTGGACGATAAACATGTCCATCGAGTCCACAAAATCCTGATCATCCTTGAATGGATAATCACCCTCGAAGCTGTACTCGACTTGATTGCGGAAAAGATAGGCATCCAGCACCGGCGACATCAGGCGGAGCGGATCGCCCAGCCGCAGCTTGAAGCAGGCTGCGTCCTGCAGGTCTCGGGTCAGAACGCCAATGCGCGGCTTGCGGGGTTGTTGTTCCACGTTATTTTCCTGTGATTTCATGACTGAGGCTCGCTAGGAAATGGATGAATCCGGCCACTCCAAACAGCATAACAGATCGCGGCCGGACCGCGCCGTCAGCCACTGGGAGCGGCCATCCCTCCTTGCGGACCATAAGGCAAAACATGGAGCGAAACCGCTCATTTCCAGCAGTTTCGCTCCATGGGCCCGGTCAGCAGACCGGGATGGCTCAAGCGGAAGCCGCGATGATCTGGGCGTCGTCGACGTCGGCCATGGCCGGAGAGACCAGGACTTCCGCCAACAGGCCGTAATGCTCCTCCGACCAATCGGCCGGATTGATGCCTTCCAGGCCGAAGATCCAGGCCCAGCGCCCCCAGAACGGATTCTTGATCGACTCCAGATAGCTGGCGTAGTGG
Source organism: Chromobacterium indicum (assembly GCF_039708975.1). Lineage (NCBI taxonomy): Bacteria > Pseudomonadati > Pseudomonadota > Betaproteobacteria > Neisseriales > Chromobacteriaceae > Chromobacterium > Chromobacterium indicum. The sequence continues at coordinate 399,141 of NZ_JAYFSJ010000002.1, forward strand.
AGCTCGGCCTCATCCGCCCGTCCCCACTCGCGGTAGCACTTCGCCAGATAATAGTGCGCGAGCGCATGATCGCTCTTCAGCCGCAATACGTTCTTCAGCCCGCGCTCGGCCCAGGCGTAATTGCCGCAGCGGATGTCGTAGTTGTGGACGAAGTTGAGATCCAGGTTCATGAAGTACTGGTATTCCTGAATGAACTCGGCGCTGAAGTCTTCGGTATTGATGACCGCCGTCCGGTAGTCGGAGCCCAGATCGTTGATCTTGATGTAACCCTTTTCCTTTGAGATGTCGTGGATCTCGCTGCCGACGATGGGGCTGGCGCAAGCGATGTTGAACCAGTTGGAGGCGATCTCGCGCAGATTATGCCGCGCCTCCTCCAGGTCTTCCTTGGTCTCGCCCGGCATGCCGATCAGGATATTGGTGTTGGTGTAGATTCCGAGGTCGCGGCAGTCCCTGGCCACCCTCTCGGAAATCTTCATCTTCAAGGGCTTTCTCATCTGTTTCTTCAGCACCTTCTCGCTGCCGCTCTCCACCGGCAGCACCAGGTGGCGGACGCCGGCGTCCCAGAAGGCCTCCAGCATCGGACGGTCCAGCGCATACAGCGTCAGGCCATTCTGGTACACCGAATGCAGCTTCAGCGATTTCACGATCTCCAGGATCTTGTACACCCGGTCCGAATCGGCCATCAGGTGGTCGTCCTGGAAGATGACCGTCGCCGCGTCGTACTTCTCCACCAGACGGGTGAAGTCCTCCTGCACGCGCGCCAGCGAGTGGTAGCGCATCGAGCGGCCATGGGTGCGGTGCGAGGCGCAGAAGGTGCACAGGAAGGGGCAGCCGCGCGAGGTCATCACGTGGAAGCCGCGGGTCTTGTCCAGATTGTGATAGGACGCCACCACCTGATTGATCTCGTGCTTGTCGATATCGCACAGGTCGTAATCGAAGAACGGGATTTCATCCAGATCGTCGATGAAGTCGTGCTTGGGCGCGAACAGCTCCTCGCCCATCACCTTGCCCCGGGTGATCCAGGTATCCGAGTTGGCCAGGAAGCCGCGCGGATCGTCCGACTCCAGCAAATGCAACATCGGCTTCTCGCCCTCGCCGAAACACAGGCCGTCGAAGAAGGTGCAGCCCATGTCGCGGTAGATCTGCTCGTAGCTGTTGGTGGGGATGTTGCCGCCTCCGACCACGATGCTGTCCGGCCAGACCTCCTTCGCCACCCGGCCGCAATCCATGAAATTGGGAAAGGACGGGCTGAACAGCGAGGAGATGCCGACGAAATCGGGCTCGAAATCCTTGATCTGCTGGAAAAAGTGCCGGCACAAGGCCTCGAAACAATCGAAGGGCACCGCGTCGAGCGCGTTCACCTCGGCGTTGAAATCGATCAGCTTCACGTCCAGCGACAGGAATTTCTTCAAGTACGCGGAGATGGACAGCGGTCCCAAGGGCAAATCGGTGCGGGGAATGTTGTAAACCTTCCCATCGCCTTTGGCCAGCTGCACATTGTAGTACTCGGGTTTGGTAAACGAGTCCCAGGAAATGTGCATGGGCACGACAAACAGCAGTTTCTTCATCCCACCCTCCCCGATCAACGGTCTGGTCCTGGCACCCTGCGCCGGATCCGCCATTCATCTGCAACGCTAACGATTTCACGAAAACCGGCCGCGGGCCCCCATCTCGCGGGCCCCGCCTCATCTATCCGAACCATCGCACCGTCATCCACTTGCCCGCGCTGAGCGGGATGGAACGATGCCGCATAACGCTTTATCGGCCGATGGCCTGCTGCCATGAGGACAAATATCGACCCAGCAGGCCATTTTCCCGCACCCAGGCCCGCAATTCGTCTCCCGCCCTGGCCGACGCCTCTGGATCGCCCGCCAATTCGCGCAGCGCGCGGCCCCAGCACGCGGTGTCATTCTCCACCTTAACCACCGGCGCCTGCGTGCGGCTCCATTCACCCACCGCGCTGCAGATCACCGGTATGCCGAGCGCGCCGTACTCGAGCAGACGCAAGGGGCTGGCCACCTCATTGACCAGCACCGCGGTCTTGGGCAGCACCGCCAAGTCCAGGCTCAGGCTGGCCAGCTTGGCCGGATAATCGTCGCCGGACAGATCAAACGAATGGTGTTCCGCCAGGCAAGACTTGAGCACATCGGGGCAGTCGCCCAATACGACCCAGTCGATCTCCCCGGCCGTCGCCAGGATGAGGCCGCTGAGCAGCAGCAGATCCGCGGCTTCGCCATGGGTTCCGGTCCAGCCGACCCTGGGCTTCTTGCCGATGCGGCGCAACGACTGCAGATTGTCCCAACGCGCCTCGTCCAACCCATCCGGCACCAGACGCACGTCCTGGGCGAAGACGCCGACCATCTCGCGCAACGACTCGGTGGGTACGATGATCCTGTCCACCTCTGCCGCCAGCGCCCGCAGATGGGCCAGGCCATAGCGGACCGTCATGTCTGGCCCGCAATCCAGGCCATCCAGCGCCAGAATCGACAGCATGCCGGGCCGGCTCCGCCTCTGCCGGCGCTGCCACGCCAGGAAAGCCGGATCGAAGCGCACGGTCTGCAACAGCACATCCGGCGCCAGCCTCTCCATCTCCCCTGGCCCCGGCATGCGCTGCGCGGCGGGAAGCCGCGTCGCCAGGCACTGGTTGTCCTCCTCCAGACGTCCCAACGGCGCGCAGAGACGCCTCGCGCCGGCCTGCGACTCTCCCGGCAGCGCCAGCACTCGCGTCCGCTCATGGAAGTCGGCGTCCCACTCCGGGGAAAACACGTTATCCAGCTGAAAAGCCTGCCCGCCGATCAGGGCCAGGTGGCGATTATGGGAAGAATCCTGTGCCAGCCAGCCTTGCCAGCGCCGGGAAATGGCATCCGCGTCGCACACGGCGGGCGCCGACGCGTCGACATCCGCCTGCCGGCCCGCGGAAACGAAAGGCGTCCACACCAGCCACTTGCCCGCCGCCCGGACTTTGAGCCCCAGATCGACGGCCGCGTTGAAAACATCCGGCAGCGAGGCGTCGATGCCGCCGATCTGCAGGTAGAACGACCGGCCTATCATCAAGCAATCCAGCAGCAGGCCGCCCGGATTGTGCTCCACCGCCTGCCGGTTCAGATGGCCCGCTCCCGACTCGGCGGCGCCATCGAACACCGTGGCCGCGCCGTCCTCCGCCCCCAGCAACAGCGGGCCACGCCAGATTTCCGCGCCGTTCGGCCGCAACAGCCGCGGCGCGACCGCGCCGACTTCGGGCCGCGCCGCTAGGCCAAGCAGCGCCGCGATCGCGCCCGGTTGCGCGATCTCCACCCGGCTGTCCAGGAACAGCAGGTAATCGCCGCTCGCCGCCGCCGCGCCCAACTGGTAGCGCGCGGCCAGGCTCAGCGACGGATCGCAGGGCAACAGCCTGGCGGAATCCGGCAGATCCGCCGCGGGCGCCACGGCGAGGATCTCGCATGGGACACCATTCAGGCCGGCCAGCAGCGCCTCGACGCAGGGGCCAAGAAGAAAGCCGTCGCCGGCATCCGCCGCGACGATGGAAAGCTTGGCCTGCTCCGGCGCCGCATAGCGGATGCGGCGCGTGCCGGGAATCGGGCCCGGCTGAATGCCGGCGTCGAGCCCCTGGCGCGCCAGATGGGCCGCCAGCGCGCGCTCCAGCGCAGCCATCTCGGCGGGCTCGGACGCGGACGCCGCCGGCGCATGCAGCAGCATGTCAGCAATATGGCCGATGACCGCCGCGCCATAACGATCATGCACCCGCAGCAGGGCATCGTAGCCATCCGCGCCGGGAGACTCGGCGAAGGCGCCGACATCCTGCAGCGCCTCGCTCCGGAGCCAGACGCCAGGGCCGACATAGTCGAAGCCGCGCAGCAGATCCAGATTGAAGTCAGGCTTGAACGCCGGCTGGCTGCGCTTGCCGTCGGCAGCGATGACATCGCTGTCGCTGTAGATCGCCTGCCACTCCGGATACAAGGCGGCATGGTCGCCCAGCGACAACAGAGCCTGAGGCTCCAGCACCGCCCCTACCGGCAGGATGCCTATCCAGTCGCACGGCAGCGCGCCCAGCACCGCCGCGTACGCCTGGGTCAGCTGGTTGGCGTCGCGCGCATTGTCAATGCGCAGCCAGCCCAATACGTCGGAATACTGGAACACCGCGCTGGGTTCGTCGAAATCCGCGACGAAAATCAACTGCCAATGCTTGTACAGCTGCTGGTTCAGCGAGTTGATCGACTTGATCGCGTCCGGCCAGCGATCCGACGTCACCGGCATCAGGATGATGAAGTGCGGCTGGCCGCCCCAGCTGTGGACCATCCGCTCCGCGTGCAGTTGGGCGGCGGCAGGCTTCAACGCATGCCTGGCGATCCAGGCATCGTAGCTCGCCTCTTCCGCGCTCGGCGCCGCGGCCGCCTGGAACGAAGGGCACACCACCTCGTTCATCGCGCTTTGCGGCAGCTTCTGCGATCTGTCGATGAAGATTTCGAGCTGATTCAGCAGGTCGAGCTGGTATTGGTGATAGACCTGCTGGTATTCCAGCGTCTTGGCGTGCGCAGCGGCAATGGCTTCCGGCGTATCCTCGAAGGTCACCCCCGGCAAGGCCAGGCCCAGGGCCACGCCGGCGCGCTCCTCCGGCTTCTTGGAATACACCGTCTCCTTGATCACCACCGGGCAACCGCACAGCAGCGCCTCGGAAATGATCGCGGAGTTGGCGAAGGTATACACCACCTTGCCCTGCCTCAGCAGCGCCGCCAGCTCCTCATGGCTTTGCGGCCAGTCGTAGGTGATGACGGTGGAGTCTTTGAACAGCTCGGGGAATTCCCGCTCCGCATTCTTGTAGCGGCCGGGATAAACCAGCGTCAGGTGTCGATCGGCATCGTGATGGTTGTCGTCGTTATTGAAGATGCCGGTATCGATGGAGGGGATGAAAACGTAGGACGGATCGGAGTACTTGGCAAAATCGACATAGTCCTGATGCCAGAAAACCAGCATGTCCGACGACGGGTAATCCTTGGGGCCGCCCAGCAAGCCGGGATGGTTGAGGATGTAGCGCACCACCGCGCTGGCGTTGAGCGGGTTGCCGTGCACCACCTCGGGATAGACCACGATGGGAGACAGTTTGGTCGTCTTGTGGCGCTCGACGATGTCGGGGGTCAGGTAGGGCGTCCTGAGCTTGGGATTGGTCTCCGGCGAAAAGACATACGCCTCCTCGCCCAGCTTGTTCAAGTAATGGCACAGCAGGTGCATGGCGCGGACGCCGTTGGAAGTCCGCGTATAGCCTGGCGCGCAGATGTAATAAGGCCGGTGCTTCTCGTTGTAGAATTTTTTCTCGATCTGCATATTTTCTTGCTTTCGTGTATTCCTTGCGCCGAGCCCCGCCGCGGCCGCCTGGCTCCAGAACGCTAGCCGGAAAAAGCCGCCGGACTCACGGGGTCATGCTTGTAGAAACGCATCCGCCGAAAATCGGATGGCGTCATCCAGCGATGTCCATGCCTCAAGGCCCAATTCCATCCGGGCCCGGTCGATGTCCGGCACATACAGGCTGCGCACCGGGTTGCCGACGCTGGCGTCCGGCCGGCCGAGGATCCGCACCTCGATGCCCGGATTCAGACGGTCGCGCACCAGATGCGCCAGCTCCGCGATGGTGACGATGCGATCCGATCCGACATTGAAGACCGCCGCCTCCCCCTTGCGCTGCAGCAGCGTCATCAGCCATGCCGCCAGATCGCCCATATACAAATAGGAGCGGGCCGGAGAGCCGTCCCCATTGATGATGATAGGCTCTCCCCGCAACGCGCACCGGATGAAATTGCCGATCGCATAATGGATGTCCAGCGGCATGAAGGGGCCGACGAAGGCGAAACAGCGCGCGACGCTCAGACTCCAGCCATGCCGCTGCGCGTAGGCGGCGCACAGGAACTCCGCCGCGCGCTTGGCCTGGCCCAACGCCGTGTTCGGATCCATCGTGTCCGGCGCGACCGGATCATCCTCTCGCAGCGGCAGGCCACGCGGCGACGGACCGTAGGCGGCGCCGGAGCTGGTGAACAGGAAATGCTCGACGCCGGCTTCCGCCGCGAAATCCAGCACCCGCCGGGTGCCGGACACCAGCGTGTCGAACTTGTTCAGCGGGCTTTCGCCATTGAAGGTTTCATGGGCCGAGGTGGTGGCGGCGTGAAGGACGTGGGTGAAGCGCTGCGCGGGAAACGCGAAGTCGCGCACGTCGCCGACATGGAAGCGGATAGCCGGGTTCGCGGCCAGATGCGGCGCTTGCCGCGCGAACGCGTCCGGATCGCGGCTGAGCGCCAGCACGCGGATATCGGTCTTCAGCCGGGCATTGGCGTGGACGATGGCCTCCAGCAGCCAGCGGCCGAACCAACCGGTGCCGCCGCTGATGAACAGCGACGCGCCGCGCAGGTTTTCCCACACCTCGGGCTTGCGCGCGAGGATGGCGTCCAGATCGTCGTTCAGCGTGCGGCGCGGCCGGGCGGCCGGACTGACGGCTGCCATCCGGCCCGCCTACTCGGCCAGGACTACCAGGCCGCCGGCCCAGTACTCGGCCGCCATGTTCTGGTGAACGCGGCGGTTGAAGGTGAGGTCGTAGCCGTAAGCCTCGAAATGATAGCCGATGCCCTCTTTCTCGCTGTCCAGCCCCGCCAGCCACAACAGCGGCGGATAGCCGTCCTTGCGCAGCAGCAGGTCGGGCGAGCCGATGAAGGCCGCCGCGGTATCGTAGCCGCCGGCCAGCAGGAAATCCCCGGGCAGGCTGGCCATCTGTTCGATCGCCGCCGGAATCGAATACTCCAGCAGGCAGGGGAAGTAGACGCCGACCACCGGACCGCTCGCCATCGCCTCGATCAGGCGCTGGTGGCGCGAGCCTTCGGCCGGGGTCAGCTTGCCCGCGAGACCCGCCTTGTGATGGTTGGAGAAGCTGTAATCCGGCAGCGCCTGGGCGTACGCCCGCTCCACCGCCGGCAGATAGCGGCTCTCCAGCGCCGCGCCGATGTCATCGTGGCTGGCGGCGGGCAGCAGGAAGGGCGCGTGCGGGCCGTTCAACACGCCGCGGGCGGCGTCGTCGCCGGCCAGGCGGGCCAGGATGGCGCGCGCGCGGCGCTCGAACTCGGCCGCATCCACGCCGGCGTCGCCCAACTGGCCGACGATGCGCTGATGGATGGCGGCGTAGTCGAGCGCCGGCTGGGCCGGCAGGAAATAACGCCGGGTCTGGCGATGGCAGGCGGCCTGGGTCGCCTCATGCGGCAGGCAGCGGCCATGGGCATCGAAACGCTGCCCGGTTTGGATCATGTCTGGTGCGTTCATCGGGTAAAGCCTTTACCGTGGTTCTGTGGGGCGTGCCGGCGTCAGTCGTGCAGCGAGTCTTCGTCGGAGAAGCCCTGTCCCCACGGCAACGGCAGGAACTTGGCGCCCGCGGTCTTTTCCGTGTGGATCTTGATGAACTTGGGGTCTTCGCCGATCAGGCAGTCGGGGCGATGCGGCCCCAGCCACGGGTTGCGCATGCCGCGCGCCAGCACTTCCTTCAGCGGCGTTTCGCGCAGGTTGCCGATGGAGAAATCGATGTACGGGCACGGCGTCACTTCCATGGTGGAGGTGACGGTGATGATGCCCTTGACCGTGATGCAGCCCTTGTGGGAGCCATAGGAAGGCGTCATGTGGGTGAAAACGTTGTACTCCTTCTCCATCTGGCGAAGGATGTCGGCGTCTTCCTTGTCGATGACGAATTCCGGGTGCTCGGTGCACGAGCCGGTGGGCTTGGCGTAAGACACATAGAGGCCGAAACCGCGCTGGGTCGCGTATTCGCACATCTGGCGGAATTCCTTGCTCTTGGCCCTGCCCTTGACCAGCACAGTCGACAAGATCAAGTTGAGGCCGGCGTCCAGACAGGCGTCCACCGCGCGGATCACCCGCTTGTACGAGCCGGGCTTGTTGCGGAAGTTGTCATGGTCCTTCTCGACGAAGCTGTCCAGCGACAGCTGGATCTTTTCCACTCCGATCGACTTCAGGTGCTTGGCGCGCTCCAGATCGAGGAACCAGCCGTTGCTGTCGACGATCACGTAATGCTTGTCTGGATCGATGGCGGCGACGACGTCGTCCAGATCTTTCATCACCAGCGGCTCGCCGCCGGTGATCACGAAGCGGGCAAGGCCCAGCTCGTCCGCCTGGCGCGACAGATTGCGGATGTCCTCGAATTCCATCTTGCTGCGGGTATCCACCACCTTGATCACATTCTTCAGATGGCGGTCCATATAGTATTCGGCGGAGCAATGCGTGCACTTGAAGTTGCACAGATAGCTCTTTTCCAGCCGAATGATGGGGCTGATCTCTCCGCGCTCTTCCATTTCAGCGATGCGCGCCAGCTTGGCGGCGATATACGGCTTGCGCTGAGCGAGATCATTGCGTTTCGTCTGCTCTGCCTGGCTCAGGGCCAGGTTGGCGGTTTCCAGCGGAGCATTCATGTGTTTCTCCAGATCATTTCGACTTGCGCTTTGCGCGGGTCCATCGAAATGCCTTCAGCTATTTCAGTATGTCAGAGAGGCTTTGCAGAATGTCGCTTCTGTCTGTTTATTGGTTTGTGCATTTCCACTACGGTTTTTCGGTATTTTTACCAGAAACTTGAGTCAACGAGCACCCCCGAGCCGCCGGATCTCCGTTTATGAACGCCCGGTACACCTCATGGACAGGAATCAACGGCTCCGGACAGCCCGCATGCCAGGCCCAGTCGCCATGCCTGGGCGACGCGGGATCAAAGCGCCGGGCAGGGTCCGGCGTCGACTTCAAACGGCAGGCGTGCAGCAGCGAAATGAAGTGTCCGCGCACATCGCGGTTGGCGTTCACCAGCTCATGGCGGCACAAGGGATTCGGCGCGAAATCCACTTCCGCCCCCAGTTCGTGCGCAGCCACGGCGGCGATCCGCGCCGCCGAGCTTTCCTTGAAGCGCAGAATGCCGCCGGGCACATGCCAGCCCGGCCCATAGAACCGGTCGTGCCGCCAGGTCAGCAAAGTCCGGCCCTCGTCGTCGCGGATCAGCAGATCGACGTTGACCATCGGCGTCAGGCTGCTGACGAACAGGAACACCTCCTCCGGCAGGCCATGGCGCGCCGATCCCACCGCCTCGCTCAAGGTGGCGATCGCCTGGCGGATAGCCTCGCCGTCCTTTTCCTCTGGGTTCAGCATCGGTCCGGCTCCGTCAACAAACCGCCCTCGCCCATCACCGCCACCGCGAAGCGCTGGCCGTGCCGCTCCCGGATCAGCCGCGCCACTTCGGCCGAATAGCTGGCCGCCAGCACGATCACCGCGTCCACCTCGCCGTCGTTTAGCCTCTCCGGCGGCACGATGGGCAGATGGGTGGCAGGCGTATAGCGCCCCTGCTTGAACGGCGCGGAATCCAACACATAGCGTATGCGTCCGGCGATGCCCATCAGGCTGATCAGCGCCAGCGCCTGGTGGCCCGCGCCCCAGATCGCCACTCTGCCGGGCTCGAAACGGCCCAGGAAGTCGTCGAACGACGCGCACAGCCCGCTCTGGCAGGCGGCCAGCGCGGATAGGTCCAGCGGCGCGCGTTTCCTGACGATGGCGGACAGCACGTAGTCGTGCCATTCAGCGCGGCACTCCAGCACCTCGAAACCGTTGGCCTCCAGCAACCGGGCCAGCGTGCGCTCGGTGAAATAGAACAGGTGATCCGGGATGAACTCGGCGAACAAGCCCTTTTCGATGATCATGTCGAAGTTGGGCACTTCCACCATGCCGACGGCGCCGTCGGCCAGATTGGCGGCGATGCCTTGCAGCGTCTGATGGGCGGCGGGGATGTGCTCGAGGAAATTCAGAATCATGAAGCCGTCGAACGGGCCGGCCGCCAACCGCGTGTCCGGGCCGTCGACAAAGCCTCGCTCCACCCGCAGGCCGGCCTGATGGCAGGCGTCCACCGACGCCGGCAAATGCTCGACGCCATAGCCGTCCGCGCCGGCTTCCGCCAGCAGCGACAGGTACTCGCCGCGGCCGCAGCCGACTTCCAGCACCTTGCGCCCCATCAGGCCATATTGGTCCAGCCAGCCGCCGAACTGCTCAAGCCGGAAAGCGCGCATCTCCGGCGAGATGCCGGCGGCGCGGATCACGTCGCGCCAGTACGGCACCGGCTCGGCGTCCAGCTGAACCAGGCCGCAGCCGCCGCATTGGCGCAGCGCCAGTTCCACGCCGCGGTCGGCGGACAGTTGTTCGGCGGTCGGCAGGCCCTGGGCCGCGGCCGGCATGCCATGCTGGACCAGCAAGGGCTCGGCAAACAGCGGCTGCGCGCAGATGCGGCAGTGGTCGACGGCGGCCATCGCTCAAACGCCCCGCTTAGCGGCTTCCGACGCCGGCAGCAAGGGGATCAGCATTTCCGCGCGCAGCGTCTCCAGCGGCAGCAACGGCGACATGTCCTCCAGCGGCATCGACAGCATCGAGCCGTCCGGCTGCGGCAGCGCCGCGGCCTTGGGTTGCAGCGTTTCGTTCTCGTTCAGCCGCACATCGCACAGTATCGGGCCGGGATGGGCCATCACCTTGGCGAGGCCCGCCGCCAGATCCTCGACGCGCTCGATGCGCACCGCCGGCAGGCCGTAGGCCTCGGCCAACTCCAGCGCGTCCGGAATCAGCACGCCGGCTTCCGGCCCGGTGCCGACGTAGCGGCTGTCGAAATAATTGCGCTGGGTGTTGCGGATGGAGGCGTAGCCGTTGTTGTTCATGATGAACAGGCGGATAGGCAGCTGCAGCGCTTTCAGCGTGGCCAGCTCCTGCAGGTTCAGCTGCAGGCTGCCGTCGCTCTCGACCGCGATCATCGGCTTTCCGCCGTTGCCTAGGCAGGCGCCTATCGCCGCCGGCAGGCCGTAACCCATCGAGCCCAGGCCCGAAGTCAGAAACACGCGCTGTCCCGGCTTGTTGCGGAACACGGTGTAGAACACCTCGACCGCGAGGCCGGAGCTGCCGGTGGAGATCAGCGTGTTCTCCGGCGCGGCGTCGGACAGCGCGTCGACGAAATGATAATGGCTGATCTGGCCGCTAGACGGGAACGGCGCGCCGTCCTGCACCGGATAACGGCGCTTCCAGTCGGCGCAGCGGTCCAGCCACGGCTGCCACCGGGCCTTGGGCAAGCTGTCGCCGGCCGCCAACAAGCCCTCCAGGCAGGCCTTGGCGTCCATCGCCAGCGGCAGGTCGATCTCCATGTCCAGCTTGGCGATCTCGGCGGCGTCCACGTCCACCACTACCTTGCGCGCCGCGCGGGCGAAGCCCTTGGGGTTGTAGGCGGTGATGATGTTGTCCAGCCGGCTGCCGATGGCGATCAACAGATCGCAGTTCTGCACCGCGAAGTTGCCGGGCCGCAACGCCACCACGCCGGGGCGGCCGGCGCACAGCGGGCTATCCCACGGCACCAGGTCCATCGCGTTCCAGGTAGCAGCCACCGGCACTTGCAGCTTCTCGCTCAACTGCCTCAGCGCGTCGGCGCCGCCGGCGATGCGCACGCCGTGGCCGGCCAGGATCAACGGCCGCTCGGCCTGCTTCAGCAGATCGGCGATAGCCGCGACATAGTCTTGCTTGACCGGCGCGGCCTCCGCCTCCGGCAGCCAGCCGGGCAGGCTGGCCGGGTCGATGGGCGCGGCCTGCACGTCCAGCGGAATATCCAGCCACACCGGGCCGGGACGGCCGCTATGCGCCAGATGCAGCGCCTGTTCCAGATGCTGGCGTATCGATTGCGGATCGGTGACGGTGACGGCGTACTTGGTCACCGGGCGAGCCATGGACACCACGTCCACTTCCTGCACGCCCTTCTGGCGCAGGCCGCTGCCTTGCAGCAGGTCGGCGCGCTTGACCTGGCCGGAAATCACCAACATGGGCAACGATTCGATCCAGGCGCCGGCCACCGGCGTCAGGATGTTGGTGGCACCGGGGCCGGTGGTCACCATGGCCACGCCGGTGCGCTCGGCCAGCCGGCCGTAGGCTTCGGCGGCGATGCCGCAGGCCTGCTCGTGGTGGCAGTGCACCGCGCGGATATCGGGCTGCTGCGCCAGCGCGTCGTTCAGGTGCATCGCGCCGCCGCCGGGCAGCAGGAACACATGGCGCACGCCGCGCGCGGCCAGGAAATCCATCACGTAGTCCGCCAGGCGGACAAGCTTTGCTGTCATGCTTACATCCAGTAGGTCAGGCGGGTCTTGCGGTCCTTGTTGGCGCTGACCCGCTCGTCGGTATAGTAGGAATCGTCGACATAATGGGTGGACGAAATTTCCTCGAACACCACGCCGTTGCGGCTATGGAAGCGGTGGCGCACGCCGCGCTGCACGGTGATGACGTCGCCGGCCTGAGCCTGGCGCTCCTCGTCGTCCAGCCAGATGGTCATCTCGCCGTACAGCACGATGAAGGTCTCTTCCTTCTTGTGGTGGTACTGCTCCGGATGGGTCTGGCCCGGCAGCATCACGATCAGCTTCTTGCAGTACTCGCGGTTGACCACGGTCACCATGGTCAGGCCGTATTCGTGGAAATGCTCCATGCCGTAATGGTGGGAGATTTCCAGCTCGGAACGGCCCGGCACCACGATCTTGCCGCGCTTGAACAATGCCTTCACCGCCTCCACCGCCTTCTGCACCTTGTCGCGCAGGTTCACCGGCTCCATGTCGGCGGCCATGATGGGCGCGTCGGCCGCGATCGGCGTCTTGGCGGTGTAGCGGACATATTTGGACCATTCGTTGGCGGTCAGCTGGCCTTCCACCGGCGGGAAGGCGAAGGTGACGTTGTCGGCGGTCAGCGCCTCGCCGGCCGCGACCGGGCGGGTGGCGAACACGCCACGACGCAGCGAACGCAGGCTGGCCTGCTCGGTTTCCGACACCGCGTCGTCCTCGCCGTCGCCCAGCATCGCCAGCGCGCGCGCGGCGGCGGCCAGCCAGCGGCGGACCTGCTCCGGATTCGCGGAGTAATTGTTGATGCCGTACTGGTCGGTCGGCAGGCCCACATGCTTCTCGAACACCGTCGCGCCCTGGGCGACCGCCAGCATGATGGGCTCCATCAAGTCCGGGTCTTCATGGGTGGAGTAGCCGATGCGCACGCCGGCGTATTGCTGGCGCAGCGCCTTGATCCGCGACAGGTGCAGATGGTCGTCCGGCGTCGGGTACTCGGCCACGCAGTGCATGATGGTCAGGTCCTTGCCGCGATGCAGCATGAAACTGACCACCTTGTCGATGTCCTCGCGCCGCGCGCCGGCGGTGGAGGCGACCACCGGCTTGTCGCTGCGGGCGATGCGCTCCAACAGCGGCCAGTCGGTGAACGAGCAGCTGGCGATCTTGATGATCTCGATGCCGTGTTCTTCGATCAGATCCACCGACTCCTCGTCGAACGGCGTGCAGATCGCCTTGAAGCCGTTGGCCTTCATTTCCGCCACCAGCTTCTGCATCTGCTCCGGCTGCAGCCGGGTCTCCTCGAAGCGCTTGACGTATTTGACGTCGTCGCGGCCCTTGAAGCTGGAATGGATGAAGGTGTCCAGGTTGCGGTACTGCAGCTTGAAGCCGAAGTCGAAATCAAAGCCCAGGCAGGACTCGCGGATGGCGCGGATCAGCGCGACGCCGTGCTCGACGTTGCCCATGTGGTTGTTGGCCATCTCGAAGATGAATAGCGGCTTGCTCATGATGGGCCTCTCCCTAGTCGAAGTTGGCGCCGAGGAAGGTTTCCAGCTTCTCGACGGTGAAATCCAGCATTTCCCGGCTCAGGCCCGGATAGAGGCCGATCCAGAAGGTGTCGTTCATGATGCGGTCGGTCACCGGCAGCGGCGTCGCGCAGCGGTAGTTCCGGCCCTGCATATAAGGCTGCCGGGTCAGGTTGCCGGCGAACAGCAGCCGGGTGCCGATCCGGTGCTGGTCCAGGTAATGCAGCAGATCGACGCGGCTGACCTGCGCCTCCGGCTTCAGCGTCAGCGGGAAACCGAACCAGGACGGGTCAGAGCCCGGCGTCGCCTCCGGCAGCACCAGGAATTCGGCGCAGCTTCGCAGCCGCTCGCTCAAGTAGGCGAAGTTCTGCTTGCGCGCGGCGATGAAGCCTTCCAGCCGGTCCAGCTGGGCCAGGCCGCAGGCCGCCTGCATATCGCTGATCTTCAGGTTGTACCCCATGTGGGAATAGGTGTACTTGTGGTCATAGCCACAGGGCAATTGACCTAATTGCCATCCAAAACGCTTGCCGCAGGTATTGTCCTTGCCCGGCGCGCAGTAGCAGTCGCGGCCCCAGTCGCGCACCGACTCCATGATCAGCCGCAGCTGCGGATCGCGGGTGAACACCGCGCCGCCCTCGCCCATGGTGATGTGGTGGGCCGGATAGAAGCTGAGCGTGCCGATGTCGCCGAAGGTGCCGACTTTCTGGCCGTTGAAGGTGGAGCCCAACGCATCGCAGCAGTCCTCCACCAGCCACAGGCCGTGCTTGCGGGCGAAGGCGGCCACCTTGTCCAGATCGAACGGGTTGCCCAGCGTGTGGGCGATCATGATGGCCTTGGTGCGCGGCGACAGCGCGGCCTCCAGCAGATCGGCGTCGATGTTGTAAGTCGGCAGCTGCACGTCGACGAACACCGGCACCGCGCCATTCTGGATGATGGGATTGACCGTGGTGGGGAAGCCCGCCGCCACGGTGATCACTTCGTCGCCCGGCTTGATCGCGCGCGCTCCCAGCTTGGGCGAAGTCAGCGCGGTGAAAGCCACCAGATTGGCCGACGAGCCGGAATTGACGGTCAGCACATGCGGCAGGCCGATGAATTCGCCCAGCCGGGTTTCGAAGGAAGCGTTGAAACGGCCGGTGGTCAGCCAGGCGTCCAGCGCCGCGTCCACCATATTGGCCACCTCGGCGGCGCCGACCACTTTGCCGGACGGCGGCACCGCGGTCTGGCCGGGGATGAAATCGGCCTGGGCCAGACGCGCTTCGGCGTATTGACGCACCAGGGCGAGGATGGCCTCTCGGCTTGTGTCAGTCATGTCTTGCTCTCTCTGCTCAGCCGCGCGCATAGGCTGAGATCTGCTCTAAGGTGAAGGCCTGCATGTCCTCGCCGCGCAACCAGGCGCGGTGCCAGTCCAGGGTGGCGGACAAGGCCTGCTCCAGGCTCCAGCGCGGAGTCCATCCCAACCGCTGGCGGGCTTTGGCGCTGTCCAGCCTCAAAGTCTGGGCCTCATGCGGATGGCCGCCGCCGTCGCGATGCCAACCGGCGTCGCCGCCCCATTGGCGGGCCAGCGTGTCGGCGATCCAGGCCACCGGGCGGTTGCTGTCGTCGGCCGGGCCGAAATTCCAAGCCGACGCGGCGTCCTCCTGCCCCGCGGCCAGCCGCTCGGCCAGCCTCAGGTAGCCAGCCAGCGACTCCAGCACGTGCTGCCAGGGGCGGATGGCTTCGGGGCTGCGGATGGCGAGGGAGCGGCCCTCGGCGAAAGCCTGCAGCAGGTCGGGCACCAAGCGGTTGGCCGACCAGTCGCCGCCGCCGATCACATTGCCGGCGCGGGCGGTGGCGATGGGGGCGATGCCGGGGTAGGAGCGGCGATACGCCGCGCACGCCAGCTCGGCGCAGGCCTTGCTGCTGCTGTAGGGATCGTGGCCGCCCAGCGCGTCGCTCTCGCGGTAGGCCCACGGCCATTCGTGGTTTTCGTAGCACTTGTCGGTGGTGACGGCCACCACCGCCTCGACGCCCGGGCAGCCGCGCACGGCTTCCAGCAGGTTGGCGGTGCCCATCACATTGGTGGAGAAGGTGCCCAGCGGGTCGGCGTAGCTGTGCCGCACCAGAGGCTGGGCGGCAAGGTGGAACACGATGGAGGGTCGACAGGAGCGGACGGCGTCGGCCAGCGCCGCCGCGTCGCGGATATCGGCCAGCGCCGTCGCGGTCCGGCCGCCGACCTTGGCGATGTCGAACAAAGCCGGCGACTGCTCCGGCGCCAGCGAATAGCCATGCACCTCGGCCCCCATGGAAGCGAGCCACAGGCTGAGCCAACTGCCCTTGAAGCCGGTATGGCCAGTCAGGAAAACGCGCCGCCCGCGCCAGAAAGCCGGGTTCACCACAGTTTCCACGGCGCTTCCCCGCTCAGCCACAGCTCTTCGAGCTGGGTCTTGTCGCGCAGCGTGTCCATCGGCTGCCAGAAGCCATTATGCTCGTAGGCGGCCAATTGGCCTTTGCTGGCCAGCGTCTCCAGCGGCTCCGACTCCCACACGCAATCGTCGTTGTCTATCAGATCCAGCACCGACGGCTTCAGCACGAAGAAGCCGCCGTTGATCATGCCGCCGTCGCCGCGCGGCTTTTCCTTGAAAAACTCGACCCTATCGTTGCGGATCTCCAGCGCGCCGAAACGGCCGGGCGGATGCACGGCCGTCACGGTGGCTTCCACGCCCTGGCTGCGGTGGTATTCGATGGCGGCGGTGATGTCGATGTCGCTGACCCCGTCGCCGTAGGTGAAGCAGAAATCCTGCTCGTTTTCCAGATGCTTGCGCACGCGGCCCAGCCGGCCGCCGGTTTGCGTGCTCTCGCCGGTATCGACCAGCGTCACCCGCCACGGCTCGGCGTGGCGCTCGTGCACGAACATCTGGTTGTTGCTCAGATCCAGCGTGACGTCTGAGGTGTGGAGGAAGTAGTTGGCGAAATACTCTTTGATCACATATCCCTTGTACCCCAGGCAGATGATGAAATCATTGATGCCATGCGCGGAGTAGATCTTCAGGATATGCCAGATGATGGGCTTGCCGCCGATCTCTATCATCGGCTTGGGACGAAGATGGGACTCTTCGCTGATGCGCGTGCCAAGACCACCGGCCAAAATCACAGCTTTCATACATCGTCTCTCTTATCGCGCCCAACGACTTCCCAGGCACAAGCATGGATTGCACGATTCCCTCTCCCTGTCGGGAGAAGGCAGCGCCGTTATTTGGTTTTCCTGCCTACAGCAATCCGCCCCGACTGCGCGGGCTGCTCCCATTTATCTATCGGCGCAAATCTCGCAGGGCTTGAGGGCAAGCGCCGCCGCCAGCCCTGCTGCCGCCCCGCGGCCTCGCGGAGCGGAGTGCCGCTTCTAAACGCCATCTGGACAGCCGCGGTTGACACGCCCGCCCCACGATCGCCGTTAAGCTCAGTTGGAAAAAAGGGATTGCAGCGTATTCATCATATCCTGCACGCTCTTGGCGGCCACGGCCGGGTCGAACTCAACCTTGCGCTGGTGGCCCTTGCCGGCCGCCCAGTTGCTGACCAGGCACAAGTGGGCGTAAGGCAGCTCCAGCTCGCGCGCCAGCGCCGCCTCCGGCATGCCGGTCATGCCGACGATGTCCGCGCCGTCCCGTTCCAGCTTGAGGACTTCCGCCGCGCTCTCCAGCCTCGGCCCCTGGGTGCAGGCATAAACGCCGTCATGCACGCCGCTGATGCCGGAACGCTGAATCGCCTCGCGCAGCCGGCGACGCAGGTCGGCGTCATAGGGGCTGGTGAACTCGGCGTGCACCACCGGACGCTCCGGGCCTTCGAAGAAAGTATGCTTGCGCCCCGAGCTGTAATCGATGATGTCGTGGGGCACCACCAGGCGGCCCGGCGCCATGTCCGGGCGAATGCCGCCAACCGTGCCGATGGCGATCACGCCTTTGGCGCCCTGATTGTGCAGCGCCCAGAGATTGGCCCGGTAATTGATTTCATGCGGCGCCAGCGAATGGCCATAGCCGTGGCGGGCGATGAAAACCACATTCTGACCGGACAATTTGCCGAAGGTCAGCGCGCAGGAAGGATCGCCGTACGGTGTGCGCACTACCTGGCGATGCGTGACGTCCAATACCGGCAGCTGGGCCAACCCGCTGCCGCCGATGATAGCCAACATATTCGTTCCCCTTGTTTTCCCGCGCGGGCATCGACTGGATCGCTCCAGATCGAGAGACGGTTTCACCCGCTTTCTTTCACTTGCCGTCTGCTTGATTATGTCTGAATCCCGCTGTTTCAGGATAGTGCGCGGCGCGCGCTCAGCCGGGCTTTCATCGCCATCGCAAACAGACCGATAAAAGACGATGCCCCCGCCTAAGCGCATGCTCCCATTGCAAGCGCGGGCAGGATCACCGCCACGGAATCCCGCATCTGGCGCGGAATATTATCGGCGCGCGCCACCCATGCCCCATGCCAATCGGCATTTTAAACAGCAAATCCAATCCATGAAGAATACATAAGTCACGCCTTGCCGATAAGAATGATAATAGTTATCATTAGCAAATGAACACATATCCTCCTCAGACCATCCCGGTGAAAGCGGCTCCTCCCGCGTCACCGCCGTTGCTGCACAGCCGCCAGCTGTTCGGCGACGGCCGCGAAGTGCTGATCGAGCATCAAGGCGAGATCTACCGCCTGCAGCTCACCCGCAACGGCAAACTGATACTGATCAAATAAACAACCGCAAGCCAGCCGACAGCCAGCCAGCGGAAACAACAACGACATTGGAGTTTCCATGGCCCTGTTCCGAGCCACCCCGCTGGTATTGAGCCTGGCTGCCGCCTGGCCCGCTTTCGCCGACACCGCATCGACGATGGAGACCGTTCAGGTCACCGCCCACCGCAGCGAGAAGCCGCTGGCGGAAACCGCGCCCAACGCCACCGTGGTATCGCGGCACAAGCTGGACGACCGCCTGATACGCGACATCGCCGACGTGGCGAAATACGAACCGGGCGTCGACGTGGCGACGGATCCCAGCCGCCGCGGCAACGCCGGCTGGACCATACGCGGCATCGACGGCAACCGCATCCTGATGCTGATCGACGGCGTGCGCCTGCCAGAGGGCTACAGCGGCCGGCCAGGCATATACGAATCGGGACGCGACGCCGTCGAACTGGAAACCCTGCGCGCGATCGACATCGTCAAAGGCCCGACTTCCAGCCTTTACGGCTCGGACGCCATTGGCGGCGTGATCGGCTACCGCACCCTGACGGCAGATGATTTTGTCCCGGAAGAGAAAGGCGTGGGCGGCAGCATCAAAACCTTCGGCGCGTCCGCAGACCACAGCTGGGGCGCGGCAGGCGCCGTCGCCGCCAAGTCGGAGCGCGGCGACCTGCTGCTGCACTACACCCGCCGCAATGGCCACGAAACGCAAAACCAGGGCCAAAACGCCATTCAGGGTCCCGGCCGGACCGAACCCAATCCCAAAGACTGGCACAGCGACAATTTCCTCGCCAAATTCGGCGCCAACGCCAGTGCGAGCAACCGGCTGGAATTCACGCTGGAGCAATACCAGCGCTCCGCCGATGCCGATCTATTGAACCAGATCACCGCGCGCGCGCCTTACAGCCAGGCCCAGGACCACACCAAGCGCACCCGCGGAACCGTCGCCTGGAAAGCCAAGCAACTGGGGCCGCTGGATGAGCTGACGCTCAAGGTTTATGGACAGCGTCTGGAAAACAGCGATACCGACATCAGCGGCGTCGCCAACGGCAACCGCACCTTCAACGACTACAGCTTCGAGCAGAAAACCGTGGGCCTGAGCCTGGACGCGGTGCAGAGCTTCCAGGCTCTGAACGCGCAACATCAGCTGCTGTGGGGCGTCGATCTCAGCAGCAGCGACACCTCGCGCCCGCGCAGCAAATACGCGATCACTGCGAACAACGCGTCCTCGCTGATGCCGGGCTATCCGAGCAAGCTGTTCCCGGACAGCAAATCCGACCGCCTGGGCTTGTTCGTCAGCGACGATATCAAGTTCGCCAACGGCATCGTGGTTTCGCCGTCCTTGCGCTGGGACCGCTACAAGATGCGTCCGGAGATGGACGCCGCCTACCTGCTGAACAACCCCAATCCGCAAGCCGTGCCGTCGTTCAGCGACCAGGCGTTCTCGCCCAAGCTCGGCATCAGCCTGCCGCTGGCCGACAACTACACCGCTTTCGCCCAGCTCAGCTCCGGTTTCCGCGCGCCGCCGTTCGACCAGGCCAATATGGTCTTCGTCAATCGCGGCATGGGCTATGGCTACCAAGTGATAGCCAACCCGAACCTGAAATCGGAAACCAGCCGCGGCATCGAACTTGGTCTGAAAGGCAAGTGGAACAGCTTCGACTTTGCCGCGACCACGTTCTACAACCGCTATCGCGACTTCATCTCCCTGGTCACCCTGCCCCCCGCCAACGGCCTGATGACTAGCCAATACCAGAACATCGGCCGAACCGACATCAAGGGGGTGGAGGGCAGGATCAACTGGCGCTTCGCCCCGGGCTGGAGCACCAACGCCTCGCTGGCCTACGCTCATGGCCGCAATCTGCAGGACAACACCCATCTGCGCGAAGTGGCCCCGCTGACTGCGGTTTGGGGAGCCCGCTATGACTCGGACCGCTTCGGCGGCGAAGCGCTGCTGCGGGCGGCTGCCGCCAAAAAGACCGACCAGCCGGGCCAGTTCGGCGCGCCGGGCTACGGCACCCTGGACCTGACCGCCTACTGGAAGCCGGCGAAACAGACCGTTATCCGCGCCGGCGTCTTCAACCTGTTCGACAAGAAGTACTGGAAAGACGCCGACGTGCGGAATGTGTCCGGCAGCGACCCGATCGATCTGTACACCCAGCCCGGCCGCAACTTCAGCGCCAGCGTCGAATACCAATTCTGATCCACCACGCGGGCGGCCGCGCCGCCCGCCGCACCCACCGACAGGAGAACACCATGAGCCAGCTATGGGACCGCTACCAAGCCCTCAAAGCCAGCCAGCCCAAGCTGCGCGCCCGAGACGCCGCCATCGCGCTGGACATCAGCGAATGCGAGCTGGTGGCCGCCGATCCGGCTTCCACCCCGCTGCAGCCGGAATGGCAGGCCATTCTCGCCGCCCTCGCCCCGCTGGGCCGGGTGATGGCGCTGACGCGCAACCATGCCTGCGTCCACGAGACCAAGGGCGACTACGCCAATGTCGAGTTCAACGGCAAGGTCGGCCTCGCCATCAACCCGGTGATCGACCTGCGCATCTTCCTGTTCCACTGGCGCCATGCCTTCGCGGTGCGCAGCGAGACGCCGCGCGGCACGCAGCGCAGCCTGCAGTTCTTCGACCACCACGGCGAAGCGGTGCACAAGGTGTACCTGACCGCCGACAGCGACGTCGCCGCCTACGACGAACTGGCGGCGCGCTTCTCCGCGCCCGCCGCCGCGCTGGAGCTGGAGCCTGCCGCCGCGCCGGCCGCCGAGCAGCCCGACGAGTCCATCGACCGCGACGCCTTCCAGGCCGAGTGGCATAGCCTCAGCGACGTGCACGCCTTCCACCCCTTCCTGCGCCGCTGGCAGGTGTCGCGCCGTCAGGGCTTCCGCCTGGCGCCGCAGGGACAAGCCTGGCGCGTGCGCGAAGACGCGGTGGAGCAGCTGCTGCGCCGCGCCGCCGCCATCGAGGCGCCCATCATGGTGTTCGCCGGCAACGGCGGCATGATCCAGATCCACACCGGCCCGGTGCGCAACATCCAGGTAGTCGGCGATTGGCTGAACGTGCTCGACCCCGACTTCAACCTGCACCTGCGCACCGACCTGATCGCCGAAGCCTGGGTCACCCGCAAGCCGGGCGACAACGGCGTAGTCAGTTCGCTGGAGCTGTTCGACGAGCGGGGAGAATCGCTGGCCACCTTCTTCGGCGAGCGCAAGCCGGGCCGCCCGGAGCGCGCCGAATGGGTGAAGCTGCTGGGAGAACTGCCGCCGCTGGAGAAAGCCGATGTCGCGTAAGCCCCTGCTGGCCGGCCTGCTGCTGGCGGCGCTGCCGCTGATCGCCTCCGCCGCCGAGCGGCTGGTGGTGGTGACGCCCGACATCGCCGAAATCGTCGTCGCGCTGGGCGCGGCCGGCGAGGTGGTGGGCCGCGACCGCGGCAGCAAGGAGGCCGAACTGGCCCACGCCCAGGTAGTGGGCTTCTCGCGCGCGCTGAACGCCGAAGCCATCGCCAAGCTCAAGCCCTCCCTGGTGCTGGGCAGCGCCGCCGCCCAGCCGCCTACGCTTTGGCCGCAGCTGAAGAAGCTGAAGCTGCGCGCCGAGGAAGTCAGCGCCCGCGAGGATGGCCGCGACTTCGCCGAGGCCATCCGCAAGGTGGGCTCGCTGCTGGGCCGCGACGCCGCCGCCGCCAAGCTGGCGTCCGACTGGCAGCGCGGCATGCAGCCGCGCGCCGGCCGCGCGCTGCGTTACCTGGTCAGCTACGACGGCAGCCTGGTCGCCGGCAGCGAAACCGCGTCCGACACGCTGATCCGCGCCGCCGGCGGCGTCAACGCCGCGGCCGGGCTGAACGGCTTCAAACCGTTGGCCCGCGACGCCTGGCTGGCGCTGAAGCCGGACGTGATCATCCTGGGCAGCCACACCGCCGCCGCTTACGGCGGCAAGGATGCCTTCGCCAAACGCCCCGAGATCGCCGCCACGCCGGCAGGCAAACAGGGACGCATCTATCTGCTGCCGCCGCAGCAAGGCATGCTGATCGGCCTGGGCAGCCCGGAGGTGGTCGAACGGATGGTGAAGATGTGAGCGGGGCTCGACTGCTATGGCCCGGTCTGGCCGTCGCCAGCGTGGCGCTGCCATTGCTGGCGCTGTCCAGTTCCGCCGGCCAGATGTCATGGCCGAACCTGGCCGATCCGCTGGTCGCCGAGCTGCGCCTGCCGCGCGTGATCGCCGCGCTGGGCGTCGGCGCGGCGCTGTCCGCCAGCGGCGCGGCGCTGCAAGCGCTGTTCCGCAATCCGCTGGCCGACCCTGGCCTGATCGGCACCTCTGGCGGCGCCGCCCTGGCGGTGATCGCGGTGCTGGCATTGGGCCTGTCCGGCCTGTCGCTGCCGCTGGCGGCCTTCGGCGGCGGCCTGGCCGCCACCTGGCTGATCCTGGCGCTGGCGCGGCTGGCCAAGGGCGGCCTGGCCGGCCTGCTGCTGATGGGGCTGGTGGTGGGCGCCTTCTGCGGCGCCGTCTCCAGCCTGATCCTGTTTCTATCCGACGACCTGACGCTGCGCGCGGCCAGCAGCTGGCTGGCCGGCAATCTGGGCGCGTCGCTGCCCGGAAGCCAATGGGCGTGCCTGCTGGCGGCCGGTCTCGGCGTCGCGTTGCTGTGCGCGATAGGCCGCGATCTGGATTGCCTGCTGCTGGGCGAGGAAACCGCGCGCTCGCTGGGCATCGATACCCGGCGCACCCGCCGGCTCGCCGCCGTCGGCGCGGCGCTGGCCACCGGCGGCGCGGTGGCGATGTCCGGCGTGATCGGCTTCGTCGGCATGATGATCCCCAACGCGCTGTCGCTGCTGATCGGCGGCTGCCGCCGCAAGCTGATCCTGACGTCGGCCTGGGCCGGCGCGCTGTTCCTGCTGGCGGTCGACACCCTGGCGCGCAATATCGCCTGGCCGCTGGACCTGCCAGTGGGCCTGATGGCCGCCTTCGCCGGTCCGCCCTTCTTCATCTGGCTTTTCCGCCGTCAACAAGGGAGTCCCCGCGATGCCTGACACCCACACCCTGAAAGCGCGCGAGCTCGGCTACGACATAGCCGGCCGCGCGCTGCTGCGCGACATCCGCCTGGATCTCCCGGCCGGACAGGTCAGCGCGCTGCTCGGCCCCAACGGCGCCGGCAAGACCACGCTGCTGCGCCTGCTGGCCGGCCTGGCCGTTCCCAGCCATGGCGCGGTGCGCCTGGCCGGCCAGTGCGTGTGCAGGATGGATGCGCTGCAGCGCGCCCGCCGCATCGCCTGGGTGCCGCAGCATCTGCCGGCCGACATTCCGCTGACGGTGGCCGAATTCGCCGCGCTGGGCCGCATGCCCTATCTGGGCGCCTTTACCCGCCCCTCTCCCCAGGACCGCGCCGCGGTGGCCGAAGCGCTGGCCATCGTGGAGATGGGCGGCTACGCGTCCAAGCGGCTGGACATGCTGTCCGGCGGCGAGCGGCAGCGGGTGGCCATCGCCCGCGCGCTGGCGCAGCAAGCGCCGGTGATCCTGCTGGACGAGCCGACCAACCACCTGGACCTGCGCCACCAGCACAAGCTGCAGTTGCTGCTGCGCGAGCTCGCGGCCCGGGGCAAAACCGTCGTCCAGGTGCTGCACGATCTGCAACTGGCCGCCGAATACGCCGACCGAGCGGCGCTGCTGGAAGGCGGCCGGCTGGTGGCGGAAGGCTCGCCGCGCGCGGTGCTGACGCCGGAGCGCCTGCTCGAGGTCTACCGCTGGCCGGTGCGGCTCAACCACCCCGCCCCGGACAGGCAGGCCGCCTGAAAAACAAAAGCCGCCTCCCGGATGCCGGGGGCGGCTTTTTCATCGACGGCTCGCCGTGTTACTTCAGCGCGTAGATCGCCGGCAGATTGCGCCAGGCGCCGCGCACGTCCATGCCGTAGCCGAATACGTAGCGGTCCGGCACATCCAGGCCGACGAAGTCCGCCTGCATCGGTTTTTCCTTGCTGATCAGCTTGTTGGCGAACACGCCGCTGTAGAAAGCCTTGGCGCCCATGGCCATCACCTTGTCGCGGATCGCGGCCATGGTGTGGCCTTCGTCCAGGATGTCGTCCAGCACCAGCACCACGCGGTCGCGCACGTCTTCCTTCGGCGCTTGCTTCCACACCAGCTCGCCGCCGTGGGTCTTGTCGCCGTAGCGGGAAACGTGGACGTAGTCGAAGTCCAGCGGGAACTCCAGTCGCGGCAACAGTTGGCCGGTGAACACCACGGCTCCGCCCATCACGGACAGCACCAGCGGGTATTCCTCGCCCAGCTTTGCGGTGATCTCCACCGCCATGCGGTCGACGGCGGCGCTGACTTCCTCCGCGCTGAACAGCACGTCGGCGCTGTTGATCAGGCCGCGGGCTTCGGCAATATTAGGCATGATGACTCCTTGAACAGAACAGGTTGCGCCGCCGGAAAGCGGCGCGAATGAAAAAACTGTCAGTCGAGCTTCAGCTCGCGCAGGAAGGCGGCGAATTCTCCAGCCACCTCATTGTGCTTCAGACCATAGTTGACCGTGGCCTTCAGATATCCCAGCTTGGAGCCGCAATCGTAGCGGGTGCCCTGGAACGGCAGCGCCAGCACCGGCTCGCTCTTCATCAGCGCGGCGATGCCGTCGGTCAGCTGGATCTCGCCGCCGGCGCCGGCGGCGGTGTTGACCAGCTTGTCGAAAATGCGCGGGGTGAGGATATAGCGGCCGACGACGGCCAGATTGGACGGCGCCTCTTCCGGACGTGGCTTCTCGACGATGTGCTCCACGCTCTGGTGGCCCTGCGCGTTTTGCGCCACTTTTACGATGCCGTAGGAGCCGGTCTCTTCCGGTGCCACCGTCTCCACCCCCAGGATGGACGAGTGCGTCTCATCGAACAGGCGCACCATCTGCTCCATCGCGCCCGGCGCGCCTTCGATCAGGTCGTCGGCCAGGATGACGGCGAACGGCTCGTCGCCCACCACCGGCCGCGCGCACAGCACGGCGTGGCCCAGACCCAGGGCCTCAGTCTGGCGGATGTAGATGCAGCTGACCGACGGCGGGATGATTTCCTGCACCAGTTGCAGCAACTTCTGCTTGTTCTTGTACTCGAGCTCGGTCTCCAGCTCGTAGGCCTTGTCGAAATGATCCTCGATCGAGCGCTTGTTACGGCCGGTGATGAAGATCAGCTCGGTCATGCCGGCGGCGATCGCCTCTTCCACCGCGTACTGGATCAGCGGCTTGTCGACAACGGGCAGCATTTCCTTGGGGCTGGCCTTGGTGGCCGGCAGAAAACGGGTGCCCAGACCCGCGACCGGGAATACCGCCTTGGTGATTTTCTTCATATCCACTCCGAAATCAATGTCGATCAGGCTCGATAACAGCGCCGCATTCTAGCCCGACTTCGCTCAAGGTCAAAATGTCTGTTGCCCCGCCAGCGCCTGCGCCACGTCCCGCAGCACCGGCTCCCAGGCGCCTGGCGACGGCTGCCGCCATAATTTCACCGATGGATACCACGGCGCGGTTTCCGCGTCCGAGAGGAAAAACGGCGCGCTCTCGGCCCGCAGCAGCGCCCACACCGGCCGGCCCATCGCGCCGGCCAGATGCAGGATGGCGGTGTCGACGCAGATCACCAGATTCATCTGCGCCGCCAGCGCGGCGGTATCGGCGAAATCGCCTATCGCCGGCTGCGCCACCAATCCCCGCAGTGGCTCCGGCAATTCTCCCGGCTGCAGGGCGAAGAAGTCGATGTCCGGCACGCGGCAGATTTCGGCGAACAGCTCCGGCGGCACCGATTTATGCTGGCGCCAGGCATCGGCGATGCCGACGCCCCAGCGGCCGCTCTCCCATACCACCCCCACCTTCAGGCGCCCGGCGTCCGGCAGCGGCGGCGTATCCGCGGCCACAGGATGCAGGTACGGCTCTACAGGCAGATTATCCAGCGTCGCGCCGAGCAGGCCCGGCAGCGACATCAGCGGCAGCTGGCAGTCGAACGCCGGCGCGGCGTCCAGCGGCAACAATTCAACGCCGTCGAATTGGGCAAACAGGCGGTGGAAGGTTTCCGGGCACGCCAGCAGCAGCCGGGCATCCGGATGCTCGGCGCGCAGGCGCGGCAGAAAGCGCGCCATCTGCAGGCTGTCGCCCAAGCCTTGCTCGGCCCACAGCAGCAGCGCGCGGCCGCCCAGCGGCCCGCCGTCCCAGAGACGGCCGGCATGGCGCGGCTTGAGGATGCTGCGCCAGCGCGCCTCGTACAACGGCCAGGCCTCCGCATAATGGCCAGCCAGCAACAGCGCGATGGACAGGCTAAACTGCAGGTTGGCGTCGTTCGGCGCCAGCCCCAGCCCGCCCTGCAGCACGGCGATGGCGTCGTCCAGCAACAGCGCGCTGGTGCAGACGTTGCCCAGGTTGTTGCAGCGGGCCGGCGTCAAACCGTCCAGCTCGATCGCCTTCAAAAAGCATGCGATGGCGTCCTGGTAGCGCAATTGATGCTGGCGCACCACGCCCAGATTGCTCCAGGCGTCCACGTGGCCGGGTTCCGACGCCAGCGCTTCTTCCAGCAGCTTGCCGGCCAGCTCCAGTTCGCCCAGTTCCTTCAACAATACCGCCAGATTGCTCTTGATGTTGGCCGAGGCCGGATTCAGCGCCGCCGCGGCCATGTAATCGTCCAGCGCGCGCGAGCTGTCTCCGGCTTGCAGACGGGCGCTCGCCCTGTTGGCCAGCGCCTGCCAATCGCGCGGATTGACGAGCAGGCAGCGATCGAACGCCGCGATCGCGCCTTGCCAGTCCCCGGCCGCCACCCGGCGGTTGCCTTCGTCGAAATCCGCCGTCACCACTGTCTTCAAGGCCATGAGAATCTCCGTCAACTTGCCGCCAGCAGCGCCTGCAGACCGGCTTCGTCCAGTATTTCGACGCCCAGCTCCTGCGCCTTGGCGAGCTTGCTGCCCGCCTCCTCGCCCGCCACCACGTAATGCGTCTTCTTGGACACGCTGCCGGACACCTTGCCGCCGGCCGCCTCGATCATGGCCTTGGCCTGGTCGCGGCTCAGCGTGGGCAGCGTGCCGGTCAGCACCAGCGTCTTGCCGTCCAGCGGCAGCGCCGCCAGCTCGGCTGCGGCCGGCAGGCTGGACAGGATCTCGTCCCTCAGGCCGGCCAGGCGGCCCAGCGCCGCGCGGCGGTCCGGCTCGTCCAGCCAGTCGGCCAGCGCGTTGACGACTTCGGCCGGCAGTTCCAGCTCCAGCAGCGCGCGACGCTCGCTCTGGGCCAGCCAGGCCAGGCTGCGCTGCGCGGCCAGTTGCTGGCTGCGCACCTCGGTCAGCCGGGGGATGGCCAGCCGCGCCAGCAGCGACGCGTCGTCCAGCCGCTCGCGCAGCTTGGGAGACGGCGCATGTTCGTCTGCCGGCCTCACTTCGGCCAGCAAGGCGTCCAGCGCTTTTTCATTGTTGTCTTCGGCGAAAAAGTCGGCCAGCGAATCGGCCACCACGCCGCCGATGTCCGGCAGCGCGGCGAACAGCGCCGCCGGGCAACGGCGGGTCAGCGCCATGGCGCCCAGCCAGTCGGCCAGCGTCTTGGCGGTGGATTCGCCGACATGGCGGATACCCAGCGCGAACAGGAGCCGGGCCAGCGGCGGCGTCCGGCTGGCGTCTATCGCCTCGATCAGGTTTTCCGCCCACTTGCTGGCCACCTTGCCGGCCTTGACCGTCTCCGGCGTCGCGCCCTCATCCTCGTCGGCGCGGCGTTTCATCTCCAGCAGGTCTTCCAGCTTCAGCCGGTACAGGTCGGCCACGCTCTTGACGTAACCGTACTCGACCAGCTTGTCGATGTAGCGCTCGCCCAGGCCGTCGATGTCCATCATCCGCCGGCCGGCGAAATGCTGGATCGCCTGGCTGCGCTGGGCGCGGCAGGACAGCCCGCCCGAGCAGCGGGCGATCGCCTCGCCCTCCTCGCGCACCACGTGGCTGCCGCACACCGGGCAGGCTGTCGGCAAGCTATAAGCCGGGTATCGCGGCTCTTCGCCGGCGCTGAACAGATCGCCGCCCTCGGCCGGCTGCATCGGCCGCTGCGCCAGCACCACCGACACCACCTCGGGAATCACGTCGCCCGCGCGGCGCACGATCACGGTATCGCCGACGCGCACATCCTTGCGCCGCACCTCGTCCTCGTTGTGCAGCGTGGCGTTGGTGACGGTGACGCCGCCGACGAAGACCGGCTTGAGCCGCGCCACCGGCGTGATGGCGCCGGTGCGGCCCACCTGCTCCTCGATGGCCTCGACCACCGTCAGCGCCTCCTCGGCCGGGAACTTGTGGGCGATGGCCCAGCGCGGCGCGCGAGACACAAAGCCCAGCGCGTCCTGCAGGTCTCGCCGGTTCACCTTGTACACCACGCCGTCGATCTCGAACGGCAGGCCGGCGCGCCTGGCCTGCACGCCCTCGTAATAGCCGGACAAGCCCGCCACGCCGCTCACTACCGGCCGCAGGCTTTCCTCCACCACCGGGAAGCCCAGCGTCTTCAGCCATACCATCTCGCCGGCATGGGTGGCCGGCCAGTCGGCGCCCTCTACCCGGGCGATGGAATATGCGAAGAACGACAGCCGGCGCTGCGCGGTGATGCGCGAATCGAGCTGACGCAGGCTGCCGGCGGCGGCATTGCGCGGATTGGCGAAGGTCTTGTCGCCGCGTTCGATCTGGTCGGCGTTCAGGCGCTCGAAGTCGCGCTTCAGCATCAGCACCTCGCCTCGCACCTCCAGCAGCGCCGGCGGATTCGCGCCATCCAGCTTCAGCGGAATGGCGCGTATGGTGCGCACATTCTCGGTCACCTGCTCGCCGGCCACGCCGTCGCCGCGGGTGGCGGCGCGAGCCAGGACGCCATGCTCATACACCAGCGAAATGGCCAGACCGTCGAACTTGGGCTCGGTGGCGTACTCCACCTCGGCCAGATCCAATCCCTTGCGCACCCGCTCGTCGAACTGGATCAGCTCGGCGTGGCGCTCGGCCGGGTCGGCCAGCTGCATGTCGGAAAAGGCGTTGGACAAGGACAGCATCGGCACCGCGTGCACGACGCTGTCGAACTCGGCCAGCGGCGCGCCGCCGACGCGGCGGGTCGGGGAGTCGGGGACGGCCAGTTCGGGGCTTGCCTCCTCCAGCGCCTGCAGTTCGCGGAACAGGCGGTCGTATTCGGCGTCGGGCACCGTCGGCGCGTCCAGCACGTAGTATTCGTGGCCGTAGCGGTTCAGCAGCTCGCGCAGCTCGGCTGCGCGCAGTTGGTTTGCGGTCATCGGAAACTCTCGAACGGCAAAAGGGCCGGCAAGGCCGGCCCTGTCATCATAAATTCATCGCTCAGGCGAACAGGCGCAAGGCAGCCACGCTGCCCGGCGCGATGCCGCGGTCGTCCATGCTGCCGTAAATATGCAGCAGCTGGTCGCGGATGCGGGTCAGGCCGGTTTCGCTCAGCACGCGGCGGTTGTCGTCCACCAGCTGCGCGTCGAACTCCTGCGCCAGCTGGCGCGCGAAATACACGGCGCGGTCGAACACGTCGACGCCGCCGGCCACGCGCGGCACGTCGAACAGCAGCGTCAGCGCCGGGAAGGATTTGTCCAGCAGCGTATGGAAGGTGAACGGCATCTGGTCCGCCGCCACCAGCGAATAAAGGGTGTTGCCGGAATCGGCCAGATAATGGAAGGCGCCGTCCGGCTCCAGCTGCAGGCCGGCGGCCTCTACGAAGCTGCGCAGCCGCGCGCCTTCGATCGACGACTTGGGCACGATGTTGATGCCGATCAGCACGTCGACGTCGGCGCAGAAACGGTCCAGCTCGCGCGCGGCCACCAGCTTCTGCTGGCGCTGCGGGAAGCTGACCGCAGCGTCGTGGTCTTCGGCGAAGCGCGACACTTGCTGGCAGAAAGCGGCCAGTTCCTGTTCGGTCACCGCGCCGGAGCGGTCCACCATCTGCATGCTGATGTTGATCTGCTTGTAGCGGGTGCCGGGCAGCGCCTCGGCCACCTTCCACAGGCCGCGCTCGGTGCGGCCGATCAGCTGGGTGCGCTTGCCGACATTGAAGCGCGGCATCGCCGCCAGTTCGTGCGGCTCGTGGAACACCACCTCGGCGATGAAGTCGAGCGAGGGGTCCAGCATCGCCACCACCAGCGCCTGGTGGTCGGCGGAGTCCATCGCCAGCTCGGCCTCGTCCTCTTCGTCTATCACCGGCACATCCAGCTGCTGCGCGGCCGGCTCCTGCCGCGGCGGAAGCGCCTGCTCGCGGACAAAGGGCGTCTGCTCGGGCAGTTGCGGCTCGAACATCGGCTCGTCATCCTCCGGCTCCAGCTCCGCGTCCACCAGCACCGGCTCCATCCGGTCCGCGCGAACGCCGTCGCGAACATTGTTCTTGGGGACGCCGAGCAAAACGTCGTCATGGGCGCGCGCGAACGCCTGCTGCGTCCGCTTGCGGAAACGCCATTCCTGGAACACGTTGAAACCGACAACCAGGGCGATCACGCCGCCGCCCAATATCAATACACCAATCTGCAATTCGCTCATTAGCCAGTCCGCATTAAGGCGAATAATCGAAGCCGCCTATTCCAAAAACCTTCAAGAGCCGTTCACGTCCCGACGCCGCGCCTCCTTGAATCCGCGCCACGCGCCTCGACCGCCGGCCACTTTTGCGGCAATGCTCTTCAGGCAGCTTCCCGCTATTGTCCTGTTCCCGCCCGGCCGCCGTTTCCTTTCTCGGCCGGCCCGCTCTTCGCGGGCATTTCACGCTCATTATAACGAAAGCCCGCCCCGGCGCACCATTTGGCAATGCTTTAAGGCTTGACAAAAACCGATCCCAGACTGGCGTCATGCCGGATTCCAGTCCCTCCCCTGCCCCCGTCGTCCCAACCGCTCGATTTACTGTCAGTCAGGACAGGCCGATCTAGAAAATTTTGTCAGGATGAACATGACATTTCAGACAGGCGAATTTATCCAAAGCGCGTGTCAGAATTGTAGGTGACTCTGTCATAGGGCCTTCTTCTGTACCACTTTTTGCTAGAACAGCACGGGGACTCTTTCGATGAAAAAATCCGATCAAGCCAGTTTCCTCCCTGTCGTGCGCGAACTGTCGCGCACCTATCAGGCCTTTGAACAGTTCGCCAGCTACAATATTCGCCGGCTGGGACTGACACCACCTCAATTCGACGTCGTCACCACGCTGGGCAACAGCCAGGGGATGAACTGCAAGGAGCTGTCCGATCACACGCTGATCACCAAGGGCACGCTGACCGGCGTGCTGGACCGTCTGGAAGACAAGGGCATCGTCACCCGCAGCATGCAGCCCAACGACCGCCGCAGCGTCTTCGTCGCTTTGACTCCTTACGGACAGCAATTGTTCAATGACGCCTTCCCTGCGCATCTGGACTATATGCACAACGCCTTCCAGCAATTCGGCGAGCAGGACCTCTCAGGATTCTGCAGCGAGCTGGGACGCCTGCGCGCCAGCTTCAGCCAAGCGCTGGAACAGCAGGAAAACACGCCGGCCTGAGCCGCCGTGCCGGCAGGGCCGCTAGCGCCCTTCCCCCTCGAAGCGCACCGGCACAGTCAGATCCGACTCCACCGGTTTGCCGTTGCGCTTCGCGGGAACGAAACGCCAGCGCGAAACCGCGTCCACCGCGGCTTGGT
The DNA here is from genome assembly GCF_039708975.1 of Chromobacterium indicum. Lineage (NCBI taxonomy): Bacteria > Pseudomonadati > Pseudomonadota > Betaproteobacteria > Neisseriales > Chromobacteriaceae > Chromobacterium > Chromobacterium indicum. The sequence continues at coordinate 431,114 of NZ_JAYFSJ010000002.1, forward strand.
CCAAGCGTCGGTAGCCGCTGCCGCGCGCCACGGACACCTCCAGCGCGCGCCCATCCGCGCCGACCCTGACGCTTAGCGTCGCAACGCCCTCTTCTCCCAGTTGGCGCGAACGTTCCGGATAAACCGGCTTGGGATTCCGCAAATACGACGGCGCATACAAGGCCTCGCTGTCGCCCTCGGACTGAACTTGGCTTTTTCCCGAACCATCGACTTTGCCGGCTCCGCTCGCTCCGCCTGAAACCGCAGCTCCGCCAATGCTTGCAATCGCCTGCTCCACTGGCTGCCGTTCTGCCATTTCCGATCCAATCGCTTCCCGCAACGCAGGTGTCTTGCTTGGCGCATCTGTCGCGACCTTTCCGCCGGACTGCGGTCGCTCTCTGGTTTCAACCGTCCGATCCTGCCTCGCAGCGCCATCGTCCATCCCGGACCGCCGACCTGCGACTGCCGCACCGCTCCGTGCCGCCGGACTGGCCGGTTGCAATTCAAGCGCCAACGCCGACGCGCGCGCCGGCAGAGGGACGGATCCGCCGTCCAGCGCCCACCAGGCGGCCAAGGCCGACAAATGGATGGCCGCGGACAACAGCAGCATCCGGCACAAGCGCTTGTCTTCCCCGCTCAGCAACGCATCGCCGCCCCAGTGCGGCTGTACTGCCACCACGCCACCGCGCAGCACAGCAGATAGAACAGGAAGAACATCGCGAACGCCGGCAGAAAGCTGCCGAACCAGCTCAAGGCCGAGCCGAAGGCCTTGGGAATCACGAAACCGCCGAACGCCGCCATCACCGAGCTGACATTCATCGCCGACGCCCCGCGCCGGCCTCCCCGCGCATAGGTCTGCGCCAGACTCTCGCCATCGCGCTGCGCGTCGCGGCCGGCCTGGATCAGGAAAACCTTGGGCGCCAGCTGGTAGGAAGAGCCGTTGCCGACTCCGGCGGCGAAGAAAATCAGCTGGAACATCGCCAGAAACAGCCAGAACGAACCGCCGCTGGCCGCCGACGGCAGGCTCAGATAAACGCCGACGGTGCCCAGCGCCATCAGCAGATTGCTGGCCACCGTGGCAATGCCCCCGCCGATGCGGTCTCCCATCCAGCCGCCCAGCGGCCGCGACAACGCGCAAACCATCGGCCCGACGAACAGATAGGGACTGGCGTCCACCAGGGGGAACATCGCGCGGGCCAGCAGCGGAAAGGCGGCTGAGAAGCCGAGGAAGGTGCCGTAGCTGCCCATGTACAGCAAGCAGATATACCAGGTGTGGGCGTCGCGCATCGCGTCCAGCTGGTCGCGCGGCGTGATCCTCAGCTTGGGCAGATCGTGCGCATACAGCAGGCAGGCCAGCGCGATCAGCACGACCAGCGGCAGCCAGATGTAGGCGGCGTTCTGCAGCCAGACGAAATGCACCTCCCCGCCCCGCCCCCACACCTGCGGCTCGCCGGCCCTCGCGCCGAACAACGGATACAGGATGCACAGCGGAATCAGCAACTGCGCCACCGACACGCCCAGATTGCCGAGGCCGGCATTGAGGCCCATCGCCAGGCCCTTCTCCGACTTGGGAAAGAAGAAGCTGGTATTGGACAAATGCGAGGCGCTGGCTCCGCCGCCGATGCCGCACAAGCCTGCCACCAGCAGCAATTGCCAAAACGGCGAGGAAATATCCTGCACCACCCGGCCCACGCCCCAGGCCGGCAGCAACAGCAGCAAGGTCGACAACCCAAGCCACAGGCCTCCGCCCACCCAGCTCCAGATCCACGAGTAGATCAAACGCATCAGCGCGCCGACCAGCGGCGGAATCGACACCAGCAGGAACTGCTGCTGGCCGGAAATCAGGAAACCGACCGCCGGCAGGTTGACCACCACCATGCTCCACATCATCCAGATGTTGAAGTTCAGATGCAGTGAAAAGATGGACAGCCACAGATTGCGCCGGGCGATGCCGCGGCCGCGGCTCAGCCAGAAAATGACGTTCTCCGGCTCCCAACGTTTGATGCTTACGGTCATGAACGGATTCCACGGTGACGGAACGGCGCGGCCGAACAATTTCGATCAGTCCGACAGGCCGGCGACGCAGTATGCCATCCGCCGTTCCAGCCCGGCCTTGCTCCGCGTCAATACCGGCCAATGCGCCTGTCCACGATCTTTTCAGGGCTTTTGAGCCGGGCTTGCGAGAAACCAGCCTTGCCTGCGCTGCAGCGCATCCGCTGCGGGAAAGCCGCGCGCAGGCTGCCGAAAACAAGCCTAGGCGGTCTCGCGCATCTTCAGCGCTTCGACGATGTCCACCGCGACAATGCGGCTGACGCCCTGCTCCTGCATCGTCACCCCCACCAGTTGCTCGGCCATCTCCATCGTCAGCCGGTTATGGGAAATATAGAGGAACTGGGTGCGCTCGGACATTTGCTTGACCAGATCGCAGAAGCGGCTGGTATTGGCGTCGTCCAGCGGCGCGTCCACCTCGTCAAGCAGGCAGAACGGCGCCGGATTCAGGCTGAATAGCGAGAACACCAGGCTCATCGCCGTCAGCGCCTTCTCGCCGCCGGACAGCAGATGGATGGTGCTGTTCTTCTTGCCCGGCGGCTGGGCGATGATCTGCACGCCGGCATCCAGCAGGTCCTCGCCGGTCAGCACCAGTTCGGCGCGGCCGCCGCCAAACAAGGTGGGGAAGAATTCGCGCATCTTGGCGTTGACCGCGTCGTAGGTGGCCTGCAGCATCTCGCGGGTTTCGCCGTCTATCTTGGCGATCGCCTCTTCCAGCGTCGCCATCGCCTGGTTCAGGTCATCGGACTGGGTCTGCAAGTATTCGCCGCGCTTCTTCGCCTCTTCCAGCTCCTGCAGCGCCGCCAGGTTGACCGCGCCCAGGCCTTCCAGCGCGCGCGCCAACCGGGCGATTTCCGCCGCCAGCGCGTTCGGCTTCACGCCTTCGTTCAGATCGGCCAACAAGGCGGTTTCGTCGGCCTCGGCCTGGGCCAGCTCCTCGGCGAAACGCTCCATCGCCAGCCTGGCTTCCTGATGCTTGAGCAGCCAATCGGAGCGCGCCTCGCGCAGCGCCGGCAGCGCGGCGTTGGCCTCGTGCTGGCGCTGGCTGATTTCGCGCATCCGCTCGGTCAGTTGGTTGAGCCGGTCGCGCGCGGCGGACAGCTCGCCCTCGCGCGCCTCGCGCTCGGCCAGCGCCTGCTGCAGCGCCTCCTCCGGCACCGCCTCATCCACCGTCTCGGACTCGACCGCCAGCGTTTCCAGCCGCTCCTGCAATTGCTCGTCGCGATCGGCCAGCTCGCGGCCGCGGCGAGACAGCTCGGCCACCTTCTGCTCGGCGCTGTGCAAGGCCAGCTTGATCTCGTGCAGCACGCGCTCGGCGTCGCGCGCCTTATTGCGCGTCAGCTCCAGCCGGGTTTCGGCGTTCAGCCGCTCCAGCCTCGCCTCTTCCAATTGCAGCGCCAGCTCTTCCAGGGTCAGCGCCGCCTCTTCGCCCATCAGCTCGGCCTCGGCGATGCCGTCATCGGCATGCTGGCGTTCCTCAGCGATGCGGCTACGCTCGGCCTCGATCGCCGACAGCCGCGCCGCGCCCTGGCGCGCCGCCTGGTCGAGCTTGACGTGCTCCAGCGTGGCGGCGTTCAGCTCCGCCTCCAGCCGGGTCAGCGAACCCTTCTGGCCGCGCACCGCCTCGGCCAGCATATTGCCCATGCTCTGCAGGCTGTCGCGCTTCTTTTGCATGGCGTCGATTTCCGGCCGCAAGGCGTCGGCGCGGGCCGAAGCCTCGTCCAATTGCCGCTTGCGGGCCATCAGGCCGTCGCCGCTGGCCTCGGCGTGGTAACGCACGCTGGCGGCGTCGACGCGGTGGCCTTCCGGCGTCAGCCAGCACTCGCCGGCGGCCAGCTCGCCGCGGTGGGCCAGGGCGACATCCAGCGTATCAGCCAGATACACGCCCGACAGCCAGTCGGCCAGGGCCGCGTCGAACGGCGCTTGCGCCTTCACCTCGGCCAGCAGCGCCGGCCAGCCGCGCGCGGGCAGTCCGGCCGCCGCGGCGCGACGGCCATCCACCAGGGCCAGCGCCGCCGGCGGCTGCGCATTCGGCAGGCTCGCCGCGCGGGCGGACAGGCGCTCGCCCAGCGCCGCTTCCAGCGCCTGCTGCCAACGCGCGTCCACCTGCAGCGATTGCCATAGCTGCGGCGCGTCGGCCAGGCCATGCTTGTCCAGCCAGCCAGCCAGCTGCTCGTCCGCCGCTTCGCGCTGCAGCAGCGCCGCCAGCGCGGCGGCTTCGGCCTCGGCGCGCGCCAGCTCGGTGCGCTTGGCGGCCAGCTGCTGGTCCAGTTTCTCGCGTTCAGAAGCCAGGTCCGCCTGCTTGGCCTCGTCGGCCACCAGCCGCGCGCGCACCGCGTCCAACGCTGCCTTGGCCTTGCCGACCTCCTGTTGCGCCGCCTCCAGCGCATGGTGCTCGGGCAGGTTCAGATCGGACAATTCGCGCGTCAACGCGGCGTCGCGGCCGTCCAATTGCTGCATGCCGCGCTGCCAATGCTCGATCTTTTGCCGCGACAGGTCGCGCTCGCGGGTCAGGTTGGCTTGCTGCGCGACCAGCTGCGACTGCCGCTGGTCCAGCTGGCGGAACGCGGCCTCGGCGGTCGGCAGCTCGTCGGCGCCGTCCTCCAGCGCCATCTGCGCCTCTTCCTGCCGCAGCTGCGCCTCCTCCAGCCTGGGCAGCCAGTCATCCAGCTCGGCCTCCACCTGCTGGCGGTTGTCGGCCAGTTGCTGGCGCTCGCCGCGGGCGGCCAACAGGTCGCGCTCCAGCCGCTGCCGGCTCTGCTCGCGGTGGCGCTGCGCCTCTTCCAGCCGCGCCAGCTGCGCGTTGGCCTCGAACAGCCGCTGCTGCGCCTCGTGCACCGCGTCGCTGGCGGCGAAATGCTGCTCGCGCACCGTTTCCTGCTCGGTTTCCAGATGGGTGACCGCCGCCTCGAAAGCGGCCTCTTCGGTTTCGATCCGCGCCAGTTCGCCGCGGGCATTCGCCTCGTTGCGGGCCGCCTCCTCGCGCCGCGCCAGCGCCAGCAGATTCTGCTTGTGGGTCAGCGCGCCGCGCATGTCGTGGTATTGCGAGGCCACCTCGGCCTGCTCGGACAACCGCTCCACCTGGCGCTCCAGCTCCTGCCGCAGGTCGGCGATGCGTTCCAGGTTGGCGCGGGTGTCGCCCAAGCGGTTTTCGGTCTCGCGGCGGCGCTCCTTGTACTTGGACACGCCGGCCGCCTCTTCCAGATAGGCGCGCAGCTCTTCCGGCCGCGCCTCGATGATGCGCGAGATCATGCCCTGCTCGATCACCGCGTAGCCGCGCGCGCCGACGCCGGTGCCGAGGAACAGGTCGGTGATGTCGCGCCGCCGCACCTGCTGATTGTTGATGTAGTAGCTGGATTCGCCCTGCCGCGTCAGCACCCGCTTGATCGCCACTTCGGCGTACTGGCCCCAGGGCCCGGTCAGCTGGCCGTCGCCGTTGTCGAACACCAGCTCCACCGAGGCGCGCGACACCGGCTTGCGGCTGGACGAACCGTTGAAAATCACGTCCTGCATGGATTCGCCGCGCAGTTGCTTGGCCGACGACTCGCCCAACACCCAGCGCACCGCGTCGATCACGTTCGACTTGCCGCAGCCGTTGGGGCCGATCACCGCCACCAGTTGGCCCGGCACCGCGATGCTGGTGGGATCGACAAACGACTTGAAGCCGGCGAGCTTGATATGGGTCAGGCGCAAAACATCCTCGCTGCGAGATTAGGGCGAATTGTTCATTTTATCAGGCCGCCGCCGGCGACGCTCGCGCCGGAGAAAACGGCAAAATGCCGCTAGCCAGCCGGCATGGCAGTTGTGCCATAATGGCCGTATGGAATCCTTATCGCTGTCCCATCATTTCCTGATCGCCATGCCCGGCATGGGCGACCCGCTGTTCGCCAAGTCGCTGGTCTATCTGTGCGAGCACGGCGAGCACGGCGCCATGGGCCTGATCATCAACAAGCCATCCGGCATCGCCATGGCCCAGCTGTTTGATCAGATCGACCTGCCGCTGGACGACGAAGACACCCGCACCGGCCTGGTCTACTTCGGCGGCCCGGTGCAGCCGGACCGCGGCTTCGTGCTGCATCAGCCGGCCGACAACTGGCAGTCCAGCCTGATGGTCACCGACGACATCGCGCTGACCACGTCCAAGGACGTGCTGGTGGCGGTGTCCGAGGGCAAGAAGCCGGAAAAGCTGCTGATCTCGCTCGGCTACGCCGGCTGGTCGGCGGGGCAGCTGGAAAAGGAAATCGCCGACAACGGCTGGCTGACGGTGCCGGCCGAGCCGTCCATCGTGTTCGACCTGCCCTACGAAGAACGCTACGACGCCGCCATGGCGCTGCTGGGCTTCGACCCCTCCCTGCTGTCGTCGGATGTCGGCCATGCCTGAAGGTTGCGCATTGGCTTTCGATTTCGGCGAGCGCCGCATCGGCGTCGCCGTCGGCGATACGATTCTCGGCATTCCCCATCCCCTGGCCACGATAGACACCGCCGTCACCGACGAGCGCTTCGCCGCCATCGCCAAGCTGATAGAAGAGTGGCAGCCCAAGCAGCTGGTGGTGGGCCTGCCCATGCACCCGGACGGCGAAGAGCATCAGCTGTCCGCGCTGTCGCGCCGCTTCGCCAACCGTCTGAAGGGCCGCTTCGGCCTGCCGGTATGGCTGGTGGACGAGCGCTACACTTCTGTAATCGCCGAGCAGCTGCTGGAAGAGGCCGGCGTCAAGAAAGGCCGCAAGCAGAAACCGGCGCTGGACCAGGTGGCCGCCCAGGCCATTCTCGCCGGCTGGTTCGAACAGCCGGGCACTGCCGTCTGATGCCGTTAAAGCTCATCTCCTTGCTGTTGATCGCCATCGGCATCGCCGGCTTCTGCTGGCTGTGGCGCCAGGCGCAGCTGGCCAACGCGGCGCAGGACTGGCCGATCGCGACCGGCGCGGTCGAGCGCAGCGAAGTGGAATGGCGGCAGCGCCGCGGCGGCGATCACAGCGACCAGCGCGAATACCGCGCCGACGTCGTCTACCGCTATCAAGCAAACGGCCAGACCTATCGCGCCGGCAACATCCGCATTCCCGACGCCGGCTTCGGCGGCAGCCAGACGCTGGCGCAGGACACCGCCAACCGCTACCCCACGGGCGCCGCGGTGCAGGTGCGCTACAACCCGGCCAACCCTCGGCAGGCCTGCCTGGAAGCCGGCGCGCACTGGAGCGTGCGAGCTGGCCAGCTGCTGACGCTGCTGTTCGCCGCCGCCGGCATCGCCCTGCTGATCCGGGGGTGAACCCCTTCCCCAGCCTGGGCGCCTCCGCCCTCATTCCCGCTGAAGTTCCCTGCAAGTCTTTGTTTTGTTAGAAGCTATTAAGCGCCATTGAGTCCCGGAAACAAACTGCCGATACTGACAGCGAAGGCAGATTCACCGGAGGCCCCGCCATGAGCATCAGTCAAACCGCGCAGATTTCCCTGGCCAGCGCCGCGCTGCTCAACGGCGGCGTCGTGCCATCCCCCGTGGTGCAAAACGGCAATGCCACGCCCGCGCTCGCCAGCGAAGCGGCCCAGCTGTCCCAGGACTCCAGCGCCATCGTGCTGCTGGGCGGCGGCAGCGGCAGCGACGTCTCCACCTACGACGCAGCCGGCCTGCTCAACGGCTTCGCCGCCGCCGGCACGCTGCAGGGCAGCCTTCTGAGTCCAAGCGACGGGGAGTCGGCGCAGGACAGCACCGATCAGCAGATCGTGTCGCAAACGCTGGGCGCCGCCGGCAGCGCCGGCTCCAGCCTGAACGGCAACTGGGCGACGATCCTGCAGAGCAATCCGGCGCTGGCCGGCGAAGCGGTGGCCGACAGCGCCAACGGCAGCATCGTCGACACCATCGCCTGACCCATCGCGCCGCCAATAAAAAAGCCCGGATGCTCCGGGCTTTTCAACATCAGCGGCTGCCTTGCTTGCGGCCTTCTTTCTCTTTCAGCTTCTCTTCCCGCAGAATGGCCCGCTCGGCGGCAAGCACCTTGGCGCGCTTCTCCCACTCCAACCATTCCGCCGGCCGCTCCAGCGTGATGCGGCCGGTCTGGCCGTCGCGGAAATCGGTCAGCACGATCTCGGCCGCCTTCTGCATATTGATGCGGCCGCCGGACAGCACCGCGCCGCGGCGCTTGCCGATCAGCTCCAGCGCCTGCCAGTCCTGCATGCCGTCCAGCGCCTCGACATCGAACTTGTAGCGGGCGGCCAGTTCGGCGCGGTAATGGAGCAGCAGGTATTTCAGCAGCTCCAGCGCCACTTCTTCCTCATCCATCGCGTTGCGGCCGACCGCGCCGCTGGCGGCCAGGTTGTAGCCGCCTTCTTCCACTTCGATCTTCGGCCACAACATGCCGGGGGTGTCGTACAGCTCGAAGTCGTCGGCCAGGATGATGCGCTGCTCGTTCTTGGTGACCCCCGGCATATTGCCGGTCTTGGCGATCTTGCGGCTGGACATGCTGTTGATCAGCGTGGACTTGCCGACGTTGGGAATGCCGCAGATCAGCACCCGCAACGGCTTCTCCAACCCGCTGCGGTTGGGCGCCAGCGCGCGGCAGGCGGCGATCAGCCGCTGCGCCGGCGCGCGCTCGCCGGCATCCATGCCCAGCGCTTCGGTCTGCTTCTTGGCGCGGTACCAGGCCAGCCACTGCTCGGTGATGGCCGGGTCGGCCAGATCCTGCTTGTTCAGTATCATCAGCCTGGGCTTGCCCTTGGCCATGCGCGCCAGCATCGGGTTGGCGCTGGACGCCGGCAGGCGGGCATCCAGCAGCTCGATGACGACGTCGATATCCTTCAGGCGCTCGGTGACATCCTTGCGCGCCTTGTTCATATGGCCGGGGAACCATTGGATTGCCATTGTTCAACGCTTTCTAATCGGGTCCAGCAGAAAAGTCAGACCATTGTGGTCCAGTTCGTGCATCAGTTGCAGCAAGCGGCCGATCTCGCCCGGCGGGAAACCCTCGCGGGCGAACCAGTTCAGGTAGTTACCCGGCAGATCGCAGATCAGCATGCCCTTGTGTTTGCCGAAGGGCATCGAGCGGGTGGTCAGGGAGAGCAGGTCTTCGGCTTGCATGATGGCAGGTATAGATGAGGTTGGGCATTGTGCCAAAGACGGCGGCTTGCTGCCAGGCTTGACCGGGGACAAGCAGCCGCCGGGTTTCGCTGCGCCGCCGTCGCCGGCGGTTTAGCATGGCGTCACAGCAATCCGCGCCGATCATCGGCCGCTTTTCCCGGTTCGCGCAGAGCCGTTTGCGGGCGCTTCGGCGCCCGCCTTTTCATTTCGCCGGCATGACCTTGCGGTCGTTGAAGTACAAGAATCCCTTCACCACGCGGTAGATGTACCACACCCACACCGCGAACAGCACCACGCCGCCCACCAGCATCCACAGCGTGGCGAAACCGACCACATAGCCCAGCAAAGCCAGCCAGAAGGTGCGGATCTGCCATTCGAAATGGCTTTCATACAGCGTGCCGCGCACATCGTCGCGCTTCACGTAGTTGATGATGACGCCGACCAGCGCGGTGACGCCGACCAGCAGGCTGACCGCCTGCAGGATGTACACCGCCAACGTCAGATTGTTCAGCTTGCGTTCATTCTCGTCGTGAAGCTCCAGCTCCATGGGCATGCTCCTGTTCATTGTTCAGACAGTTCGGCAAACCGCGCCGCCAATCGTTCGCGGCAACGCCGGCTGGCTTCGGCCACCCCGCCCCGCGGCAACGGATGCGCGCGCCAGCCGCGCAGCGCGCCAGGCTCGCGGCCCGCCGGTAACAGCACCGGCAGCGCCGGGGAAAACGCCACGCTCCGCGCCTTGGCCAGCCCGCCCGCGCGGCGGTTGGCTTCGTCCAGCAGCGCCAGCTCGTCCAGCGCCAGCTCCACCTGCTGCCACTCCAGCAGCAGAATGCGCGCCGCCAGCCAGTCGGCGGGCTCGGCGACGCGGTCCGGCGTCCGCCCTTGCGGCCAGCCTCGCGCCAGCGCCAGGCGCAATGCCAGCTCGCGGATTTCCGGCAGCAGCGCTTCGGACAGGCAGCCGCCGGCCGGCAGCCGCGGCGGCGGTCCGGGACGATAAGCCAGCGCCTCGCCGTCGGTCGCCAGGGCGACCGGGTACAGCGGCAGGTCCGCCTGGGTCAGGCTGCGGCTGGTGGCGAGTGAAAGGGCGTCGCTGACTTCGTTCATGGCACTGTCTCCTGGATAAAAGCTTGCCGCCGCTCCGGAGACCATTTGCTGTTTGAGACTGAAATGACAAATGCCGCCGGTATTCGGCGGCATGGTCGGTAATCTGCTCGACGGCTTCGCGTATCTCGCTGCCGAGCCTATCCCTGGCGCCGCCGGGAGGGGCGGTACCAATAATAGGCGTGGGCGAAAAACACGGTTTTTTCTAGCATGCCGTCCATGCTGCCAACGATGGCCGCCGCCGTCAAGCCGTTGTTTCGCAAGACTTGGCGGCGATCAAAACAAAAAGCCGGGTTTCCCGACGGAAAACCCGGCCCCTGGCGGCATCAAACGCCCGATCACATGTTCGGGTAGTTCGGCCCGCCGCCGCCTTCCGGCGTCACCCAGTTGATGTTCTGGGTCGGGTCCTTGATGTCGCAAGTCTTGCAGTGCACGCAGTTCTGCGCGTTGATCTGCAGCCGCGGCGCGCCTTCGTCCTGACCGACAATCTCGTACACGCCGGCCGGGCAGTAGCGCTGTTCTGGGGCGTCGTACTTGGCCAGGTTGACCGCGATCGGCACCGACGCGTCCTTCAGCGTCAAGTGCGCCGGCTGGTCTTCGCTGTGATTGGCGTTGGAGATGAACACCGACGACAGGCGGTCGAAGGTCAGCACGCCGTCCGGCTTGGGATAGGCGATCGGGCTGAATTCGTAGGCCGGGCGCAGCGCCTCGTTGTCGGCGTGCTTGTGATGCAGCGTCCACGGCGCGCGGCCGCGGAACAGGAAGGTGTCCAGAGCCGAGTAGATCATCGCCGGCCACAGGCCCCAGCGGAACGACGGGCGGATATTGCGCACCTTGTGCAACTCGTCGCGGACCCAGCTCTTCTGGAACTTGGCCGAGTAGGCCTTGGCCTCGCCGCCCTGCGCCTGCGCGTCGTCGCCCAGCAACTCGAACACCGCCTCCGCCGCCAGCATCGCCGACTTCATCGCGGTGTGGGTGCCCTTGATCTTGGGCACATTGAGGAAGCCGGCGGTGTCGCCGACCAGCACGCCGCCGGGGAAGGTCAGCTTGGGCAGGCTCTGCAGGCCGCCCTCGGTCAGCGCTCGCGCGCCGTAGGACACGCGGCGGCCGCCTTCGAAGGTCTTCTTGATCGCCGGATGAGTCTTGAAGCGCTGGAACTCCTCGAACGGCGACAGATAGGGATTCTGGTAATCCAGGCCGACGACGAAGCCGACCGCCACCAGATTGTCTTCCAGATGGTAGAGGAAGGAGCCGCCGTAGGTGGCGGTATCCATCGGCCAGCCGACGGTGTGGGTGATGTGGCCGGGCTGGTGGTTTTCCGGCTTCACTTCCCACAATTCCTTGATGCCGATGCCGAAAGTCTGCGGATCGGCTCCGTCGGTCAGACGGAAGCGCGACAACAGCCCCTTGGTCAGCGAGCCTCTACAGCCTTCGGCGAAGATGGTCTGCTTGGCCCACAGCTCCATGCCCGGCTCGCCTTCCTGGTCGCCGTTCTTGCCGGTACCGACATTGCCGGTGGCCACGCCCTTGACCGAGCCGTCCGCGTGGTACAGCACTTCGGCGGCGGCGAAGCCCGGGTAGATCTCCACGCCCAGGCTCTCGGCCTGCTGGCCCAGCCAGCGGCAGAAGTTGCCCAGGCTGACGATGTAGTTGCCCTTGTTGTGCATCTGCGGCGGGGTGGGCAGCTGGATGGACTCGGTCTCGGTCAGGTAGAGGAAACGGTCCGACAGCGCCGGCGTGTTCAGCGGCGCGTCCAGTTCCTTCCAGTTGGGCAGCAGTTCGGCCAGCGCGCCGGTTTCGATCACCGCGCCGGACAGGATGTGGGCGCCGATCTCGGAACCCTTCTCCAGCAGACAGACGCTGATGTCGCGGCCCTGCTCGGCCGCCAGTTGTTTCAGACGGATCGCCGCGGACAGGCCGGAAGGGCCGCCGCCGACGATCACCACGTCGTATTCCATGTATTCGCGTTGCACCGTTTCTCCTTTGCGCCCGCTGGGACGGGTTTGATTTTCCGGACATCATGCTATGAAGATGTCACGTCGTCAAAATCAAACAAGCGTTTAAACGGTGCCATTGTTGCGCAATGCGACAATGTCCGAATCCACATAACCCAGCGCGCGCAAGATCTGCTCAGTATGTTCTCCCAGAGCGGGAGGGGCTAGATTGTACTCGACCGGCGTGCCGGAAAGTTTGATCGGACACCCTACCAGCGGCACTTGCTGTCCGGCGGCGTCGCGCATTTCCAGTTCCATTTCCCGCGCCTGCGCCTGCGGGTCGGCGAATGCCTCGGCCACGTTGTTGATCGGGCCGCAGGGCACGCCGGCCTTGTCCAGCGCCGACAGCCAGTAGTCGCGTCCATGGTGGCGGAAGGCCTGAGCCAACAACGGCACCAGTTGCACGCGATGGGCCACGCGCTGCGGATTGGTCGCGTAGCGCGGATCGCGCGCCCACTGCGCCTGGCCGACCAGCCGGCAGACTTCGGCGAACTGCTTGTCGTTGCCGCAGGCCAGGATGAAGTGGCCGTCGGAGGCGGCGAACACCTGGTAGGGCACGATGTTGGCGTGGGCGTTGCCCAGCCGAGGCGGCACATTATGCCCGACCAGCCAGTTGGAGGCGACATTGGCCAGCATCGCCAGCGAGCAGTCGAACAAGGCCATGTCGATGTGCTGGCCGGCGCCGCTGCGCTCGCGGGCGATCAGCGCCGCCTGCACCGCGTTGGCGGCGTACAGGCCGGTGAACAGGTCCGACACCGCCACGCCCACCTTGTGCGGCTCGCCGTCGGCCGGGCCGGTGATGCTCATCAGGCCGGACATGCCCTGCACGATGTAGTCGTAGCCGGCCAGGCTGGCGTAAGGACCGGTCTGGCCGAAACCGGTGATCGAGCAGTACACCAGCTTGGGATTGACGGTCTTCAGGCTGTCGTAATCCAGCCGGTACTTCTTCAGCCCGCCCACCTTGTAGTTCTCCAGCACCACGTCGGCGTCGGCCACCAGCTTGCGCACGATATCCTGGCCGGCCGGCTGGGAGATGTCCACCGTCAGCGAGCGCTTGCCGCGGTTGGTGCACAGGAAATAGGCGGCCTTGCCGTCCGGCAGGCTGGGCGGCGCCCATTGCCGGGTGTCGTCGCCGCTGCCCGGCTTCTCTATCTTGATCACTTCCGCGCCCAGATCGGCCAACAGCTGGCTCGCCCACGGCCCCGCCAGCACCCGGCTCAGATCCACCACCTTGATACCCGACAACGCTCCTGCCATCGCGCTTCCCTCCCCCGCTCGGATGTCGATGATGCCGCCCGTTCGCGGCGCTCGCCGCCGCACGGCGCTTTCAGTGTAGCAATCGCTGATATTCCAGACACCGTCCCTTATCCGGCTCGCAATGCGTTCCGGCAAAAAAAGTGGCCCGGCGAGGCCGGGCCAACAAAGGACAGACAGGAATCAACGGCGCGGCCGGCCCTCCGGCCGCACCGGCTTATCAGGCAAATGCCTGAATACCGGTCTGGGCTCGGCCCAGAATCAGGGCATGCACGTCATGCGTGCCCTCGTAAGTGTTGACCGCCTCCAGATTCATCACATGGCGGATCACATGGAATTCGTCGCTGATGCCGTTGCCGCCATGCATGTCGCGGGCAACGCGGGCGATATCCAGCGCCTTGCCGCAGTTGTTGCGCTTGATCAGCGAGATCATTTCCGGCGCGGCGCGGCCTTCGTCCATCAGCCTGCCCACCTGCAGCGCGGCCTGCAGGCCCAGCGCGATCTCGGTCTGCATATTCGCCAGCTTCAGCTGGATCAGCTGGTTGGCTGCCAGCGGCCGGCCGAACTGCCGGCGGTCCAGCGTGTACTGGCGGGCGGCGTGCCAGCAGAACTCCGCTGCGCCCATCGCGCCCCAGGCGATGCCGTAGCGCGCCTTGTTCAGGCAGCCGAACGGTCCCTTCAGTCCCTTGACGCCGGGCAGCTGCTGCTCGTCCGCCACCAGCACGTCGTCCATCACGATTTCGCCGGTGATGGACGCGCGCAGGGAAAACTTGCCGTGGATAGCCGGAGCGGACAGGCCCTTCATGCCCTTCTCCAGGATGAAGCCGCGAATCTCGTCGTCGTCATCCTTGGCCCAGACCACGAACACGTCGGCGGCCGGGCTGTTGGTGATCCACATCTTGCTGCCGGACAGCAGATAGCCGCCATCCACCTTGCGGGCGCGGGCCTTCATGCTGGCGGGGTCGGAGCCGGAATCCGGCTCGGTCAGGCCGAAACAGCCCAGCCATTCGCCGCTGGCGAGCTTGGGCAGATACTTGTCCTTCTGCGCGTCGGAGCCGTAGGCCCAGATCGGGTGCATCACCAAGGACGACTGCACGCTCATCGCCGAGCGGTAGCCGGAATCCACCCGCTCCACCTCGCGCGCCACCAGGCCGTAGGCGACATGCGACAGGCCGGCGCAGCCGTAGCCTTCTATCGTGCAGCCGAGGAAGCCCAGCTCGCCCATCTCGTTGATGATTTCGCGATCGAAGCGCTCTTCGCGGTTGGCGGTCAGCACCCGCGGCAGCAGCCGCTCCTGGCAATACTCGTGCGCGCTCTGCTGCACCAGCCGCTCCTCATCGGTCAACTGGTTCTGCAACAGCAAGGGATCTTCCCAAGCGAACGAGGCGCGCTGCGTGGATGCTGCCATCTGCTTTCTCCCACTTAGTTCCGCATTGCGGAATTAGATTTCACCATGCAGAATAGACTAAACACTCTGCCGCGCGCTTGTAAAGCGATTTACCTGTCATGCGGCAAATTCTTTGCCGCAATGGGGAACAGGATGCAACAGGAAGAAGACCGCCAATTCGTCACCGCGCTGGCGCGCGGCCTGGAGGTGCTGGCGGCGTTCCGCCCCGGCGAGGGCGCGCTGTCCAACCAGGAACTGGCGCGCCGCACCGGGCTGCCCAAGTCCACCGTGTCGAGACTGAGCTACACCCTGACTAAGCTGGGCTATCTGCAACAGGAAGGGGAAGGCGGCCAATACAAGCTGGGGCTGGCGCTGCTGGCGCTGGGATCGGCGGCGCTGGCCGGCTACGACGCGCGCGCGGCGGCCGCGCCGCTGATGCGCGAGTTCGCGCTGGCCAACAATGTGTCGGTCAGCCTGGCGCTGCGCGACGGCAGCGACATGGTGTATCTGGAAACCTGCCGCAGCCAGGCCCGGGTGTCGGTGCAGCTGTCCACCGGCTCTCGGGTGCCGCTGGCCACCACGGCGATCGGCCGCGCCTACTTCGCCGGCCTGCCGCCGCAGGAGCGCGAGGCGCTGCTGCCGCTCCTGGCCGAGCGCTACCGCGGCGACTGGCCGGCGCTGCACTCGCGGCTGCTGCAGGCCTGCGCCGACTACGGCGTCCACGGCTACACCGCGTCCTTCGGCGAATACGAGCCCGACGTGATGGCGGTGGGCATCCATCTGCCGGCGCTGCTGCCCGGCCAACCGGCGATGGCGCTCAATGCCAGCGGCCCGGCCTTCGCCTTCGACGAGCCGGCGATGCGCGAGCGCGTGGCGCCGGCCTTGCGCGCGCTGCGCCAGCGCATCGCGCCGATGCCCGCCTGAGCGCGCCAACGACAACGGCCCGCTTCTCGGCGGGCCGTCGGCTGGATTGCGTAGTGGAATCAGGCGGACTGGATGTAATGGACCAGGTGGTTGATCACCTGCTCCTGCTCTTCTATGGTCGCCCGCACCAGATCGCCGATGGACAGGATGCCCAGCACGGTCTGATCCTCCATCACCGGCAGATGGCGGATGCGCTTCTCGGTCATCAGCGCCCGGCACTCGTCCAGCGTCTGCTGGGGCGTCACGTACACCACGCGGCTGGTCATGATGTCGCGCACCTTGGTCCCGGCCGAGGTCCGCCCCTGCAGCACGATGCGGCGGGCGTAGTCGCGTTCGGAAAAGATGCCGACGATGTCGCCGGACTCCATCACCAGCACCGCGCCGATGTCGTTTTCCGCCATCACCTGCAGCGCTTGGAACACGGTACTGTCCGGCGTCACGTATACCAGGGCCCGGTTGGGCTTGCTCTCCAGAAATTGCTTCACGGTCTGCATGCTGCCTCCCCTTGTGAGCCGCCGCGGCTACGCGCGCGGCATGCCATAACTATAGACCACAGCCGCCGCCGGCTCCACGCCTCCCGGACAGCCGGCCTCAGGCGCGGATCATGGTGCCGACGCCGGCCGCGGTGAGGATTTCCAGCAACAGCGCGTGCTTGACGCG
Organism: Chromobacterium indicum; assembly: GCF_039708975.1. Taxonomy (NCBI): domain Bacteria; kingdom Pseudomonadati; phylum Pseudomonadota; class Betaproteobacteria; order Neisseriales; family Chromobacteriaceae; genus Chromobacterium; species Chromobacterium indicum. Next base: position 447,522 of record NZ_JAYFSJ010000002.1, read on the forward strand.
GCCATCGATGATGTGGACCGCCTGCACGCCGTTCTTGGCGGCGTCCAGCGCCGAACTGATCTTGGGCAGCATGCCGCCGGAGATGGTGCCGTCGGCGAACAGCTCGTCGATGCGCTGCGCGGTCAGTCCGGTCAGCAACTGGCCCTGCTTGTCCAGCACGCCCGGGGTATTGGTCATCAGCACCAGCTTTTCCGCCTTCAGCGTCTCGGCCAGCTTGCCGGCCACCAGGTCGGCGTTGATGTTGTAGGCCTCGCCGTCGACGCCGACGCCGATCGGCGCCACCACCGGAATAAAGTCCTGGCTGTCCAGCAGCGACACCAGCGACGGGTCGATGGATTCGATCTCGCCGACCTGGCCGATGTCCACCGCCTCGTCGCCGTCAGTCTTCAGGAACAGCTTGCGGGCGCGGATGAAGTGGCCGTCCTTGCCGGTCAGGCCCACCGCCTTGCCGCCGTGCTTGTTGATCAGCGACACGATCTCCTTGTTCACCAGGCCGCCCAGCACCATTTCCACCACTTCCATGGTTTCGGCGTCGGTGACGCGCATGCCCTGGACGAACTCCCCCTGCTTGCCGACCCGCGCCAGCAAGTCGTTGATCTGCGGGCCACCGCCGTGCACCACCACCGGATTCATCCCCACCAGCTTCAGCAGCACCACGTCCTTGGCGAAGCCTTCCTTCAACGCTTCGTCTGTCATCGCGTTGCCGCCGTACTTGATCACGATGGTCTTGCCGGCGAACTGGCGGATGTAAGGCAGGGCCTCGGCCAGGATGTTCGCCTTCTCGGCTGCGTCTGTTGCCACTTCATTTCTCCTTGCTAGCGGATCGCTTTCGCCCTCTTAACGGCTGGCCGGCGATTTCGGATTACGGTGTTGCATTTTAATCACGCCAATTGCTGAACTGTGATTTATTAATTGCCCGCTCCTGACCAAAAGGCCTACAGTGCCGACATTACTGAACAAGCATTCAGAAAGACCGACATGGGAGAAACCGGCTCCAGCCGCTGGCAGCGCAAGAAGGACGCCAGGCCCAGCGAGATCCTGGACGCAGCGCTGACGCTGTTCGTCGAAAAAGGCTATCTCGCCACCAAGATGGAAGACATCGCCCGCGCCGCCGGCGTCACCAAAGGCACGCCGTATCTGTATTTCCAGAACAAAGAAGAGATCTTCAAGGCGGTGGTGCGCGAAACCATCGTCGCCCGCGTCCACGCGATGAGCGCGCAGCTGGCCCAGCTGCACGGCATAGGCAGCAGCGAGCTGCTGTTCCTGGCGCTGGAGGACTGGTGGACCCACATCGGCTCCACCCGCGCCGCCGGCCTGTGCAAGCTGATGGCGGCCGAGGCCACCAACTTCCCGGATCTGACCCGCTTCTATTACGACGAAGCCATCCTGCCGGCGCGCCAGCTGCTCGGCCACATCATCCAGCGCGGCATGGACAGCGGCGAGTTCCGCCCGGTCCACCTCGACTACGCGATCGACGCGCTGACCGCGCCGATGATGATGACCATGATCCTCAGCCACTCCTTCGCCCTGGTGCCCGGCTGTTGCGACACCCTAAAGGACAATCCGCTCGAATTCCTCAAGACCTCGCTGCGGCTGACGCTGCAAGGCATGCACCAGCCCGCGCCCCAGGACGCCCGCACATGAAATCCATCCTCCCCCTCGCCCTGCCGCTCATCGCCGCGCTGGGCCTGTCCGCCTGCAAGGACCAGGCGGCCGCGCCGGAAGACATCCGTCCGGTGCGATACATGACAGCCGGCGGCAACGCTGAAATCGGCGGCGACAGCTACGCCGGCGAAATCCGCGCCCGCCACGAAACCCAGCTCGCCTTCCGCGTGGCCGGCAAGGTGGTCGCCAAGCTGGTCAACAGCGGCGAACGCGTGAAGAAGGGCCAGCCGCTCGCGCAGCTGGATCCCAGCGACTACCAGCTGGACCTGGCGGCCAAGCAGGCGCAGCTGGCGGCTGCCGAATCCGATCTCGCCCAGCAGCAGCTCAACCTGAAGCGCTACCGCGAGCTGCTGGCCAAGCAGTTCATCAGCCAGGCCCAGGTAGACGGACAGCAGAACGGCGTCAACGCCGCCCAGGCCAAGGTCAGCCAGGCGCGCGCCGCGCTGTCCGCCAGCCGCAACCAGACCGGCTACGCGACCCTGACGGCCGACGCCGACGGCGTGGTCAGCCAGATGCAGGCCGAGCCCGGCCTGGTGGTGGCCGCCGGCCAGCCGGTGGCCCGGCTGTCGCAGGACGGCGCGCGCGAAATCGCCATCCAGGTGCCGGAAAACGCGCTGGAGGCGGTGCGCCGGGCCGGCGCATTCCGCGTGACGCTGTGGAAGGGCGGCGCGCCGCTGGAGGGCAAGCTGCGCGAGCTGGCCGCCGACGCCGATCCAGCCACCCGCACTTATCCGGCGCGGATCGCGCTGGCCGGCGACAGCCACGCGCTGCAACTGGGCATGACCGCCACCGCCACCCTGCCCGCCCGCGCCAGCGGCGAGCTCAAGCTGCCGTTGACCGCGCTGCTAGACCTGCAGGGCAAGCAATACGTGTGGACGATAGACGGCCAGAGCCTGCGCGTCAGCCGCAAGCCGGTGACGGTGGCGTCGATAGACGACAGCGGCGCCGTCATCGCCTCGGGCGTCCGCCCGGGCGACAAGGTGGCCACCGCCGGCGTACATCTGCTGCGCGAAGGCCAGCACGTCAAGCTGCTGGAACAATGAGGACGCGCCGATGAAGAAACTCAATCTGTCCGAATGGGCGCTGGGCCATCAGGCGCTGGTGCGCTATCTGATGATCATGCTGATGCTGGCCGGCGGCTGGGCCTATACCCAGCTGGGCCAGAAGGAGGATCCGGAATTCACCTTCAAGGCGATGCTGGTGCAGGCCAACTGGCCCGGCGCCACCACGCTGGAAATGGAACAGCAGGTCACAGACAAGCTGGAGGAAAAGCTGCAGGAGATGGGCGAGATCGACTACGTGCAGAGCTACACCAAACCGGGCGAAAGCCTGATGGTGGTGTCGCTGCGCGAGGACGTGCCGCCCAAGAACGTGCCGCAACTGTGGTACCAGGTGCGCAAGAAGCTGGGCGACATCGCCTACACGCTGCCGTCCGGCGTGCAGGGGCCTTTCTTCAACGACGAGTTCGGCGATACCTTCGGCAACATCTACGCCTTCAGCGGAGACGGCTTCAGCTACGAGGAGCTGCGCCAGTACGCGGAGGCGGCCAAGAAAGAACTGCTGCGCACGCCGGACGTGGCCAAGGTGCAGATGCTGGGCAAGCAGGACCAGCGCATCTACGTCGACCTGTCCAGCGCCAAGCTAGCCAGCCTGGGCCTCGACAGCCGCGCCATCTGGCAGGCGCTGCAGCAGCAGAACGCGATGACGCCGGCCGGCACCTTCGAAACTGCCAGCGACCGCATCTGGGTACGCCCCACCGGCAAGTACGATTCGGTGGCGGCCGTGGCCGCGACGCCGGTCAGCGCGGGCGGCCGCACCTTCAAGCTGGGCGACATCGCCGCGGTCTCCCGCGGCTACATCGACCCGCCGGCCACCAGCGTGCGCTTCAACGGCAAGCCGGTGCTGGCGCTGGCCATCAGCATGAAGAGCGGCGGCGACGTGCTGAAGCTGGGCGCCAACCTGGACCAGGCCATCGCCCGCATCAAAGGCAAGCTGCCGCTGGGCGTGGAGATCCACGCGGTGTCCGACCAGCCCAAGGTGGTGCACGACGCGGTGGGCGAGTTCATGCGCTCGCTGGTGGAGGCGGTGGTGATCGTGCTCGCCGTCAGCTTCTTCAGCCTGGGCCTGCGCACCGGGGTGGTGGTGGCGCTGTCCATCCCGCTGGTGCTGGCGATGACCTTCCTCGCCATGTACTTCTTCAATATCGACTTGCAGCGCATCTCGCTGGGCTCGCTGATCATCGCGCTGGGCCTGTTGGTGGACGACGCCATCATCGCGGTGGAAATGATGGCGCTGAAGCTGGAACAGGGCTGGAACAAGTTCCAGGCCGCCACCTACGCCTATACCAGCACCGCCTTCCCGATGCTGACCGGCACGCTGATCACCGCCGCCACCTTCCTGCCGGTGGGCCTGGCCAAATCGATGGCCGGCGAGTACGTGTTCAGCCTGTTCGCCGTGGTGGGCATCGCACTGGTGCTGTCGTGGATCGTCGCCGTGGTGTTCACGCCCTACCTGGGCTACAAGCTGCTGCCCTCCCACGCGCATCACGGCGAGCAGCACGACGTCTACCAGAAGCCGTTCTACCGCCGCTTCCGCGCGCTGGTGGCCTGGTGCCTGGACTACCGCAAGACCGTGATCGCCTTCACCCTGGGCGCCTTCATCTTGTCGCTGCTGGCGTTCAAGCTGTTCGTCGCCCAGCAGTTCTTCCCTTCATCCAACCGGCCGGAGCTGATGGTGGACATGTGGCTGCCGCGCGGCGCCAGCTACCACGCCACGCTGGAGCAGGTGGAAAAGATGGAGAAGCTGGCCCGCGCCGACGCCAACGTGGTCAGCGTCACCAGCTACGTCGGCAGCGGCAGCCCGCGCTTCTACCTGCCGCTGGACCAGCAGCAGCAGCACGTCAACTACGCGCAGCTGATGGTGATGACCCGCGACGAACACGTGCGCGAAGACGTGAAGAAGCGGCTGGAGAAAATCTTCGACAACGACTTCCCGCTGGTGCGCGGCCGCGTCACCCGGCTGGAGAACGGCCCGCCGGTCGGCTACCCGGTCCAGTTCCGCGTGATGGGCCCGGAGCACGGCCAGGTGCGCAAGATCGCCGACCAGGTGGAGGCGCTGGTGCGCAAGCAGCCGTCGACGCTGCACGTCAACCAGAACTGGGGCGAGCAGGTCAAGGCGCTGCGGATAGACATCGACCAGGACAAGGCCAGCGCGCTGGGCCTCAGCTCACAACAGCTGTCGCAGCAGCTGCAGATGCTGATTTCCGGCTCAAGCGTCAGCGCCTACCGCGAGGGCGACCAGAGCATCGCCATCGTCGCCCGCCTCAATCCGGGCGAGCAGAAGAACGTCGCCGGCCTGGGCAATCTGATGGTGCAGACCGGCAGCGGCCGCTTCGTGCCGGTGTCGCAGATCGGCCACGTCCGCTACGAGCCGGAGGAAGGCATCATCTGGCGCCGCAACCGCCTGCCGGCGATCACCGTCAGCGCCGACGTGATGGACGGCGTGCAGGGCGCGGACGTGTCCGGCCAACTGTGGCCGCAGATGCAAGCGCTGGAGCGCACACTGCCGCTGGGCTACCACATCGAGGTCGGCGGCACGCTGGAATCCAGCGGCAAGTCGCAAAAGGCGATCGCCGCGGTCGCGCCTCTGATGATTGTTGTAGTTCTGACACTCCTGATGCTGCAGTTGCAAAGCTTCCAGCGCACGCTGATGGTGGTGCTCACCGCGCCGCTCGGCATGATAGGCGTCACCCTGACGCTGATCTTGTTCCGCGCGCCTTTCGGCTTCGTCGCGATGCTGGGCGTGATCGCGCTGTCGGGCATGATCATGCGCAACTCGGTGATCCTGGTGGACCAGATCGAACACGACATCCGCGAGGGCATAGACCGCTTCGAGGCCATCGTCGGTTCCACCGTGCGCCGCTTTAGGCCCATAATGCTGACGGCATTGGCCGCCATTTTGGCAATGATTCCATTGACCCGCAGCACGTTCTGGGGTCCGATGGCGGTCGCCATCATGGGAGGGCTGCTGGTCGCCACCGTGCTGACCCTGCTGTTCCTGCCGGCGCTGTACGCCCAATGGTTCCGCGTCGGACGAAATGAACAGCGGCTCTCCGCCCAACCGCAAGAACAAGAGCACAAATGAAGAATCACCGCCTCCCCCTCATCGCCACCCTGCTGATGTTAGGCGCCGCGCTGCCCGTCCAGGCATTCGATCTGGTCGGCGCCTGGCAGGCCGCCCGCGACTACAACGCCGACTTCGCCGCCGCCCGCGCCCAGCGCGACGCCGGCCAGGAAAAGGCGGTGCAGGGCCGCAGCCAGTTGCTGCCGCAGGCCAGCCTCAGCGGCAACTACAACTACAACAACCCGCTGCAGCCCAAGACGACGCAAGACGCCAATGGCCGGCCGGTTTCCGACATGCATTACGAAAACCACGGCTACAGCGTCAATATGCAGCAGCCGCTTTTCGACGTAGGCAAGTACACCGGCTACAAGAAGGGCAAGATCGGCACCGAACTGGCCGACACCACCTTCGACGCCGCCGAGCAACAGCTGATCCTGGACATCTCCCAGGCCTATTTCGACGTGCTGCGCGCCCAGGACACCCTGGCCGCCACCCGCGCCAGCAAGAAGACCTATCAAAACCTGCTGGAGCAGGCCAAGACCGCGTTCGAGGTCGGCACCGCCACCATCACCGACACCCACGAGGCGCAAGCCGGCTACGACGGCGCGGTGGCGCAGGAGATCAGCGACGCCAACAATCTGGAGCTGGCGCAGAACAATCTGAAACGCCTGACCGGTCTGGAGCCGGCCGGCATCCAGACAGTGCGCGACCAACTTCCGCTGGTGCCGCCCAAGCCCGCCGGCCTTGACGCCTGGGTGGACATGGCTCAGCGCAACAGCCTGAAGATCAAGGGCGCCGAGCAGAACCTGCAGCTGGCCGAGCAGACCATCACCGAGAAGCGCGGCAACCACCTGCCCACGGTCAACCTCACCGCCGGCTACAGCGACAACATCAGCAACCAGCCTGGCACCCTGCCCAGCGCGCAGCATACCCGCGGCAGCCAGGTGGGCGTCACCGTCACCCTGCCCCTGTTCGCCGGCGGCGGCATCAACTCCCAGGTGCGCGAAGCCGTGGCCCTGCGCGACGCCGCGCGCGACCAGCTGGAGTCCACCCGCCGCCAGGTGAAGGAGGACGTGCGCAAGGCCTTTCTGGGCGTGACCAACGGCGCGGCGCTGGTGCGCGCGCAGCAACAGCTGCTGGTATCGGCCAAGAGCAAGGTGGAATCCACCCGCCTGGGCAAGGAAGTGGGCATCCGCACCAGCATCGACCTGCTGCAAGCCGAGCAGGCCTACTACACCGCTCTCACCACGCTGGCCAACGCCAAATACAGCTATCTGACCGCGCGCCTGGCGCTGGCCCAATCCGCCGGCCAGTTGCAGCCGGACACGCTGGGCGAGGTGAACCAGCTGATCGTGCGCTGAGCCCAAACACCTCCCGATGAAACGCCTGTGCCGCTTCCGCCACAGGCGTTTAATTTTTTAATGCATCTGTAGCTTTTTGCTAAACACCCTCATAGAATGATCCGCTGACGCGCCGGCCATCCCGACGCCATATCGACCCGCCGCGGCGGCGCCACGATCGCCCGGCCCCGAGGAGATTTCCATGAGCCAGCAGCAACTGATGCAACGCAAATCCGACGCCACCCCGCGCGGCGTCGGCGTGATGTGCAGTTTCTTCGCCGACCGCGCCAAGAACGCGGAAGTGTGGGATACCGAGGGCCGTCGCTACATCGACTTCGCCGGCGGCATCGGCGTGCTCAACACCGGCCACCTGCACCCGAAAGTGGAAGCCGCGGTGGCGGAGCAGCTGTCCCGCTTCAGCCACACCTGCTACCAGGTGGTGCCCTATGAGTCCTACATCAGCCTGGCGGAAAAGCTCAACCAGCTGACGCCGGGCAGCCACGCCAAGAAGACCGCCCTGTTCACCACCGGCGCCGAAGCGGTGGAAAACGCGGTGAAGATCGCCCGCGCCGCCACCGGCCGCCCCGGCGTGATCGCCTTCGGCGGCGCCTTCCACGGCCGCACGCTGATGGGCATGGCGCTGACCGGCAAGGTGGCGCCGTACAAGCTGGGCTTCGGCCCCTTCCCCTCCGACGTCTACCACGCGCCGTACCCGAACGCGCTACACGGCGTGTCGGTACAGGACTCGCTGGCCGGCCTGGAAAAACTGTTCAAGTTCGACATCGACCCGGCGCGCGTCGCCGCCATCATCTATGAGCCGGTGCAGGGCGAAGGCGGTTTCTACGCCGCGCCGGCCGAATGGGTGAAGGCGCTGCGCGCGCTGTGCGACCGCCACGGCATCCTGTTGATCGCCGACGAGGTGCAAACCGGCTTCGCCCGCACCGGCAAGCTGCTAGCCAGCGAGCATTTCGACGCGGTGCCGGACCTGATCACCATGGCCAAATCGCTGGCCGGCGGCTTTCCGCTGTCCGCCGTCACCGGCCGCGCCGAAGTGATGGACGCGCCGGCGCCGGGCGGCCTGGGCGGCACCTATGCCGGCAATCCGCTGGCGCTGGCGGCCGCGCACGCGGTGCTGGATGTGATCGAGAGCGAGAAGCTGAACGAGCGCGCCCAGCGCCTGGGCGACTCGCTGAAGGAAAAGCTGAACAGCCTCAAATCCGCCGTGCCGCACATCGCCGAAGTTCGCGGCCTGGGCGCGATGATCGCCGTCGAATTCAACCAGTCTGGCAGCCATCAGCCTGATCCCGACTTCGCCAAGAAAGTGCAGCAGCACGCCTTGGCCAACGGCCTGATCCTGCTGACCTGCGGCGTCTACGCCAATGTGGTGCGCTTCCTGTTCCCTCTGACCATCGAAGACAACATCTTCGCCGAGGCGCTGGGCAAGCTGGAAGCGGCGCTGAAAGCCTGATCGACTGACACTCCCCAATGCGAGCGGCCCCGCCTGACGGCGCGTCCGCTCGTTTGTACAAGGAACACCCCAATGCTGAATCTGCAAGACGCCAAGCTGCTGCGCCAGCAATGCTATCTGGACGGCCAATGGCTGGACGCCGACAGCGGCCAGTCCATCGCCGTGCAAAACCCGGCCACCGGCGAAACCGTAGGCCAAGTGCCGAAGATGGGCGCAGCCGAAGCCGAGCGCGCGGTCGCCGCCGCCGCCCGCGCCTTCCCGGCCTGGAAGGCCAAGAGCGCCAAGGAACGCGCAGCCATTCTGCGCCGCTGGTTCGACCTGATCATCGCCCATCAGCAAGACCTGGCAGTGATCCTGACCACCGAGCAAGGCAAGCCGCTGGCCGAGGCCAAGGGCGAGATCGCCTACGGCGCCAGCTATATCGAGTGGTATGCCGAGGAAGCCAAGCGCGTCTACGGCGACATCGTGCCCGGTCCGGCCGGCGACCGCCGCGTGCTGGTGACCAAGGAGCCGATAGGCGTCACCGCCGCCATCACGCCGTGGAACTTCCCCAGCGCGATGATCACCCGCAAGGCCGCGCCGGCCCTGGCCGCCGGCTGCACCATGGTGGTCCGCCCGGCCAGCCAGACGCCGCTGTCGGCGCTGGCTCTGGCCGAATTGGCCGAGCGCGCAGGCATCCCGCCGGGCGTGTTCTCCGTCATCACCGGCGGCTCCAGCGAAATCGGCGCGGTGCTGACCGGCAGCGATGCGGTGAAGAAGTTCTCCTTCACCGGCTCCACCGAAGTCGGCCGCAAGCTGATCGCCCAGTGCGCGGGCACGGTGAAGAAGGTATCGATGGAGCTGGGCGGCAACGCGCCCTTCATCGTATTCGACGACGCCGACCTGGACGCCGCGGTGGAAGGCGCCCTGATCTCCAAATACCGCAACGCCGGCCAGACCTGCGTCTGCGCCAACCGCATCTACGTGCAGGACGGCGTCTACGACGCCTTCGCCGAAAAGTTCGCCGCCGCCGTCGCCACCTTGAAAGTGGGCAACGGCCTGGAGGCCGGCGTCAGCCAGGGGCCGCTGATCGACCACAACGCGGTGGCCAAGGTGGAAGAGCACATCGCCGACGCGCTGGCCAAGGGCGGCAAGCTGATCGCCGGCGGCAAGCGCCACCCGCTCGGCCACACCTTCTTCGAGCCGACGCTGATAGCCGACGTCACCAGCGACATGAAGGTGGCCCGCGAGGAAACCTTCGGCCCGCTGGCCCCGCTATTCCGCTTCAAGACCGAAGAGGAGGCGATCCGCCTCGCCAACGACACCGAATTCGGCCTGGCCAGCTACTTCTACGCCCGCGACGTCGGCCGCATCTTCCGCGTCGCAGAAGGCCTGGAGTACGGCATGGTCGCGGTCAACAGCGGCCTGCTGTCCAACGAGGCGGCGCCGTTCGGCGGCGTCAAGCAATCCGGCCTGGGACGCGAAGGCTCCAAGTACGGCATTGAGGATTATCTGGAAATCAAATACGTGCTGCTAGGCGGTCTGGATCGCTGAGCCAATCGTCAACATTCGGCATGCAAAAGGCCATCTTCATGATGGCCTTTTTTGTTTCCCAATAAACTTTATTCAGCACTAACCCCCGCCCCGTCTGGCCCTATCCAAAGCCAAACGCTCATGCTCCTCATCACCCGGCTCCCACCCATCACGCTTCAACTCACGATATAGACGCTGATAAGTTTCCTCTTCATATTCCGGCGTGCATATATTCACTTCACTTGGCCGCCAATTTACCCGAGCCCTCCAACCATCGATATATTTCGGCATAGCATCACCGTGATATTCACCACAGGTATGCTTTACTTCATGACGCAAATCACGAACTGCAGAATGTTTGGCGATTAAAACTCGAGCCCAACGCATGTCTTGATCGAAGCTGGTACAGCCTTGCATAAATTGAATCGCCCCGGCTTCTCTAGACACTCTTGAGCCGTTGGAAATATTGCTTCTCAAACTCTACCGGCGATAGCCCATTTGCGGAACCATGCCGACGTTTCGGGTTGTAGAACATCTCGATGGTCTGTCCCGATCCCCATGGACACTAACTTAAGGTGGATAATCCCCACCAAGGAGCAGTGTTCATGACCAAGACC